>NZ_DATFMA010000087.1:0-27298 GCF_035267225.1 Ornithinimicrobium sp.
CGAGACGCAGCACGATGCCTACCGCGACCGGAGCGAGCACGATCTGTAGGATCGAGACGAAGAGCCCGCCGGTGTCGACGGGGAGGAACTGACCGGCCAGCCACAGCACGAGCAGTGGCGTCAGCAGCGGCGCGAGCAGAGTGGACAGCGTGGTCATCGCGATGGACAGCGCCATATCCCCCTTCGAGAGGTAGACCATCACGTTGGATGCCGTTCCGCCGGGCGCTGCACCGACCAGCACCATGCCGGCAGCCAGGGCCGCCGAGAATCCCCACGCTTGAGCCAGCCCGTAGCCGATCAGTGGCATCACGAGATACTGCGCCGCGACGCCGAGCAGCAGCGCCCACGGGCGCGTGGCCACCACCGCGAAGTCCGCAGGCCGAAGGGTCATGCCCATGCCGAGCATGATGAGCGCCAGCAGCCAGGGGATCGCCGGCGTGGCACCGGAGAAGGTGTCCGGCGTCACCAACGCCACCGCCGCCATCACCAGGATGATGACCGCGAACCAGTGACCGACGACGGCGCTGACCCGCTCGACCATCCGCATTCCTCACTCCGATCCAGTCAAGGGGATCAGGAGAGCTTCACCGGCACGCCTGGCACGTGTCCACAGTACGGGTCGAGCGATGGCCGGTGGTGGAAGGTCGACACCCGCTTGTACGTGGGCATGGCTGCTGCCATGGCGACATACACCGTGAACACGGCCGGCGTCGAACACGCCACCCGGGCCTACCCGAGGGCCGGCCCACTGCGCCCCTCGTCCTCGTCCACGGAGCGGGCGACGACGGCCGCATCTGGCGACCGCAGGTGGATCCGCAGCATGTTCCCGTACTGCGTCTACTGACGCGTGGCTCCCCTGTGGCCCAGCACGAGCCTGACGGTCTGTGTTCCGATGGGGCGATGGCCAGGCGCGCGACGTGGTCGCAGTATCGGGAGACGATCGGGAACCGTTCGGGACTCTTCGAGGCTCTGGCCGATCGGTGGCCGGTGGAGCGCGCTCTCTATCCGGGCAGCTACGTGGACCTCTCACCCTCCACCGCCATCGCGTCCGTCACCTATGTCGACACCGACGTGCGGGCGGCGCGGTTCTTCGCCGACTCCGATCGAATTCAGAGGGAGCTGACGGGTCACACCCGCCAGGGCGCTCGGACCGACGTGCGCTTCCTCGCGGCGGACTACACCCAGGCGCTCGACATCCCCGACGACAGCATGGACCTGCTCATCTCGCTGTATGCCGGGCCGGTCTGGGAGCACACCCGTCGCTACCTCTCGCCGGGGGGATGGCTCCTGGCCAACACGAGCCACGGTGACGCCAGTCTCGCCGCCCTGGACGACTCCCTGCGGCTGGTGGCGGTCGTGCAGTACAGGGAAGGGCAGTACCGCGTGCTCGTCGGCGGTCTGGAGGAGTACCTGGTTCCGAAACGGCGGGAGGCGGCCGATGCCGACCGGATCCGCGCTTCCGGCCGCGGGATCCCCTATACCCGCACCGCCTTCGCCTACCTCTTCCAGAGTCGCTGAACGGGGCGGGCACGCGAAGTCGACCAGGGGTCGCGCGTACTTCGTCTTCCGCCCGTTGACCGCGGGTGGGGCCCCAGCCCCTAGGCTGCACGGGTGCAGGTGCTCATCGTGGACGCCGCGAACGTCGTGGGCAGCAGGCCCGACGGCTGGTGGCGCGACCGCGCCGGCGCGGCCCGACGGCTGCTCGACCAGCTCATCGCCACCGAGGTGGCCGCGGAGGATGAGGTCGTGCTGGTCGTCGAGGGTAAGGCCAAGGCCGGCTGCCCTGCCGGGCAGGAGGGGCACGTGCGTACGGTCCACGCGCCGGCGTCGGGGGACGACGCCATCGTCGAGGAGGTCGCGGGCCAAGTCGCCGCGGGGGATGGGCGAGCCGTGACCGTGGTCACCGCCGACCGTGGGCTCATGTCCCGCGTCACCGAGGCCGGCGGCACCACACAGAGCCCGCGCTGGCTGCTCGACCAGCTCTGAGGGGCCGACACGTTCAGGGCACGTCAACGACCGTGTCGTTGCGCGGCAGCTCGCCGCCGAAGGTGATGGGTAGCCCGATCGCGTTCTCGACGTCAAGGCGGTCCATGGCCTGCACATGCACGTGCGGCTCCGTGCTGTTGCCGGTGTTGCCGCACTGGCCCATGACGTCGCCGACGCCGACGGCCTGACCCACTGGGACGGCGAGACTGCCCTGCCGCAGGTGGCACAGAGCCACCAGCACTTCGCCGGCGGTCTCGATGATGACGTGGTTGCCCGCGAGGCCTGGCCAGCCGTGACCGGCTCGCTGCTGCTGGGCGAGTGCGTACACCACCGACGGCAACCCGCGGAAGGCGTCGTGGTCGGGCTCCTCACCGTGCGCCGCGACGACCGCCCCGGAGCACGGAGCGAGGAGCGGCCGCCCGAACCCGGTGAACTCCTCCGGCGGCTGGGGGCGCAGCTGGGCGCGCCGCGTGAAGGCAGCCGACCGGCCTTCGTCATCCACCGGCACGAAGTCGATGGCGTAGGTGGTGCCGTACAGCCGGGTGCCGTGGCTGGGTACGCGGTTGGCCGGACTGCGGCGCACCAGCCATCGCCCCCGGAACGGATAGCGCAGATCGACGACAGCCACGACGTGAGCCTCTCAGCGAAGGGAACAGGTCACGGCACCCACTCTTCCGCGGATCTGCACGTCGCGCAGACCATGTCGCTGCCTGTGCTGGGGAGCCGGGGTCAGGTAGAACTAGGAACGTGGCGACAGTTCCCAAGCCTGAGTCCGACCTGGTCGCGCCGGGCTCTCGTGCAGTCGGGCCACGCCACATCCCTCTGCGAGCCTGGGGGCACATCCTGGGCCGCGTCGCCGGGCGGGTCATGGGTGACCGCTTCACGCTGTACGCCGCCGCCGTCGCCTTCTGCGCGGTGCTGTCCATCGCGCCGGTGCTGCTCACCGCGCTGTCGGTGTACGGCGCGATCAACACTCCTGAGCGAGCCATGGAGCACATCTCCCGGGTCGTGACGGTCATGCCCCCGGCGCTGGGCGACGTCCTCGCCGACCAGCTCGTCTCGATCACGGCGGCCTCGACGCGTCTGCTCACCGCCCGCGGTGTGTTCTCCCTCGTCGTGGCTCTGGCCACGGCGATGGCGGCGATGAACTTCCTCATCGACGCGCTCACGGTGGCCTACCGAGAGCACGAGACGCGCAGCATGCGCCGCCGGAGCATGCTGGCCCTGACCTTCGTCCTCGGTGGCGCCGTGGCCCTCGGAGCGGTCATCACGGGCAGCGCGTTCGTCACCCGGGGGCTGGGGGTGCTGCCGCAACCCCTACGCCCGCTGGGCCTCCTGGCGCTGTGGGTCGCCCTGGCTGCACTCATGGCGCTCGGCCTGTCCGTGCTCTACCGCTATGCCCCCGACCGCCGCGGCAAGGCGAAGTGGGGCTGGATCGGCGGCGGCTCCGTCGCCTCGACGATCCTGTGGCTGGCCGTGTCGGCAGGGCTGTTCTTCTACGTCCAGAACCTGGGCACCTACGAGCGCACCTACGGCTCGTTGGCTGGGGTGGCGATCAGCATGCTGTGGCTGTGGATCACGGTGCTCCTGGTCATCCTCGGCGCGGCGGTGAACGCGGAGGCCGAGCGCCAGACCACGCGCGACTCCACCATCGGCCTCGAGCAGCCGCCCGGCAAGCGCGGTGCGGTGGTCGCCGACGACATCCCGCCGCATTCCTAGGGCCGGGTTGGGGCACCGGGTCGGCTGTGGTGCCCCGACCGCCCGGTGCGTCCTACTCTGCGGGCTTCTCCGAGATGATCTGGACCAAATTGCCGCAGCTGTCGTCGAACACGGCCATGACGACGGGCCCGATATCTGTCGGCTGCTGGGTGAAGACGACCTCCAGGGTGGCCAGGCGCTCGTACTCCCGCTGCACGTCCTCGACGGCGAACTGGGCCAGCGGGATACCGTCCTCGACCAGGGCGTCCCGGTAGGGGCCCACCGCGGGATGCCCGGCCGGCTCGAGCAGCAGCTGCGGACCCTCGGGTGTCTCCGGGGAGACCACGGTGAGCCATCGTGACTCGTCACCGAGCGCGATGTTGGTGTGCTCGCGGAAACCGAGTGTCTCGGTGTAGAACCTCAAGGCCTCGGCCTGGTCGTTCACATAGATGCTGGTGAGAGCGATTCTCATGGCTGTTCTCCTGGTGTAGGCCACCGCCGGGCGATCTGCCGAAGTGGGTCGGGGGTGAGGAAGTGGAGCTTGCTGCGGCCTTGACGCTCGATGCCGATCAGGCCGGCCTCCTCGAGCACCCGCAGATGCTGGGAGATGCCTTGCCGGCTGGTCGAGACGCCGTGGCGGCCGGTCAGGACCGCGCAGATCTCGAACAAGGTCTGGCCGTTGCGCAGCACCAGCTCGTCGAGGATCGTGCGCCGGGTCTCATCGTCCAGAGCGTGGAAGATGTCCGCCACGCCGCCATAATAGGCAAGTCTCTACTTGCCTATCAAGGTTGTCGAGGACAGGGAGCGCGACGAACGTCGACCGGGCAGCCGGCGGTTCAGGCCACACCGGCGACGCGCAGGATGGCCAGGGCGTAGGCGCGGGTCGCCGTGACGACCTCCTCCAGCGAGACGCTCTCGTCGGGCCGATGGGCCTGCTCGTGCACCGACCCGGGTCCCAGCACCATCACGGGCACACCCCAGTGCGTGGCCACGAAGCCCCCGTCGCAGGCAGCGCTCCACCCGCCGGGCTCGGCGCCGGGGCCACCCGCGTCGCGGAGGGCGCCGTCGACCGTGGTCACGAACGGGTCGTCGGCGGCGGTCGCGAAGCCTGGCATGTCCATCGCCTCGACGACCTCCACCCCGAGCCCGCGGTCCTCCAGCCCCAGCGCCGCGATGCGCCGGGTCACCTCGGCGACGACGTCCGCGGCGGGCTCACCGGGCACTAGCCTCCGGTCGACTCGCAAGTGGCACCGGTCGGGCACCGTGGAGGCGCCCAGTCCGCCCTCGATGGCACCGACGTTCACCGTGGCCGGCCCGACGAGGGGGGCGGGTGCGGCGGCGAGCTCGGTGTGCCAACGCTCGAGGTCGGCGACCACGACGGCTGCTCCCGCGATGGCGTTGCGGCCGTCGTCGGGGTTGCCCGCGTGAGCAGGGACCCCGGTGACCGTGATGTCCAGGTTGCACGCACCGCGCGCCGCGATGATGGGCTGCAGGTCCGTGGGCTCGGCGACGATGCATCCGTGCAGGCCGCCGTCGTGCACGGCGTCGGCGCCGCCCCCGATCCAGTCGCGCACGCCGAGACCGTTCTCCTCCTCGTCCACCAGCGAGGCCAGCACCACCGGCCCGCTGAGCTCCACGCCCGCACGTCGCACGGCGCTCATCGCGGCCAGTGACGCGGCCAGGCCACCGAGCATGTCGCTGGTTCCTCGTCCGTACATCCGACCGCCCTCGACCTCGGCGCCGAAGGGGTCGCGCGACCAGCCTTCACCGACCGGCACCACATCCGTGTGCCCAAGCAGCAGGAGGCCTGACCCCCCGCCGCCGTCCAGGCTGACCTGCACGTTCGGGCGGCCGGGCTCGACCTCCCACGCATGGTGCTCCAGGCCGGCCTCCTCGGCCAGCTGCTGCAGCACGCCTGCGCGCTCGGCCTCCTCACCCGGCGGGTTCTCGCCGCGCGCCTGCACCAGGCGACGCAGGATGCGACATACCTCATCGGCGTCGATGCGGCGCAGCACCGTGTCCTCCACCGCGTCCACGCTGCGCCCGTCAGCCGAGCCGGTCGACCGCGGCACGCAGCCGGGCCACACCCTCGTGGATGCGGGCGGGTGGGGTGGAGGCGTAGCACAGCCGCAGCGCATCCGGGAACCGGCGGCTGGGGGAGAACGCGTTGCCCGGGATGTAGGCCACCCCTTCGGCCAGGGCCACCTCGAACAGCGCTTCGGTGTCCACCGCAGGCTCGAACGTCACCCACACGAACAGCCCGCCTTCGGGGTCGGTCCACCGGGCGATATCGCCGAAGTGCTCGGTGAGGGCGTCGTGCATGGCCTCCTTGCGCTCGCGGTAGGCCGACCGCGAGGCCACCAGGTGCTCGGTCAGATGACCTCCGCGCAAGAAGCCTTCGACCAGGCGTTGCGCGGGCAGGTTGGTGCAGGTGTCCATGGCCTGCTTGGCGTTGATGAGCAGCTGCTGCAGCGAGGGATCGCAGTCGATCCAGCCGACGCGCAGGCCCGGGGCGATGATCTTGCTGAACGTGCGCACCGAGGAGACCAGTGGATCCCCGGCGGCCAGCTCATGCAGGCTCGGCACGTCCTGGCCGGCGAAGCGCAGCAGCCCGTAGGGGTCGTCGTCGATGACGACCGCACCCCACTGCCGCGCCACCTCCAGGAGCTGCTCACGGCGAGGCAGGCTCAGGGAGGAGCCGGACGGGTTCTGGAAGGTCGGCACGGTGTAGATCGCCGTCGGCTTCCGGCCCGCCCGCTCGGCCCCCTCGACGAGGGCGTCGACGACCATGCCCTCGGCGTCGACCGGCACCTCCAGCAGCTCGGCCTGGTAGGACAGCGCCGTGGCGCTGCCGTTGGTGTACGTCGGTGACTCCACGCTGACCAGGTCGCCGGGGTCGACGAACAGCTTGCACGCCAGGTCCAGGCCCTGCATCCCGCCCGAGGTGATGGTGACCCGCTCCAGCGCTGTGGCGTCGCTCGTGCCTTCCAGCGCTTCGACCAGAGCCGTGCGCAGGCCCATGTCGCCCTCGGTGGAGGCGTAGTCGAACGAGTCGGCCCGGTCCACGCCCAGGGCGCTGCCGGCCACCTCGGCCAGGGCCTCGGTCGGGATCGCCTCGGCGGCCGGGGAGCCCATCGCGAAGCGCACGATGTCGTGCTTCTGGGCGGCGAGCAGCGAAGTGCTGGAGTCGATCACCGACCCCACCAGCGACTGGGTACGGTCGGCAAGCGGAAGGGTGGCGGTCGTGCTCATCGGGCTCCTCATTTCGTCGTGGTCGGGCGGAAGGCCCGGCTCAGGTGGTGATGGTCAGGTCGGCGGGCAGGCGGGTGAGCAGCTCGGCCCCGTCGGGCTGCACCAGGACGGACTGCGAGGTCTCATACCCCCATCCGTCCATCCACATTCCCAGAATGACGTGGAAAGCCATCCCCGATCGCAGCACCGTCAGTTCCTCCGCACGCAGGCTCACCGTGTGCTCGCCCCAGTCCGGCGGGTAGCCGATGCCGATCGAGTAGCCGATCCGGGACTCCTTACTCAGGCCGTGCCGCTCGATCACCCGCCGGAAGGCCTCGTGCACCTCGCGCCCGGTCACTCCGTCGCGCAAGGTCGCCAGGGCCGCCTGCAGCCCCTCGCCCGTCGCCGAGGCGCAGTGGGCCAGCCGCGCCGGTGGCTGACCCAGGCTCACGGTGCGCGCGAGGGGGGCGTGATAGCGGCGGCGCACCCCGGCCAGCTCGATCGTCGTCGCCTCGTGCTCGCGCAGCAGCTCATCGGACCAGGTCAGGTGCGGTGTGCCCGCCGTCGGCCCGGTGGGCAGCATGGGCACGAGCGCCGGGTAGTCGCCCCCGAGGGTGCGCGCCCCCAGCGCCTGGGCGTACTGGATCTCGGCGACCACGTCGCACTGCCGGCGCCCGACCTGCACGGCCTCCAGGGCGACCCGCATGATCCCGTCTGCCATCTCGCCCGCGACGCGCATCATCTCCTGCTCGGCCGGAGACTTGACCACCCGCACCCAGTTCACCAGCTCGTGGCTGTCGGTCACCTCCAGCTTCGGTAGCGCCTCGCGCAACGCCACGTAGGCCCGCGGGGAGAAGTAATGGGCGTCGAGCTCGACCCCCAGCCGGAAGCCGGACCTGTCCTGCACGAGGTCCATCTCCTGCGCGCGGCGAGCGATCCACTCGTAGGGGTGCACGTCGGGGCGATGCACCAGCGTCTCGGGGTAGCCGTGCACCCGGTCCAGCGGCAGGTATGCGGTGTGGTGGGCGCCCTGGGCGTCCATCGCGCGGGCCATGAGATGCATCTCACCGTCGGCGGGCACCACCAGGCACTGCGGCATGTAGAAGGACCAGGCGTTGTAGCCGGTGAGGTAATACAGGTTGGCCGGGTCGGAGACCAGGAGTGCGTCCAACCCGGCGCTCGCCATCGCGGCCTGCACCGCAGCCAGGCGGTCGGCGAACTCCGCGTCCGAGAACGGCCTGGCCCGGGGCCCCTCCTGCTCGCTCACGCCGGCACCCCGACCGGGGACGCCGTCTGCCGGGCAGCCCCGGGCTCGGGGACCCCCGCCACCGGTCCGCACGCGGCGGCTCCGGCCAGCCGCTGGCCCGGAGTCGCCAGCCGCAGGCCGACCTCCGCCAGCGCTGCCCACAGGGTGACCTGGTTCGCGCTGAGCACCGGGATGCCGAGCTCGTGCTCGAGAGGCTCGATGAGGTCCAGCGTGGGCACGTTGGTGCAGGAGACGAAGACGGCATCGGCGCCCGCCGTCGGTGGCACGGCGCGGCGCACCAGAGCGGCCACCTCGTCCGGGGACATCGCCCAGATGCGCTCGGTCAACCCGGCGCTGGCCCACGAGCTGACCGCGACGCCGGCCTGGTCCAGGAAGGTCGCCAGCATGGCGGTGACCTCCTGGCTGTACGGCGTGGCCACCGCGAGCCGCCGCACCCCGAGTGCCCGCAGCGCCTCGAGCAGTGCCCCGCTGGTGCTCACCCCGCGGGGGACCCCCGCAGCCTCGATGGCTCGGCACACCTCGCGCTCGCCGGCCACGCCGTGGACGAACGACCCCGAGGTGCAGGCGAACGCGACCACGCGCGGCGCCGTTTCGACGAGGGCTCGCGCGCACGCGGTGACCGTGGTGGTGTTGCTCACGGTCTCGGCCTGCTCGACCGTGACCGGCAGCGGGTGGTGCGGAGTGCGGTTGAGCAGCAGGCTGACCTCGTCCGGCACCCACCGCCAGAGCTCACGGTCCAAGCCGAAGTCATACGGGCAGACCACCCCGACGCCGACGGAGCCGGAACGCGACCGGCGGCCGCCCGGTGCGGTGTGCCGGACCTCGCTCATCAGCACATCCTGACTGCTCCGCGGATTGTTGACAATAAGACACGGCGATCCTACGTTGACACGGTGAACGGGCGGCCCAGGATCGTCGTGCTGGCCCGCCATGCTGACGACTCCCCCCCTCACCTGGAGCGGCTGCAGGACCGCGCCGAGGTCACCGTGACCGACGCTTCCGGGCTCGGCGAGGCGATGCCCGGGTCGCAGGCCCTGTTCTTGTGGGACTTCTTCTCCACCGCATTGCGCGACGTGTGGCCCCGGTGCGGCGAGCTGGAGTGGGTGCACGTGGCCGCGGCGGGGGTGGACTCCCTGGTCTTCCCCGAGCTCGCGGACTCGAACGTGGTGGTGACCAACGCCCGGGGGATCTTCGACCGGCCGATCGCCGAGTACGTCCTCGGTGCCGTTCTGGCGCACGCCAAGCAGACCCACCGCAGTGCCGAGCTGCAGCGTCAGCACGTCTGGCAGCACCGTGAGACCCGCACCCTGAGGGGGGCCACGGTCGCCGTGGTCGGCACCGGGGCGATCGGGCGCGAGTGCGCTCGCGTGCTGTCCGGGCTGGGGATGGTGGTGCGCGGATTCGGGCGGACGTCGCGGCAGGGCGACCCCGACTTCGGCGAGGTGCTGGCAAGCAGTGAGCTGGCCGCACACGTCGACGATGTGGACTACCTCGTGGTTGCGGCACCGCTGACCCCGCAGACCAGGGGCCTGGTCGACGCCGAGGTGCTGCGTGCGCTGCCGGCCACCGCGCACCTGGTGAACATCGGACGTGGCGAGAGCGTCGTGACCGAGGATCTCGTCGAGGCGGTGCGTAGCGGAGGTCTCGACGGGGCAAGCCTGGATGTCATGGATCCCGAACCTCCGCCCCGGGACTCCCCCCTCTGGGACCTGCCCGGGGTCCACCTCACGGCGCATATGAGTGGCGATGTCACAGGATGGCTGGAGGCCCTGGCGTTGCAGTTCGTCGACAACGCCGAACGCTGGCTGGACGGTTCCGAGCTGGGCAACGTGGTCGATACCCGGCTCGGTTTCGTCCCGGTCGGTGCAGCGTGACCGGCGAGCAGACCCGGTGGATGGAGGCCACCGAGCTGCACCAGCGGTTCCTCTCCGGTGAGCTGAGCCCGGTGCAGGCCTGCGAAGAGGCGCTGTGGGCCATCGAGGAGCAGGAGCCGCAGGTCAACGCCTTCGTGGCCGTCTACCCGGAGCGGGCGCTGGAACAGGCGCGGGCCTCCGAGCGCCGTTACGCCCAGGCGGCGTCGCTGGGACCCGCAGACGGGGTGCCGACCTCGATCAAGGACCAGTTCGTCACCCGGGGTGAACCCGCCTTGCGCGGCAGTCTGCTGGAGGACGAGGGGCGCCTCTGGGCGGAGGACTCGCCGGCGGTCGGCCGGCTGCGTGCCGGTGGCGCCGTGTTCCTCGGTCGCACGACTGTTCCCGAGTTCGCGTGGAAGGGCACGACGGACTCCCGGCGCCACGGGGTGACGACCAACCCGTGGTCCACCGGGGCTACCGCCGGCGGGTCGAGTGGGGGCTCGGCGGCGGCGGTCGCTGGCGGGATGGGGACGTGGTCGATCGGGACGGACGGCGGTGGCTCGGTCCGCATCCCCGCCGCCTTCACCGGCACCGTCGCGTTGAAGCCCACGCGCGGGCGCATCCCCCTCTGGCCGTCCAGCCCCTACGGGACTCTGTCGCACGCCGGGCCGATGACCCGCAGCGTCGCCGACGCCGCGACCCTGCTGGACCTGGTCGGCGTGCCCGACCCCCGGGACGGCACGCATCTCGCCGCTGCATCGCTGGCATCGGCCGGGCTCGGCGACGGCGTCGCGGGGCTGCGTGTGGCCTACTCGCCCGCGCTGGGCTGGGACGACCAGGTCGCGGTCGACCCGGAGGTGGCCGCGCACGTGGCGCGGGCCGTCGAGGTGCTGGCCGATGCGGGTGCCGAGGTCACCGAGGTGGACCCCCCCGTCGGCGACCGGGCGACGATCGAGCGCGCATTCCGGCTGCTCTGGTTCACCGGGGCGGGGGCGGTGGTCGGGGCCTACGGCGCCGGGGCGCTCGACGTGATCGACCCCGGGTTGGCCGAGCAGATCCGCCGGTATGCCGACAGCAGCGCCGCGGACTACCTGGCGGCCGCGGCTGTGCGTAGCGAGCTGTCTCGGGCGGTGGGGGTCTGGCACGCCGGGTACGACGTGCTGGTCTGCCCCACCATGCCTACGCCGGCCTTCGACGCCCGCCAGCAGGCGCCACCTGGTTGGCCCGACCCGCTCTGGACCTCGTGGTGCCCGTTCACCTGGCCCTTCAACATGACCGAGCAGCCTGCGCTCAGCGTGCCGTGTGGCTTCACCTCGGCGGGCCTGCCGGTGGGGCTGCAGATCATCGGTCCCCGTCACGAGGACGCTCTGGTGATGCGCGCCGGCCAGGCCTTCCAGCAGGTCACCGACTGGCACAGAAAGCACCCTGACTCATGACTGCGATCACCCTCACCCTCGTCCAGCGAGCCGTCACCGCTCGGGCCGAGCTGCTCACCGACGTCGCGCCACGCACCTGTGCGGCGGTCGTGGAGGCGCTGCCCTTGGAGGCGCAGGTCTACCACGGCAAGTACGCGCGCAACGAGATCTATGCGTTGTTCCACGAGTTCCCCGGATCGGACCCGGGGCGGGAGAACACCACGATCACCCCGATCCCGGGTGACCTGTGCTGGTTCACCTTCGCCGGCGACGACCTGGGCAGTCCGGCCTACGGGTACGAGACGGCCGAGCAGCATCGTGCGCACGGGGCGATCGTCGATCTGGCGGTGTTCTACGGGCGCAACAACCTGCTCATCAACGGCGACCAGGGATGGGTGCCGGGCAACGTGTTCGGGGCCATCACCGAGGGGCTGGACGAGCTGGCGGCGGCCTGCCAGGACCTGTGGATGGGCGGGGCCCGCGGAGAGACGCTCCGCCTCGCCCTGGCCTAGCCTTCCCGCACCCCCAGCCACTTCACGTGACTTCCGGCCCCGAACTCGGGGCCGGAAGTCACGTTCGCGGCTGGGGGTCGGGGTGGGGGACCGAGCATCGTCGTGACCGACATCGCACTCGCTCGCCGTGGTGGACGCATCGCCGCGGCACTCACAGCCTCGAAGGCGACCTCAAGTGCCGAACTAGCGGCTTGAGGTTGAGCTATGTGGCTGGGGGTGGCGGCAAAGCGTGGGTCGCCAGAGGAGCGATCGGATTCCCACGGTGAACCACACGGCGTTCAGAACCGCGGACGGCAGGGACCCCTGGGTGAGGCACGCGGTGCCCAGTAGCAGAGCGCCGAGTACGTTCATTCCTTGGAAGACTGTGGACTCAGGGGCGATCCGTCGGGTCGAGACGAGCGCGTAGCCACCGGCGACCAGCAGGCCACCGAGCCACCCCAGAAGGTCTATGAGCAACAACACGGTCGCCTCCTTTCGCGATGATCCCGGCCCGCGGGGAGCGAGACATCACTCATGGTGAGACCCCAAAACGTCCATGTCTAGTGAAGATAGATGAATCATCTATGCATAATTGATGCATGGAACTGAACCTGCGCCGACTGCGGATCCTGCGTGAGGTTGCGCTCGAAGGAGGAGTGACCTCAGCCGCCGAGGCGATGCAGTACTCGGCCTCGGGCGTATCGCAGCAGATCGCCGCCCTCGAGCGCGAGATCGGTGCGCCACTCCTGGAGAAGCACGGCCGGGGAGTGCGCTTCACCGACATCGGCCGGGTGCTGCTCGAGCACGCCGAGATCCTGCTGTCGGCCGAGCAGCAGGCCATCTCTGCCGTGGAGGCCGCTCGGGACAGCCTGGCGGTGGAGCTGAAGGTGGGGGTGTTCTGCACCATGGCCGCTCATCTGGTGCCGCTGATCGTGGAGGACCTCGCGCGTCGCCACCCGCAGGTACAGGTACGCACCCACGAGATCGACCCGGACGACGCCGCCGGCGCTCTGCGGCACGGTCATCTGGACCTCAGCTTCATCCTGGAGTATCCCGACGCACCCGAGCCCTGGGCCCCCGGGTTGACCTTCACCCCTCTCGGCATGGACCAGCTGCATCTCGCCGCGCCTGCGGGGTGGTTCAGCGGGTCCCACGTCGACATCGCCGATCTGGCCGATGTCGACTGGGTGATGTCGGGGACGCGCAACTACTACGGGCGAGCGCTGCGCCAGGCCTGTCGGCAGGCTGGTTTCGACCCTCGAGTGGTGCACGATGTGGACGAACAGCCCACCGCTTTGGCCATGGTCGCGGCTGGCCTGGGAGTGACGCTCATGTCAGATCTCGGGCGCTCGTTCCTGCCGGCCAGCGGAGTCGACGTGGTCGCACTGCGGCAGAGCGTGCGCCGTCAGGTGTTGATGGCGCACAGCCACACCACCACCGGCAGACCGGCCGTGTCGGCCTTCCTTGCCAGCGCGCGGCGGGCCTGGGCGGTCGCGGGACTTCCGCGTCTTGAAGGACCTCGCCGCCAGGCAGAATGACCGTTAGGTGCTCACGACATTGAAGGGACGACGGTGGCTTACGTCTTCTTGGTGCTCGCCATCGTCTTCGAGGTGGTCGGCACCCTCGCCCTGCGGTGGACCGTCGACGACACGGGCGGGCCATGGGTATGGCTGCTCGTCACCGTGAGCTACGCGCTCGCGTTCACCGCCCTGCAGCAGTCCCTAGCCCGCGGGCTCCCGCTCGGCGTGACGTACGCCGCGTGGGCGGGGCTCGGGGTGCTGCTCATCGCGGTGCTCAGCTGGTGGTTCTTCCACGAGCGGATGACTCCGGTCCAGTTCGCCGGCATGGCCTTCGTCGTCGCCGGCGTGGTCATGCTCGAGCTGGGGCACCGCTAGTCACCGTCTGACGCCTGTCCGCGGTCTAGGCCGGCCCGCTGCGCCGAGCGCGCTCGACGCAGCGGGCAGCGTTCACCCAGCCGCCAGCAGGCCAAGGACAGCACGGCGACGACGCCGACCCCGATGATGGAAGGAAGCAGCGCTTCCGGCGGGAGCTGGCGGCCCAGGACGAACAGACCCATCGCGAGCACGAACCAGCCGAACCCGCGACGCAGCGTGTCCTCTGGCAGTCGGCCCACCAAGCGGCCTCCGGCCAAGCTGCCCACCACCGCGACGCCGGTCACTGCGGCCACCAGGGTCCAGTCGAGGTCGACCGCGCTGAGGTACCCGGCGACCCCACCCAGTGACTTCATGGCGATCACGACCAGGGAGGTCCCCACCGCGACGCTCATCGGCAACCCGCCGAGGAGCACGAGCGCCGGAACCACGAGAAACCCACCTCCCGCGCCGACCAGCCCGGTGACCAGGCCCACGACCAGGCCGTCGACCATGACCCGCAGGACGGGCAGCTCGCTATGGGCGTCCCGCGGGGGCGCCGAGCGCCCCCGGATCATGGCGGCCGAGGTGGCGATCATCATCAGTGCGAAGAGCACCATGAGCAGGACGCTGGGCAGCTGCCCGCCCAGGAGCCCACCGAGGAAGGCGCCGCCGAGCCCAGAGGCGCCGAACAGCAGGCCGCTGCGCCACCGGACCCGCCCGGACCTGGCGTGTCCGACGCTGGCGACCGCAGAGGTGACACCCACGACCACGAGCGAGGCGGCGATGGCCTCCTTGGTCTCCAACCCGGTCACGTAGACCAGGATCGGGACCAACATGATGGAGCCCCCTCCGCCGAGCAGGCCCAGCGTGATACCGACCGCGAAGGCCAGGGCCAGCGTGCTCAGGACCGAAGGCTCCAGCAGCGCGGTCACGGGTCGGACCGTGCGCCTGGGGGCAGGTCCTCGAGACCGGGGTGGTCGGCCGCGCGGTTCCACGGCATGCGCGCCAGGGCGTTGCCCATGGCACAGGTGTTGCTCACCGCGGCAAGGACCAGACCGGCGCCGATGGCGCCGGAGAACCACTTCAGAGGAGGGAAGACGCTGCTGACGATGATGCCGGAGGCGACCATGGAGCCGGCCGCCAGGCGCACCTGTCGCTCGAGGTCCCAGGTCTGCCGACCCCGGGTCACCGGGGCACCGGCGCGCTCCCAGGCGAGCATGCCCCCTTCGAGCACGCGCAGGCCGGTCACACCCTGAGCGCTGAGGATCTCCTCGGCCTGTCGAGCGCGAGCGCCGGACCGGCATACCAGCACCACGTTGTTCCCCAGCCGCGTGCTCAGGTCGTCGCGGTGCTCGCTCACCCTTGCCAGAGGCACGTTGTAGGAGCCAGGGATGTGCGCGGACTCGAACTCGGACTCGGTGCGCACGTCGAGCAGAAGCGTCCCGGGGGTGCGCTGCCACTGCGCTCGCAGCGTGTCGGCGTCCAGTGTGGGGGCGGGGGTCGAGGTCATAGAGGGTCTCCTTCAGGGGACAGGGGGAGGGACACGAGCAGGACAGGGAAGATCACGGGGTCGGTTGGTTCCGACCCCAGGCCAACGATGCGCTAGGCGGCCGCGACGAGCGGCAGGCCGGCGGGTTCGGCCTGGTCGAAACTCTCGTCCACCGCGACGACATCGAAACCGTGGGCGTCGAGGATCGAGGCCACCACCGAGGCGCGGTATCCGCCGGCGCAGTGCACCCAGAGCGGGCCGCGGGGGATGTCGTCGAGGTGGGCCAGCACGTGGTGGATCGGCACGTTCACGGCGTCCTCGATGTGGCTGGCGTCGAACTCCGCGGCCCGCCTCACGTCGAGCACAGTGATGTTCTCGCCGCGGTCGAGCGCCGTCTGCAGGTCGGCGAAGTCAGCCCGGGGGAAGCTGCCGAGCTGGCTCGCGGGGCCGGACTGCCAGTCACGGGGTCCGCCGGTCGCCATGGCTGCCGGGTGGTCGAGGCCGATCCGGCTCATCTCTCGCTGCGCCTGTGCGACCTGCTCGGCGGTCTCGCCGAGCAGGGTCACCGGAGTGCCCCACGGGATCAGCCAGCCCAGGTAGGTCACGAACTGCCCGTCGAGGCCGAAGTTCAGGGTGCCCGGAAGGTGGCCGGCGGCGAACGCCTCGCGGTGCCGCAGGTCGACCAGCCACTCGCCCGCCTCCATCCGCCGGCGCAGCTCACCAGAGTCCGCGACGGAGGGGGGCGTGAGGTCCGGAGCACTCGGGCCGGCGCTGTTGGCCGGCGCCATGTGGGCGTAGTACGCCGGGAACTCGTCGAGACCGCCGAGCAGGGTGTCGACATACTCCTGCTCGCTCTGGGTCAGCGCCGGGTTCTCCTGCCGCTCCCTTCCGATCGTGCTCTCGTCGACGTTGCTCTGCGTCGCCGAGCAGAAGCTGCCGAAGCCGTGGGTGGGGAAGACCGGGGTCTGCCCGGGCAGCTCGGCGGCCAGCCGCTGAGCCGAGCGCCACTGGTCGTGCACCAGCGTGTCGGTGTGCGCAGGGCCGAGCAGGTCGGGTCGGCCGGTGGAGCTGAAGAGCAAGGAACCGCCGGTGAAGGCTCCGTGGTGGACGCCCTCGGCTTCCAGCACGTAGCTCAGGTGGGTATGAGTGTGGCCGGGGGTGTGGACGGCGCGGACCCGCATCGTGGGGCCGACCTCGACCACCTCGCCGTCGCGGAGGCCGACCCGGTCGAACTCCACCTCGTCGTCGGCGTTGACCAGGTAGGTCGCGTCCACATGTTGGGCCAGCGCCAATCCGCCGGAGACGTAGTCGTTGTGGATGTGCGTCTCGAAGACGTGGGTGATTCGCACCTGCGCCTCCTCCGCGAGGGCCAGCACCCGGTCGAAGTCACGCTGAGGGTCGACCACCAGGGCGACGCTCCCGTCATGTGCCAGGTAGCTGCGGTCGCCCAAGCCGGGCGTGTCCAGTGGGATGACGCTGATCATCGAAGGTCCCTTCAGCGAGGTCTCGTGCCGCTCTGGTGGCATATATCCGAATGTACGTACATATTACCACGAAACCTGGTGGTCTGCTCTCTCGACGCCGGTCGAGACGGTCATACGGTCGGGACGAGCCAGGTCGCTGTTGAAGGCGAAGCGATCACCCCGGATCACGGTGCGCCGAAACTCCACCACGCGGTCGCCGGAGTCGCCCGAGCGCTCGAGATGCAGCACGGCCACGTCGTCCCCGATCTCCAGCAGCTCCCGCTCGCTGGCGTCCGGCACGACGGCTTGCAGCTGCTCGCGGCCACCGCTCAGCCGGATGCCGCATCGCGTCTCGAGCTGAGCGTAGAGCGAGGTCTCGGCGAAGTCGGCCTCGAGCAACGGTGCGGCCACGTCAGCCGGGAGCCAGACGCAGTCGTGGGCCAGCGGTTCCTCGTCGCTGAGTCGCAACCGCTCCAGGTAGAGCAGCCTGGCCGACTCCGGCAGACCCAACGCGCGAGCCGCCGCCGGCTCGGCCCGGATGTCGAGCTCGCGCACGATGCTGCGTTGGCGGTGACCGGCGCTGCGGACCGAGGCGAACAGGCTGTACAGCGCGCCTTGAGGCTGGCTGATCTGCGGCCGAGCGACCTGGGTGACACGACCACGGCCGCCCTCGAGGACCCCCTCGGAGCGCAGCGACCGCAACGCCTCGCGCACGGTGTGGCGACTGACCTCATACTCCTGGACGAGCTGGTGCTCACCCGGAAACTGGTCCTCGAACTCGCCGCGCCGGATGCGGTCCGTGATGTGGTCTCTGACCTGCGCCCACAGCGGCATCGGGCTGTGACGGTCGATAGGTCGGTGTGGTGTCGCCATGTCCCGCCCTCCTGACGGCCCCGTGCTGCAGGCTGTTGGGACGCCTTCAGTTGTCCGGACAAAGGATAGTATTCGGGACTTCTGGGGGATACCGGCTCGCCGGACGCCCCTCGTATGGTGCCGCTATGGACACCGCGGCAGAGCTCTTCTTGCTCCTGACGAACGACGAAGGCGGCCCGGCGAGCTGGGGCACCCAGACCGGATGGGCGCTCAGCGCGGCCACGATCGCCGACCTGCTGCTCGACCAGCGCGTCTGGCTGAATGAGGGCGAAGACCCGCGTCTGGAGGTCATCGACGCCACACCCACCGGTCAGCCGGTGCTGGACATGGTCCTCGCCCGAGCGGTCGAGAAGGAGGGGACGAAACTGTCCACGCTCGTGCAGGACAGCAAGATGAACCCGGAGCCGGAGGTCGTCGCGGAGCTGGCGCGTCTGGGTGTGGTCGACGTGGTGCCCAAGAGGTTGCTGGGCTTGGTCCCGGAGAAGCGGCCGACGGTCGACCCCGGCCCTGAGCGTGAGATCCGGCAGCGGCTGCGCGCGGTGCTCATCGGCGGGCAGCCTTCGGCTTCCGACGCGACTCTGCTGGCCATCCTGCAGGGGCTCGGGGTCGCCAAGAAGGTGCTCGCCGGGGAGTCCGAGGGGATGTCGACAAAGCAGCTCCAGCGTCGCGTGGAGGAGGCCTCCCGCGAGGTGCCGGTGGGAGAGGCGCTGAAGCGAGCCATAGACAGCCTGAACGCGGCGATCATCGCCGCGGTTGTCATTCCGGCGGCTGTCGCCGGCGGAAGCAGCTGATAAGGGCGCCTCTACCCCCTGGCCGGTGACGGAATAGTGGCGCCCCGAGTGAGGTTGAGTCGAGAGTGCTCAACTTCACTGAGTCTGGGTTTGACAATAGCGCCCCGATGCCGCAGGTTGAGTGTAGACCTATCAAGTCCGCAGCACGCGGCCCGGAGTGAGCCCAGCGGCGCATACCGGCCCCCGACATACAGGAGTGATTGACACATGGGACGTGCAGTAGGCATCGACCTCGGCACCACCAACTCCGCCGTCGCCGTTCTCGACGGTGGCGAGCCGGAGATCATCGCCAACGCCGAGGGTGGTCGCACCACGCCCTCGGTCGTCTCGTTCGCCAAGAACGGTGAGGTGCTGGTGGGCGAGATCGCCAAGCGCCAGGCCGTGACCAACGTCGACCGCACCGTCCGCTCGGTCAAGCGCCACATGGGCACCGACTGGAGCACGGAGATCGACGACAAGAAGTACACCGCGCAGGAGATCAGTGCCCGCACGTTGATGAAGCTCAAGCGCGACTCGGAGTCCTACCTGGGCGAGGAGGTCACCGACGCGGTGGTGACCGTGCCGGCGTACTTCGACGACGCTGAGCGCCAGGCCACCAAGGAGGCCGGTGAGATCGCCGGGCTGAACGTGCTGCGCATCGTCAACGAGCCCACCGCGGCCGCCCTGGCCTACGGTCTGGACAAGGGCAAGGAGGACGAGCAGATCCTCGTCTTCGACCTCGGCGGCGGCACTTTCGACGTCTCCCTGCTCGAGGTCGGTAAGGACGCCGAGGACGGCTTCGCCACCATCCAGGTCCGCGCCACCCACGGTGACAACAAGCTGGGTGGTGACGACTGGGACGAGCGGATCGTGCAGCACCTGCTCACCACGGTGAAGAACCAGACCGGCACCGACCTGAGCAAGGACAAGATCGCCATGCAGCGGCTGCGCGACGCCGCCGAGCAGGCCAAGAAGGAGCTGTCGAGCTCCAGCAGCACCAACCTCAACCTGCAATACCTCTCGATGACCGACTCCGGGCCGATCCACCTGGACGAGTCCCTGAGCCGCGCCCAGTTCGAGAAGATGACCCAGGACCTGCTGGACCGCACCAAGGCGCCGTTCGACCAGGTCATCAAGGACGCCGGCGTGAACATCTCCGAGATCGACCACGTTGTCCTCGTCGGCGGCTCGACCCGGATGCCGGCCGTGACCGAGCTGGTCAAGAAGATGACCAGCAAGGAGCCCAACAAGGGCGTGAACCCGGATGAGGTCGTCGCCGTCGGCGCCGCCCTCCAGGCCGGTGTGCTCAAGGGTGACCGCAAGGACGTACTGCTGATCGACGTGACGCCGCTGAGCCTGGGCATCGAGACCCAGGGCGGCATCATGACCAGGCTGATCGAGCGCAACACGGCGATTCCGACCAAGCGCTCCGAAGTGTTCACCACGGCCAGCGACAACCAGCCCTCGGTGGGCATCGAGGTCTACCAGGGTGAGCGCGAGATCGCCAAGCACAACAAGCCGCTGGGCAACTTCGAGTTGACCGGGATCGCCCCCGCCCCTCGCGGGATGCCGCAGATCGAGGTCACGTTCGACATCGACGCCAACGGCATCGTGCACGTCTCCGCCAAGGACCGCGGCACGGGCAAGGAGCAGTCGATGACCATCTCCGGCGGCTCGGCGCTGCCGAAGGAGGAGATCGAGCGCATGGTGCGCGACGCCGAGGCCCACGCCGAGGAGGACCGCCAGCAGCGTGAGGCCACTGAGGCGCGCAACACAGCGGAGCAGATGATCTACTCCACCGAGCAGTTCCTCTCTGAGAGCGGCGACAAGGTCCCGGCCGAGACGAAGGAGCCGGTGGAGACGGCGATCGCCGACCTCAAGGAAGCGATCAAGCCCGAGTCCGAGGTCTCGACGGAGGACATCAAGGCCAAGACGGAGACGCTGTCCACCGCGAGCCAGGCCATGGGATCGGCCATGATGGCCGCCCAGGCTCAGGAGCAGGCGGATGCCGAGGCGGCCAGCGGTGAGCAGGCCGACGCGAGCGCGAGCGACAGCTCCGGTGAGGACGTGGTCGACGCCGAGGTCGTCGAGGACGATGAGGACGACAAGGACGCCAAGTGAGCCAGCCGAACGGTGCCGGTGAGGCCCGCCCCGAGGACGAGGGCGGGCCCACCGGACCGGTCATCCGGGACAAGCGCAAGGTCGACCCCCAGACCGGCGCGGTGCGTGACGCGCGCGCGGCCCAGCAGGCCGGCGAGCAGACCGACGCCGCGCTGGAGGACCCTTTCGACGCGGGCCCGCCGGCTCCTGGTGCCGATGACGTCGGATCTGATGACGTCGACGACGCCGATGAGGGTGCCGACGTCGACGCGGTTCAACGGGACGGTGTGGAGTCTGCGGAGGTTCAGGACGAGCCCGTCGACTCGCAGGACGAGGTGAGCTCGGATGCCCGAATGGCCGCCGAGCGGCTGGAGGACCTTCGCCGGCTGCAGGCGGAGTTCGTCAACTACCGGCGGCGCATCGACCGGGACCGGGCCAAGGACCGGGACGTGACCATCGGCGAGACCCTGGAAGCGATGCTTCCGGTGCTCGACGACATCCACTCGGCCCGGCAGCACGGTGACGTCTCCGACGGGCCGTTCGCGGCGATCGTGGACAAGCTGGAGTCGACGCTGGGCCGCCAGGGTGCCGTGCTGTTCGGTGCCGTGGGTGACACGTTCGACCCGGCGGTGCACGAGGCGTTGATGCACGTACCGGACGCAGATCTGCCCGACGGGGCGACCGAGACGACAGTCGTCCAGGTCATCCAGCCGGGGTTCCAGGTCGGCGAGCGGTTGGTGCGCGCAGCGCGTGTGGCCGTGGCCGACCCGACGGAGTGACCCGATAGGACACGTCACGACGCACAGCGAAGGGAGGAGGGACCGATATGGCCAGCCAGGACTGGTTCGACAAGGACTTCTACGCGATCCTCGGCGTGCCGCAGGACGCGGACGACGCGACGATCAAGAAGCGCTACCGCAAGCTGGCCCGCGAGTGGCACCCGGACTCCAAGCCGGGCGACACCGCTGCGGAGCTGAAGTTCAAGGAGGTCGGCGAGGCCTACGCCGTGCTCTCCGACCCTGAGCAGCGTCAGCAGTATGACGGTGTCCGGGCGATGTCGCGTGGCGGTGCCCGGTTCACCGCCGGCGGCCCCGGTGGTGCTGGCGGCGCTGGCTTCGAGGACGTGTTTGCCCAGATGTTCGGCGGCCAGGCCGGCCGCCGCGGAGCGGGCCAGCAGTCCCCGTTCGGCTCGGCCCAGCAGTCCGGGTTCGCCGGAGCGCAGGGCGTGAACTTGGAGGACATCCTCGGCGGGTTCGCCCAGGGTGGCTACCCCGGTGGTGCTCGCGGTGGCTCAGCCGGACCTGGCTACGGCTTCGGTGCCCCCAGCAAGGGGCGCGACGTCGAGGCGCGCGCGTCGTTGACGTTCCGCCAAGCCGCTTCGGGCGACAAGGTGAGCGTCACCACGCCCGGCGGCGAGCAGGTGACCGCGCGCATCCCGGCCGGAGTCAAGGACGGGCAGAAGATCCGCCTGCGCGGTAAAGGGATGCCGAGCGAGACCGGCGGGGACGCGGGTGACCTGCTCATCGCGGTGAACGTGCAGGCTCACCCCGTCTTCGCACGGGACGGCCTGAACCTGACGGTCGACCTCCCGGTCACGTTCGCCGAGGCCGCCGTGGGGGCCACCGTGAGCGTGCCGACCCTGGATGGCAAGCCGGTGCGGCTCAAAGTGGCGGCCGGCACTCCGTCCGGTCGGCTCCTGAGGGTCAAGGGGCGCGGACTGAAGACCGCCAAGGGCACCGGCGACCTGCTGGCCAGGGTGCAGGTGGTTGTCCCGCAGCGTCTCAGCGCTGCTGCCCGAGAGGCTATCGAGGCACTTCAGGCCGACGAGGCCGGTATGGACCCCCGAGCCGACCTGATCGCCCGTGCCGAAGAGTGACCGGACCGGGCTGTCGACTCGGCGCGCCCGCAACGACACGCCACACTAGAGACATCGAGGCGAGGTGAGGACGATGGCGCGGATCCGGTCGGACGTCGACCCGGACACCCCTGTCTTCGTGATCTCGATCGCCGCCGAGCTGGCGGGAATGCACGCACAGACCCTGCGCCAGTACGACCGGCTCGGTCTGGTCGTGCCGCAACGCACCCGTGGCGGGGGTCGTCGCTACTCCTCGCGGGACATCTACCGGCTGCGCGAGGTGCAGCGGCTTTCCACCGAGGGCGTCAGCCTGGCGGGTATCCAACGGATCCTGGACCTCGAGCAGCAGGTCGAACAGCTCAAGGCCCGTGTCGAGGATCTGACCGAGCGCAACGACATCCTCCTGCAGACCCTCGGCTCTTCGGACCGGATCTTCGCCGCGGGCATGGCCGGTGAGATCGTCACCCTTCGTCAGGGGGCCCGACCGCAGCGAGGCCGGGCGAGCACCGCCCTCGCCCTGTGGCGCCCCCGGGGATAGGCGGCTGCTCCGGATGTGGGGTCGGCACGCCCGACGCTGGACCAGCTCATGATGACTGTTGGAAGCATAGGGCGCGCGACCTGCTCGGCGGCGCTGAGCCTCGCCCTTCTGGGGGTGGCGGGATGTAGCGACGACGACAGCGGTGGGTCGGGGCAGCCTGCCCGTGCTGGCCAGGGGGCCGACCCGGCCAGCTCGAGCGCGACGCAGACGCAGGGCAGCTCAGCGTCATCGCCGGTGCCTCGTGATGGTGCCGAAGAGTCGACCGCCCCGGTCGACGGGCAAGCCGCCCTCAGCGCGACCGCCACCGACGACACCGTCGTGGTCCTCGACCGCCCCCGGGGCAGGGAGACGCACCGCTTCGACAACCCCACCGAGACCGGCGTGCCGCTCACGTTCATGGTCGTCGGCGCGTCACACGGGTGGGTCGAGGTGCAGTTGCCGGTGCGACCCAACGGCTCCACCGGCTGGGTCGAGGAGGAAGACGTCGATCTTGCGACGATCCCGTACGAGCTGCGGGTGTCGACGACCGAGAACGAGCTGACTCTGCTCGAGGACGGAAAGGTCGTGAGTCGCTTCGACGCTGCCACGGGCACCGGGCAGACCCCGACACCCACCGGCCGGTACTACCTCACCGAGCTCATCGAGCCCACCAACCCCGGCTACGGCGACTACGCCTACGGCGTGTCGGCCTTCTCCGACGTGCTGAACGAGTTCGGCGGAGGCCCAGGGCAGATCGGCCTGCACGGCACGACAGAGGTCGACACCATCGGGGAGTCGGTCAGCCACGGCTGCATCCGCCTGTCCAACGAGGACATCACCGCGCTCACCACGCTGCTCCCCCTGGGCACCCCGATCGAGATCACCTGAAGGGACCTAGCCCTGGCTCAGTTCGCCGATCATGGGCACACGTCGGCGATGCCGTCGCGTACGTACGTCGGGCAGTAGGGAAAGCGGTCTACGTCGCCCTTCGTGGTTGAGCCGCTGAGCACCAGCACGGTGCGCAGACCCGCCTGCACCCCACTCATGATGCCCGTGTCCATCCGGTCGCCGGGATCATCCCGGCTCCCGACGGTCCGCTCGGGTCTGGGTTGGTGGCGATGAGGCGCGCGCCGTCGGCCACCAGGCGGATCGCCTTGGTGATGGCCTCGAACGAGTAGGTGCGGGTCTCTCCCAGCACGACATAGTCGGGGTTGCGGTCGGTGAGGATGTAGCCCACGTCGTGCAACGCGGTGGTCAACCCGGCTTCGCCGATGACGTAGGCCCAGCCTGCCTCGCGCTGGCTGTGCAGGAACTGCGCGGTGGCCAGGGCGGAGGTCCAGATGCGCTCCGCGGGCACCTCGACCCTGCATGGTGCGGGCACAATGCGGAGATGCCTGTGACGACACCCGACGAGCTCGGCGCCCTGGACCACGGCCACGCCGAGGAGGACCTGGCCATGCGGGACAGCGTGCGATCCCTGGTGGACGAGGTGGTGCGGCCACACCTGAGCGCCTGGTTCACCGAAGGTCACCTCCCGGCGCGGGATCTCGCCCGCCAGTTCGGCGAGCTGGGGGTGCTTGGCATGCACCTGGACGGCTACGGCTGTGCTGGAGCGAGCGCCTCGGCCTACGGGCTGGTGTGCACCGAGATCGAGGCGGCCGACTCCGGCGTGCGGTCCCTCGTGAGCGTGCAGGGCTCACTGGCCATGCACGCGCTGCACACTTACGGCAGCGAGGAGCAGCGCCAGGAATGGCTCCCTCCGATGGCCCGAGGAGAACGGGTGGGATGTTTCGGCCTCACCGAGGCCGACCACGGGTCGGACCCGGTGCAGATGGCCACGAGAGCACGGCGGGACGGCCGGGACTGGGTGCTCGACGGCTCGAAGATGTGGATCACCAACGGGTCGATCGCGGATGTGGCGGTCATCTGGGCGCGGACCGACGACGGGATCGGTGGCTTTGTGGTGCCCACCGACACCCCCGGCTTCAGCGCGCGTGACGTCCCCCGCAAGCTGTCCCTGCGGGCCTCGGTGACCAGCGAGATCGTGCTGGACGGCGTGCGTCTGCCCGCCGAGGCCGCGCTGCCGGGGGCGGCGGGACTGCGCGCCCCGCTGGCCTGCCTGACCCAGGCGCGGCTGGGCATCGTGTTCGGGTCGATGGGGGCCGCGCGTGACTCGCTCATCCAGGCCATCGACTACGCGCTCACCCGGGAGCAGTTCGGGTCACCGATCGCGGCCTACCAGCTCACCCAGGCCAAGCTCGCCGACAGCACGGCGGACTACGTCACCGGGATGCTGTTCGCCGCCCACTTGGCCCGCCTGGCCGACGCCGGGACGCTGACCCCGCAGCAGGTCAGCCTGGGCAAGCTGACCAACGTGCGCCGGGCGCTGGACATCGCGCGCCGCTGCCGCACCATCCTCGGCGCCAATGGCATCACCGCCGACTACTCACCGATGCGTCACGCGGCGAACCTGGAGACCGTGCTCACCTACGAGGGGACCACCGAGATGCACACCCTGGTGGTGGGCCAGGCGTTGACCGGGCATCCGGCCTTCCGCTGAGCTCCGTAGGACCGCGCCTGCTAGAGCAGGCTGAACCCGCTCGGCAGGCCCTGGCGACCTGTACTGGCCAGCAGCAGCGTCGCGGCCTGCCCCGAGCGCCGGGCGAGGTCGGCTACGAGCTCGAGGCACTGCGCTGCGGCCGGGTCGGGTGGTCGCGGGGGCTGGCCCAGGGCCACGGCGAGGTCGCACGTATGGACGGTCAGCTCGAAGGTGCGGGTGGGCAGGTACTCGGCCAGCTGCATGGCACCCACCGGGGTTGTGGCGACATCGTCCGCTTCGGTGCCGGCGACCAGGGTGGTGGCCCGCTCGACCAGGGAGCGAACGCTGGAGACCAGGTCGTCGCCGAGTGTCACCCCGGCCTCGCGCCCACGCCGGGCCACCGCCTGCGGGTCTGACAGCGAGCGGCGTGCGCGCTCCAGGTAGTCCACGGCCGAGGCCACCTGCACCGCCTGCGCCTGCTCGGCCAGGTAGGACTCGACGGTCAGCAGAGCGCGGCTGGTGTGACCGACCAGGTCCCGCACGGTCCAGACCCCCAGAGCCGGCAGACCCCAGGTGTCCTTCTCGGCCGGCACGGTGTCCGCGAACCAGTGCGCCGCCTCGTGAAAGGCGCGCTGCGTCTCTGTCCAGTCGTCCATGGCTCAGGTGTGCTCCGGAGTGAGGGTGAGCACGTCGGTGGTGAAGCGGGCCAAGAGGTCGCGGTCGACCTCCACGCCGAACCCCGGCCCGGTGGGGACGTCGACGACGCCGTCGTGCATACGCATCGGCTCGGTCACGATGTCTTCGGCGTAGAACCGGTCGGCGCCGGAGATGTCGCCGGTCAGGGTGAACCCGGGCAGCCCGGCCAGCGCGGCGTTGGCAGCCCGTCCGATCCCGGTCTCCAGCATTCCGCCGCACCAGACCGCCAGGCCGTGGGCCCGGCACACGTCGTGGATCGCTCGTGCCTGTAGGTAGCCCCCCACGCGGCCTGGCTTGATGTTGACCACGGAGGCGGCCCGAAGCGCGATGGCGTCGGCGGCTGCTTTCACCGAGTGGATGGACTCGTCGAGGCACATGGGCGTGCGCATCAGCGAGGCGAGCTCGGCGTGCTGTCGCAGGTCGTCCTCGCCCAAGGGCTGCTCGATGAGCAGAAGGTTGTGCTCGTCCAGGCGCTGGAGATGGTTCGCGTCCACCAGGGTGTAGGCGGCGTTGGCGTCGACCTGGAAGGGCAGCTCGTCGCCGAACTCGGCGCGGACGGCCGCGACCGGCTCCGTGTCGGCGCCGGGCTTGATCTTCAGCTTGATCCGCGCGTAGCCCGCCTCGACGTAGCCTCCCACGGCTCGCAGGAGCGAGGGGACGTCGTCGTGGATGCCCACCGACACCCCGGAGGGCACGGTGCTGGCCGTGACGCCCAGGTAGTCGGCGAACGAGGTCTGCGCCGCGCGGAGCTGAGCGTCGAGCACCGCCATCTCGACGGCAGCCTTGGCCATGGGATGGCCGATGAGGTGGTCGAGGTGGTGGGCGACCGACTCCGCGCTGAGGTGCGGCTGGTCGAACAGCGCCGGAGCGATCCAGCGGCGCGTGACCTCGGCCGCTCCGTGCAGGTACTCGGCCGAGTACAGGGGCGCCTCCATGGCCACACATTCACCCCACCCGGTGACGGGACCGGCGGAGGTCTCGGCCCGCAGCTCGACGACGTAGGTGTGCTTGGTCTGCGAGGTGCCGAACGAGGTCGTGAACGGCGCCACCAGCGGCATCTCGAGCTGGTGCAGCCACATCTGGGTGAGCTTCATCGATCCCTCTCGGTCGGTTCGGCGGTGCGGGTCAGGACGTACCGGGCCGGGCGCTCGATCCGCTCGATCCGCCACCCGTCGGCGAGC
>NZ_DATFMA010000088.1:0-10251 GCF_035267225.1 Ornithinimicrobium sp.
CTCGTGACCAGCCTTCCATGGGCTAGACCGAATGGCAATGATTGCGCGACGGTCGCCGTCAGGGGCCGCGACCATAGCCGGGGCGTTGATACCTGCCTCCAACATCACCTTCTGTCGGCCATGCTCCCCTGGGCTAGTCAACCAGTGGTAATTGATGAAGCCATCAAGCTCGCAGTCCCATTGGCTAGCGCGTTGCGCATAGCGCAGCTCGTCATGGACTAGAACGTGTCGAGACTCTGAGGCCCCGCGCTCTGGGCCGGGCCAAGCGATGTCCACCCTTACGTCGCCCATCGGCTGATTGTAAGGGCAAGAAGCGGGGTCTCATATGGCGGACGAGATACCTAGTCCGAGTGCTACCCGCCCCCAGGCCCACTCCATGTAGTGATGCCCACACGGAGTTCTCCTCCGAGCATCGTTCCCTAAGGGCTCATACGGTGGAGCCAGGGGGACTCGAACCCCCAACCCCCTGCTTGCAAAGCAGGTGCGCTACCAATTGCGCCATGGCCCCGAGGGCGCCCGCTCTCGCGGACGGTGTGAAGAGTGACGGGAGGCCGCCGGAGGTCTCAGACCTCGTCGGTGGCCTCGGCCCAGAGCTCACGCTCAGCCTGCTGGTCGCGGTTCTTCTTGAGCACGGCCAGCCCGCCGACCGCGGCGGCCAGCATCACCAGGATGCGCTTCATCGATGCATCTCCTTCGACGGTTCACGGGGGCGCCGCCCGGGCGGCGGTGCCGATGCGGTGGGCCTAACTGGACTTGAACCAGTGACCTCTGTCTTATCAGGACAGCGCTCTAACCGACTGAGCTATAGGCCCCGCTCGTGCCGCTGACCTGCGCTGCCTCGAACCTCGAAGCTGCCGGTCACGCGACGCACGAGGTTACCGCACCCCGTGGTGGCCCACCAAAGACTGGCCGGCCATGACAGGCCGACCAACCCAGGCCGGCCAGCTCTACTCGTCGGAGAGCGTCTGGTGGATCCCCCCGACCAGGGCGCTGCAGACGTTGTAGAGGAAGGCCCCGAGCGTGGCCAGAGCGGTCAGCAGGATGACGTTGGCCACCGCGAACACCGCGGACAGCGACACCACCCGCCCCAGGCCGATGTAGTCCATCAGGTCGAAGCTGCTGGCCGTGTTCTCACCGCTGGTCACTTGCACGATGAAGTCGTTGAGCGTGGAGAACACGCCCATCCCGGACAGCACCGTCCACAGCACCGCCACCGTGATGACCGTAGCGATGCCGAACGCCACCGACAGCAGGAACGAGATCTTGAAGACCGACCACGGGTCGAGGCGCTGAACGGTGAGCCGCACCCGCCGCGGCCCGGTGCGACGCGGGCGCTGACCCGGTGCTCCCCGGGAGCCACCGCGAGTCGGAGCCCGCCCGGCCGAGGCGCCTGCGGCCGATCCCCCGGCGACCCCGGAGGAGCGGGCACCCTGGCGCCGCGACGAAAGATCCCGCCGCGGAGAGACCCGAGCCATCGCCCCTTCGCGCATCGAGGCCGAGGTGGGCTTGTCCTCACCGTCTTCGGCCGACGCAGCTCGCACCGGCCCCTCCTGCGCGGCGCTTCTGTCAGAGGACTGGGTCGCGGTCGAGCCGTGCTCAGCGGACTCGCCGGACTCCACGTCCGGGCCGTCTCGCTTCGTCGTGCTCATGACTCGTCTCCTGTGCCGGCTTCCGGTGATGCCTACTGTTCAGGCCCGGCCACAGTGTCAGGCGCGACAGCCTCCCCGGGTGTCTCGGTCGAGGCTACGCCATCGGTCGCGCCTTCGGCAGTGACCTCGGCGGTGTCGAGCACGTCGGCCAGCTCGCTCTCCGCGTTGCGCGCGACCGCCACGATGGCATCGCCCCGGCCCGGCGTGGCGAATCGCACTCCGGCGGTGTCTCTTCCGGTGACCCGCACCTGGTCGACGGCGGAGCGGACCACGTTGCCGCCCTCCATCACGACCAGCACCTCGTCGCCCGAGTCGACCGTGAGCGCCCCGACCAGGCTGCCGCCACGGTCGCTCGCCTTGGCCACCTTGATCCCCAGGCCACCACGTCCTTGCACCCGGTAGGACGAGACAGGAGTCCGCTTGGCCATCCCGGTCTCGAACACCACGAACACGTACGGGTCGCTGCCGGCGGTCACCACCTGCATCGCGAGCAGGTCGTCGCCGGGGCGGAACTTCATCCCCGTCACGCCCGAGGTGGCCCGACCCATCGGCCTCAGTGCGTCGTCGGTGGCCGTGAAGCGCACCGACTGCCCGCTCACCGACACCAGCAGCACATCGTCCTCGGCCTCGGCCAGCCCGGCACTGACCAGCTCGTCCCCGTCGCGCAGGTTCACCGCGATGAGCCCGCCCGAGCGCGGCGAGTCGTAGTCGGTGAGCCGGGTCTTCTTCACCAGCCCGTTGCGCGTGGCCAGCAGCAGGTAGTTCGTGTGGTCATAGTCCGGCAGCGTGAGCACCTGGGCGATCTGCTCGCCGGGCTGGAAGGCGAGCAAGTTGGCCACGTGCTGGCCCTTGCCCGTCGGGCCGCCTTCGGGGATCTCGTACGCCTTCGCCCGGTAGACCCGGCCCCAGTTGGTGAAGAACAACAGCCAGTGATGGGTCGAGGTGATGAAGAAGTGCCCCACCACGTCGTCCGCCCGCAGCGCCGTGCCGCGGCGCCCCTTGCCCCCGCGGTTCTGCGGGCGGTACTGCGCCACCTTGGTGCGCTTGGCGTACCCGCCGCGGGTGATGGTGACGACGACATCCTCCTCGGGGATGAGGTCCTCCATCGACATGTCGGCCCCGAAGCCGTGGATCTCGGTGCGCCGGTCGTCGCCGTACTTCTCGACGATCTCCGCGAGCTCCTCGGAGACGATCGTGCGCTGGCGCTGTGGCGTGGCCAGGATGTCCTGGTAGTCCACGATGAGCGCCTCGAGCCGGTCGTGCTCCTCGATGATCTTCTGTCGCTCCAGGGCGGCCAGCCGGCGCAGCTGCATGTCCAGAATGGCCCGCGCCTGCACCTCGTCGATGTCGAGCAGCTCGATCAGACCCACGCGGGCGTCCTCCACCGTGGCGCTGGCCCGGATCAGCGCGATGACCTCGTCGAGGGCGTCCAGCGCCTTGAGCAGCCCGCGCAGGATATGGATCTGCTCCTCAGCCCGCCGCAGCCGGTACTGCGTGCGCCGGACGATGACCTCGATCTGGTGGTCCACCCAGTGCCGCACGAACGCCGACAACGGCAAGGTGCGCGGCACACCGTCGACCAGGGCGAGCATGTTGGCGCTGAAGTTCTGCTGCAGCTGGGTGTGCTTGAACAGGTTGTTCAGCACCACCTTGGCGATGGCGTCGCGCTTGAGCACGATCACCAGCCGCTGCCCGGTGCGCCCCGACGTCTCGTCGCGCAGGTCCGCGATGCCGGCGAGCTTGCCGTCGTTGACCAGCTCGGCGATCTTCTTGGCCAGCGAGTCGGGGTTGACCATGTACGGCAGCTCGGTCACCACGAGGCACTGCCGGCCCTGGATCTCCTCCACCTCGACCACGGCCCGCATGGCGATCGAGCCGCGCCCCGTGCGGTACGCCTCCTCGATGCCGGCCCGTCCCATGATCTGCGCGCCCCCGGGGAAGTCCGGGCCCGGGATGCGCTCCAGCAACGCCTCCAGCAGCTCGTCCCGGCCGGCCTCGGGGTGCTCCAGCAGCCACTGCACCCCCGAGGCGACCTCGCGCAGGTTGTGCGGCGGGATCTGCGTGGCCATCCCGACCGCGATCCCCGCAGAGCCGTTGACCAGGAGGTTCGGGAACCGCGCCGGCAGCACCGTGGGCTCCTGGGTCTTGCCGTCGTAGTTCTCACCGAAGTCGACCGTGTCCTCGTGGATGTCGCGGACCATCTCCATGGCCAGCGGCGCCATCCGGCACTCGGTATACCGCGGGGCGGCGGCCGGGTCGTCCCCGGGCGTGCCGAAGTTACCCTGCCCCTGCACCAGCGGATACCGCAGCGTCCAGTCCTGCACCAGGCGCACCAAGGCGTCGTAGATCGCCGTGTCGCCGTGCGGGTGGTAGTGCCCCATGACGTCGCCGACGACACGCGAGCACTTGTTGAAGCCGCGGTCCGGCCGGTAGCCGCCGTCGTACATGGCGTAGAGCACGCGCCGGTGGACCGGCTTCAGCCCGTCCCGCACGTCGGGCAGCGCCCGGGAGACGATGACACTCATCGCGTACTCGATGTAGCTGCGCTGCATCTCCGCGTTGAGGTCGACCGCCTCGATACGGTCAGTGATCGGAGTTTCAGTCACGTAGAAGTCCTAGATGTCGAGTTCATGGGCCATCTTCGTCAACGCTCGTTCCTCGCTTGATCCTCAGATGTCGAGAAACCGGACGTCTTTGGCGTTGCGCTGGATGAAGCCGCGTCGGGACTCCACGTCCTCACCCATGAGCACCGAGAAGACCTGGTCGGCGGCCGCCGCGTCCTCCAGAGTCACCTGCAACAGGACCCGGCCCTCGGGGTCCATCGTGGTGTCCCACAGCTCCTTGTAGTCCATCTCACCGAGCCCCTTGTACCGCTGCACGCCGGTGTCCTTGGGGAGTCGTCGGCCGGCGGCCAGGCCCTCGGCGATCAGCACGTCTCGCTCGCGGTCGCTGAACACGTACTCGTGCTCGTGGTTGGTCCACTTGATCCGGTACAGCGGCGGCTGGGCGAGGTAGACGTACCCGGCCTCGATCAGCGGCCGCATGAACCGGAACAGCAGCGTGAGCAGCAGCGTGCGGATGTGCAGGCCGTCGACGTCGGCGTCGGCCATGAGCACGATCTTGTGATACCGCGCCTTGGTGATGTCGAAGTCCTCACCGATCCCGGTGCCGAAGCCCGAGATGAGCGCCTTGACCTCTTGGTTGGCCAGAATGCGGTCCAGCCGGGACTTCTCGACGTTCAGGATCTTGCCGCGGATGGGCAGGATCGCCTGGTTGTGCGGGTTGCGCCCGCGCACCGCGGAGCCGCCGGCGGAGTCGCCCTCGACGATGAACACCTCGGAGACCGTCGGGTCCTTGGACTGGCAGTCGCGCAGCTTGCCCGGCAGGCCGCCGCTCTCCAGCAGGCCCTTGCGCCGGGTCGCCTCGCGCGCCTTGCGGGCGGCCATCCGGGCCGCGGAGGCCTGCACCGCCTTGCCGACGATCTCGCGACCCTCGCGGGGGTGGGCCTCCAGCCAGTGGCCGAACTGCTCACCCATCACCCGCTGCACGAACCCCTTGACCTCGGAGTTGCCCAGCTTGGTCTTGGTCTGACCCTCGAACTGTGGCTCGCCGATCTTGACGTGGATGACGGCGGTGAGCCCCTCGCGGATGTCGTCACCCGTGAGGTTCGCGTCCTTGTCCTTCAGCAGCCGGTTGGCCCGGGCGAAGTCGTTGACCAGGCGGGTCAGGGCGGTCCGGAACCCCTCCTCGTGCGTGCCGCCCTCGTGGGTGTTGATGGTGTTGGCGTAGGTGTGCACCGAGGCGGTGTAGGAGCCGGTCCACTGCATCGCGACCTCGAGGGACAGCATCCGCTCGGGGTCCTCGCTGTCGAACGCGATGACCTCCTCGTGCACCGGCTCGGTCCGCTTCGACTTGTTCAGGTGCTTGACGTAGTCCAGCAGGCCGTGCGCGTAGACATAGCTCACCGTGCGCGTCTGTGCCGCGCCGCCCTCGGGGTTCTCCTCCGGGTCGTCCACCCCGTCGATCGGGTCGTCGTCCAACGCGTCCGGGTCCGGCGCCTCCGGCTCACGCTCGTCGGTCAACGTCAGCGTCAGGCCCTTGTTCAGGAAGGCCATCTGCTGGAACCGCGCCCGGAGGGTCTCGAAGTCGAAGACGACAGCGTCGAAGATGTCCGCCGAGGGCCAGAACGTGATCGTGGTCCCCGTGGGCCGAGGGTCGGACTCCTCGATCGCCTCGTCCGCCGACAGGGCCGCCTGCGGGACACCGAGACGATAGGACTGCCGGAAGACCCGGCCCAGCTGGCGCACCTCGACGTCGAGGCGCTGTGACAAGGCGTTGACCACCGAGGACCCCACCCCGTGCAGGCCACCGGAGACGGCATACCCCCCGCCGCCGAACTTGCCGCCGGCGTGCAGCTGGGTGAGCACCAGCTCGACCGCCGGCTTCTTCTCCACCGGGTGGATGTCGGTGGGGATCCCGCGGCCGTTGTCAGTGACGCGGACCCCTCCGTTGTCGAGCAACGTCACGGCGATGTCGTCTGCGTGGCCGGCCAGCGCCTCGTCCACGGAGTTGTCCACGATCTCCCACACCAGGTGGTGCAGGCCGCGCTCACCGGTGGAGCCGATGTACATCCCAGGACGCTTGCGCACCGCCTCGAGGCCCTCGAGGACCTGGATGGCGGTGGCATCGTAGGCCGCCGCGTGCGCCAGCGAGTCGGGGGCCTCAGGGTCCGCAGGGACCGAGGGGAGCACGGGCATGTCGGGGTCGGAAGGGTCGTGTGGTCCAGCCGTAGCCACGTGGCTCCTCTGTGGTGGGGGAAACTCCGCCCCAGTTTACCGTCTCGACGGCCCGGAACACGCCAAATGCGACGCTAGAAGGCACGCATGCCGCACTCAGGGGGGTCCGGCCAGGGTCGTGTATGCACCCGGGCCCCACAATGAGCCACAGCCGCCCACAGGGTGCCAGCCGCAGCCCGGTAGTCACGCTACCCGTAGGTGTCACGCGGGCCGGGTCCGGGGGCACGCAGCGGTCCTCGGCGCCAGCTCGGCCCCCCGGGGCCGTGGACCACCAGCTCGGTCACCACCTCGGCGCCCACCTCGGCTTCGATGCGAGCCAGCACCGAGCTGCTCAGCAGCTGCATCTGGGTGGCCCAGGCGGTGGAGTCGGCACGCACGGTCAGCGAGGTGCCCTCGAACGCCACCGGCTCCACGTGCGCCGCCACCTGCTCCCCGACCATGGCGGGCCAGCGGCCGATGACCGATCCGACCTGGACCTCGGCGTCCCAGCCTCGCGCCGCCACCAGCCGGGTCACCTCGTCTCCGACCGGCTGCGGATCCCCCGCCGCTTCCGATGCGCCAGGGGTTGCACGATGCTGCTGCCTCCCCGCCGGAGCACCGGTCCGACGAGCGAGGCTCCCGGGGCGGTATCCCCGTGCCCTGGCGTTGGCGCGCGCCCGGGCGAGCGCCTGCTCCGTCGCCGACATCGCGCTCTCCGCGTCCCCCTGGCCTGCAGCACCCTGTGCCGGCGGTCCGTCGTCGCTGCTCATGGGCGGCTCATGGGCGGCTCATGGCTACGCCGACCGGGCGGTCACGCTCTGGTCGCGGACGTCGAACACCGCTGCCTCGCCGAGCAGGGCCGGGACATCTCCGGCGACGGCCGCCGTGACGAGCACCTGCTCGGCGTCGGTGACCATACTCGCCAGCCGCTCGCGACGCCCCGTGTCGAGCTCAGCGAACACGTCGTCCAGGATGAGGACCGGGTCGGTGCCCAGATCGCGCCGCAGCAGGTGGAACGAGGCCAGGCGCAGAGCCAACGCGATCGACCAGGACTCGCCGTGGCTGGCGTACCCTCGCGCGGGCATGGCCCCCAGCGTCAGGGCGACCTCGTCGCGATGGGGACCCACCAACGACACGCCCCGCTCGCGCTCGAGCGTCGCCCACTCCTGCATGCTCTGCATCATCGCCTGCTCGATGTCCCCGGCGGAAGGCACCGGGTCCTGCCCGGAGGGTGCCTTCATCGCCTGGGCCCACGACGGTCGGTAGGTGGCGGCGACCGTCGTCTCGGCGTCGCTGATCGCGGCGTACGCCTGCTGGACCAAGGGCTCGAGATCACGCAGCAGCCGCAACCGGGCATACGTGAGCGCGGCCCCCACCTGCGCCAGGTGAGTGTCGAACACGGCCAGCGTCGCAGCGTCCTCGGAGCGCCCGGAACGGAGCTGGCGCTGGGACTTCAACAGCGCGTTGCGCTGTTTGAGCGCCTTGTCGTAGTCCTGCCGCACGCCCTGCCAGCGGGGTTGTCGGGCCACCAGCAGGTCGTCGGTGAACCGGCGACGCTCCGCGGGGTCGGACTTGACCAGGGCCAGGTCCTCCGGGGCGAACAGGACGGTGCGCACCGTGCCCAGCACGTCGCGCTGCCGACTCAGCGGTGAGGTGTTCAACCGCGCCCGGTTGGCGCGGCCGGACACGATCTCGAGCTCCAGCAAGGTGGCCCGGGCGTCGCGCACCACCTCGGCCCGGATCACCGCCCGCTCACACCCGTGACGGATCAGGGGAGCATCGCCGGCGACCCGGTGGCTGGCCAGCGTGGCGGCATACCCCACCGCCTCGACGAGGTTCGTCTTCCCGTGGCCGTTCGGCCCCAGCAGCGTGCTGACCCCGGACGGAAGGCTGACCTGCGCCTCGCGGTAACCCCGGAAGTCGGTCAGCTCCACCCGGGTCAGGCGCACGAGTCAGTGATCGGCGGAACCACTACCCGAGGTGGGCTTGGAGTCACCCGAGGAGGCACCGGTGCCGGAGGAGGGGCCGGCGTTGGACGCTTCGGCGTCGTCCAGCATCCGGACGTCGTGCCCGCCGAAGGCGCCGCGGAGAGCGGCCACGGCCTGCATCGAGGGGGAGTTGTCCTGCCGAGAGGTGAAGCGGGCGAACAGTGCGGCGCTGAGCACCGGCATCGGCACCTCGTTCTCGACCGCCTCGAGCACCGTCCACCGGCCCTCACCGGAGTCGGTCGTGTAGCCGTCGACGCCCTTGAGCTCGGGGTTCTTCTCCAGGCCCTCGACCAGCAGGTCCAGCAGCCAGGAGCGCACCACGGTGCCGCGGCTCCAGGCGTTGAAGCAGCCGGTGACGTCCTTGATGATGTCCTTCTTGAGCAGCAGCTCGAATCCCTCACCGTAGGCGTGCATGAGGCCGTACTCGATGCCGTTGTGCACCATCTTCGCGTAGTGGCCCGCCCCCACGTCGCCGGCGTGCACCCAGCCCTCTTCGCGCGGTCCCTCCGGGCGCAGGGCGTCGAAGATCGGCATGGCCATCTCGACGTGCTCCTCACGACCGCCACACATCAGCCCGTAGCCGTTCTCCAGGCCCCAGATGCCGCCGGAGACACCGCAGTCCACGTAGCCGATACCCCGGGCGGACAGGTGCTCGTCGTGCTTCTGGTCGTCGAGGTAGAACGAGTTGCCCCCCTCGATCACCAGGTCGCCCTCGTCCAGCAGGTCGCCGAGCTGGGCCACCGTCTTGTGGGTGGGCTCTCCGTGGGGCACCATCACCCAGACCACGCGCGGAGCCTCGAGGCCCTGCACGAGCTCTTCGACGGTGGCGACGTCAGTGAGGTCCTCATCGAGGTCATAGCCGATGACCTCGTGGTCGGCGCGCCGCAGACGGTCGCGCATGTTCTTGCCCATCTTGCCCAGGCCGATCATCCCGAGTTGCATGTCATACCTCGTTTTCGTAGGTGCTCCGTGGACTGCGAACGGTGGTGGTCCTCCGCGCGCTCCTCAACCGGCGAACCGCACCGGCATCAGAACGTAACGGTATGACTCATCGGGGGTGCCGTCGATCTCAGACTGCCCGCTCAGCACCGCGGGACGGGAGGGCTGGGTGAAGGCCATCCGCGTGTACGCCGTGCCCAGTGCGGCCACTCCGTCGATGAGGAACTGGGGGTTGAAGGCGATCTCCACCTCAGGCCCGGTCAGCGACGCCTCGATCGCCTCACTGCCCTGGGCGTCATCCCCGGTGCCGGCCTCGATGGCGACCTGGCCGTCCGTGAGCCGCAACCGGACCGGGGTGTTCCGCTCGGCCACCAGGGCGACCCGGCGCACCGCCTCGATCAGAGCATGCGTGTCGATCACGGCGACCGTGTCCACGCTGCTCGGGAAGATGGAGGTGACCTTGGGGTACTCCCCGTCCAACAGGCGTGTGGTGGAGCGGCGGGAGCCGGCCTCGAAGCCGATCAACCCCTGCGCCCCGTCGGCGTCGCCCATCGCGACCTCGATCCCCCCGGAGGCGCCCAGCGCCTTGGCCGTCTCGGACAGCGTCCGCGCCGGGATCAACGCCACGTGCGAAGCCTGGGAGTTCACCGGGGTCCAGGTGAGCTCCCGCATGGCGAGGCGGTAGCGGTCGGTGGCCAGCATGGTCACCTTGTCTCCGTCGACCTCCACACGCACGCCGGTCAGGATCGGCAGAGTGTCGCCGCGGTCGGCGGCCACGGCGACCTGGGCGACCGCCTGGGTGAACACGTCGCCGGCGATGGTGCCGCTGGAGTCCGCCGGGGTCGGCAGGGAGGGGTAGTCCTCGACCGGCATCTGGATCAGCGAGAACCGGCTCGAGCC
>NZ_DATFMA010000089.1:0-6182 GCF_035267225.1 Ornithinimicrobium sp.
CCGGGCGGTCCACCCCCACCAGCGTGCCGAACCGAGCCCGCAGGTTCTCCATCCGCTCGGCCACGTCCCCCTCGCTCACCTCGACCGGGTCGACCTCGACCTCGATGCCGGAGAAGTCCGGCAGGTCGAAGGTGGGCACGATGTCCACCTCGGCCTCGAACACGAAGTCCTGCCCGTCACTCATGGGCAGCTCGGTGAGGTTGACCTCCGGCTGCCCCAGGGGGGTGAGCTCGTTCTCACGCATGGCCTGGGTGTAGAACTCTGGCAGCGCGTCGTTGACGGCCTCCTGCACCACGGCGCCGCGGCCGAAGCGCTGGTCGATGATGCGCGCCGGCACCTTCCCCTTGCGGAACCCGGGCACGTTGACCTGCTGGCCGATGGTGGCGTATGCCGCGTCCAGCCGGGGCTTCAGCTCGGTGGCGGGGACCTCCACGGTCACTTTGACCCGGGTCTCGGACAGGGTCTTGACGGCACTCTTCACTGCGGGGCACTCCAAGGCTTGGGGGTTGCGCGGCGCATCCGTGGCCGCGAAGTCGGCAATCACGGCATGCTAGTCGGTCGGGGTAGCCGGATTCGAACCGGCGGCCTTCCGCTCCCAAAGCGGACGCGCTACCAAGCTGCGCCATACCCCGCGTCACATCCGCACACACCTGGGCTGACCGACCCTCCGGTGCTCGTCGTGCAGGACCGGTGCATTCCCGGGCGGCCGTTACACTATCTGCTCGGCGCGGCCAGCATGAAGGCCGCGCTCGCGGGTGTAGCTCAATGGTAGAGCCCCAGTCTTCCAAACTGGCTACGCGAGTTCGATTCTCGTCACCCGCTCCCGGACGCCTCACGACTGGTCGGGCTGCTGGGCCCGACCAGCGCACCATGTCCTGCTAAGGGCCTGCTAAGCCCCCGGATGTAGACCTCGTCTCGAGACAGACATCGAGGCGGGTGAGACGGGTGAACGGCGCACCGAGCACAGTGATGAGTGGCGCTCGGAGCACGCTGCGGCGCCCTACCGACCACTCTCCTGTTGCCTTGGGACAGGGCGCGCTCGCCCTGACAGAGAGCGCACTGCGGCAGCTGCTCGACACGGTGTCACCCACCGGCGCTGGCTCCTCGGATGCCGAGGTGCTCACCGCGGTGCTGGGTCGCCTGGCCGAGCTCGTCGCCTGTGCTGGCATCGGGTTCATCGAGCTGGACCGGCATCGCCACACCCTGCGAGCGACCCAGTTCATCTCCTCCGCGCCGGTGCGCGTCGCGCCCATCGATACCCGAGGCCTCGTCGTCCACCCCTTCCGTGCGCGGGACGACGGCGCCACCCTGGTCGCCGGCTACCTGCGCACGATCGGCTTCCGGCATGAGCTGATGGCGCCGCTGGCCGACCGCACCGGGGTCGCGTGCTGGCTCGTGCTGGCTCGTCTGCACGGCGAGGCCCGCTTCAGCGAGCGTGACCGACTGCTGCTCACGTTGTTGCAACCCCACGTGGCCGCCGTGCTGGACCGGGTCGGGGCACGGGGCAGGTCCGCCCCCGAGCTCACCGCCCGCCAGGTGCAGCTGTTGCGTCGTGTGGCCCGCGGGGAGACCAACCGGCAGATCGCCAGGCACCTCGGCCTCGCCGAGAGCACCGTGCGTACGCATCTGGAGCACATCTACGCCCGGCTCGAGGTCCACAGCCGGACCGAGGCCCTGGCCGTGGCAGCCCCCTTGCTCAACGGGTGAAGCCCGCTCCACCACCGCGGTCGGGACCGCCGCGTGGACGGTCCCGACCGCGGTCATGCTGTCGTCAGAACTTCGCGATCCACCAGCAGCCGCAGAGGGGCGACCCCGTGGGGATGCGGAACTCGTTCGGCAGGGTGGCGGGGTCGAGCTCGCCGTGCGAGGTGACGGCCAGGTGCACCTCTGCGCCGTCGGGGTTCACGAGCGGATAGGGCTGCACCCCGGGTGGGGCCTGCGCCTCATCGCCGACGCCGACCCGTCCGCTCAGCGTCAGCCACCCGCCTGCGTTGACGTGCCCGGCCGGGTTGTACACGCCGAACTCGACAGCGGGGTTGGTGGAGTCATCGGGCCCGCAGGGGCCCGTGCAGTTCTCCGGGTGGTTGAACACGAACATCCACAGCGTGAACACCTCGGGTGAACCGGGGGTCGTGCCGGCCGGGTAGACGTAGGTCCCAGCCTCGGGTGCGGGCATCCGCAGCGAGACGTGGAGGCCGTTGGGCTGCCGAACGAGGCGGGCGCCATCCTCAGCGAGGACCATTGCCCCGCCCTGCTCCCAGACGTCGGCTCTCTCGGCAGGCCCGGCAGCTGCCGGCACGGCGGCACCGAGCGCGAGCCCGGTTGCCAGCGTCATCCCCAGGAGAGCTCGTCGGCTCCCCTGACCCTTGCTCCGTGGCGGGCGGTCCTTGGGCGGCATCATGCTCTCCTTCCGGGCGTCCTGGGTCCGGTGCGACACGCGGCTCTCATCCATAGCCTCATGGTTCACGGCGCGGCCCCGCCGAGACATACGACGAATGTCGGATAGCCGGCGTCGCGCAGCATGCGCGACCGTGGAGACCTCTGGCCTTTCGACATTCCGGGGGCGCCAGGAGCACCGCGTTCTCGACCTGAGTGCCCGCGAAGGAGGCCGGACCATGGCAGCATCGCCTGTCCGTGACGGCTCGCCCGTCACGAGGTCCCACGACGTCACGCGGCGACAGGTGGTGCGGGGCGCAGCCATCGTCGGCGGAGCACTAATGCTGCCGCGGACCGGTCGGGCCTTCGCAGACGACAGGAGCCCCACCCCACCCGTCCCGGCGACCCGACGAGACGCCCGTGTGCCGCTGGCGTGGTTCGACGCCTGTCAGGAGCTCCTGCGCGATACGCCCGGGTACTCACCGCCGGTGGCCTCGCGCGCCCTCGCCTACCTCGGCGTCTCGCTCTACGAAGCGATCGTGCCCGGCATGCCCGGGTTCAAGAGCCTGCAGGGAGAGCTGACGGGGCTGGACCACCTCCCTCGGCCACCGTCGCGTGCGCTGGACTGGGATGCGGTGGCCAACGCTGCGCTCGAGACGGCCGTCCGCCGGTTCTTCCCTGGGGCGAACGCGGACCACCAGCGCACCGTCGACCGGCTCGCGGAGGCGTTGATGCCAGCCGCGTCGGCTCGCACCGTCCGATCCGCGCAGTATGGGAGCCAGGTGGCCGACGCCGTCTACCGGTGGTCCACGACCGACGGGGGCCACCTCGGGCATCAGCGGAACTTCCCGTCCGACTATGTACCGCCGACAGGGCCCGGACGGTGGGAGCCCACACCGCCGGAGTACCAGCCCGCGATGCAGCCCACCTGGGGAGACAACCGCACGTTCGTCCTGCCCTCCAGCGGCTCGTGCGCACCACCGCCGCCGACACCGTTCTCGTCCTCGCCTGAGTCGACGTTCTATGCCGAGGCTCTCGAGGTGTACCGCGCCGTCAACCGGCGCACACCGGAGCAGGAGGCCATCGCCCAGTTCTGGTCCGACGACCCGGCCATGACGTCCACCCCGCCCGGGCATGCGATCTCCATCCTCAGCCAGGTCCTGGCCGACCGTGACGCGTCACTGGCCGAGGCTGCCGAGGCCTACGCGAAGGTCGGGGTCTCCCTCGGCGACGCCTTCATCGCCTGCTGGGCGACGAAGTACCGACACCACCTGGTCCGCCCGGTCACGTTCATCCACGACCACATCGACACCACGTGGATGCCGATCCTCGGCACTCCCCCGTTCCCGGAGTACACCTCGGGTCATTCGGTCCAGTCAGCCGCCGCCTGCACTGTGATGGCCGACCTGTTCGGTGACCAGACCTCCTTCGTCGACCACACCCACGACGACCGGGGGCTGAGCCCCCGCGCCTTCAGCTCCTTCTCCTCGTGCGCCGACGAGGCCGCCATCTCACGCCTGTACGGCGGGATCCACTACCGGCCGGCCATCGACCTCGGCGTCGACCAGGGCCGCTGCATCGGACGACGGGTCGGCGAGCTGCCCACCCGACCGCGATAGGGCCCCGGAGGCAGGCACCGTCAGCGGCGCCAAGCCTCGCGCAGGTTCGCGCCCAGCACGACCACGGCCGCGACCAGGCACGGGACCGAGATCGCGTAGCGCCACTGGTCGACGCTCCAGTACAGAGCCAGCCCTAGGGCGGCCAGCGCCAGCAACCTCAGCAGCACGGCCAGGAACGCGCGGCGCAACAGGCCCTCGACGGAGATCAGGGAGAGCGTGGCGATCACGGCCACCCAGGAGGCACTGAAGACCCACACCGGCGAGACGACCACGGCGATGACGCACAGGATGAGGGGGGTGCTGATGACCGCCCACCACGAGAGCAGCCGACCCCGAACGCCCGGCACCGGCGCCAGCGGAAGCCGGCGGTGGGCGAGGTGGTCGTGCGGCCCCGAGGTCGCCCGTGCCGTCGCACCCGTGATGCTCAGCTGGTGCAGCTCGTCGCGCAACGCGGTCTGCTCCATCCGCCGGGCCATAGCCTCCTGCTCGCGGGGGGCGAGAGCGCGGATCTCGGCCGACCCGGGAGCCAGGCCGGCACCCGCCATCCCCAGCGAGTGCCGCTCGTGCGCGGCACGCTCTTGCAGGTCGCGCAGCCGGGACTCGATCTGCTCCCGGTGCGCCTGGATCATGGCGTGCTCGACGGTGGGGTTGGGGGCCACCTTGGCCAGGCCGGCCCATCCGACGGGGTCCGCCCACGACTCCCGGACGCTGCCGTCTCGCTCGTAGCGGGGCCCGGCCGGGCCGCGCTCTCCGCCCAACCGGTCCCGCGTGTCGTGCCCCCACAGGCCCCGGTAGGCCCAGACCCACGGCTGCGACTCGTCGAGCACGACCACCTCCCAGTCCCGGCTGCCCCCGGGTCCGATGGCGTGACCGTCACCTCGCGCGTAGTCCACGTACGGGATGGCCAGGCCCCCACCTTTCGCCGTCGTCGACCACGGGGTGAAGAGGCGGGCCCCGGCCCGCAGCCACCGCACCGCCGACGGCAAGGTGGGCGTCGGCACGGTGATCAGGTAGTCACCGGCGAGGTAGGCCCCCGAGTGGGACCCCGCCCCGCTGAAGACCACCGGATGACGCCCCTCGACCACGCTGAGATCGGGGTCGTCCCATCGCCGCCGCAGGTCGTCGCCGGTCTCGTCGTGCGCGGAGAAGACGACCCAGCGAGGCTCGGGCAGGCCCTCGGCGTCCACCGCTCCGGAGCCGTCCAGGTAGAGGGTGACCTGCTCCCAGTCTCCCTCGTGCTCGTTGACGCCCCCGAAGCCGGAGCGCCAGTTGTTGAAGGCGTAGAAGAACCAGTACTGGCACACCACCCAGTGCCCGTCCCGCACCACCCGGCCGTAGTAGGTCGGCCGGTCCGGAGCGAGGTGATCGCGCTGCAGCAGCAGCGAGCGCGCCGCGCTGCCCCCGGGGACGCTGCCGCGGAAGAGCAGGGACAGCCGGTTGAGGGCGTCGATGGTGCGGGCCGTCACACCGACCGACGCGAGCCGGTTGGAGCCGCGCAGCGCGGGCGGGCGGTCCTTCGGCGGGACGATGGCGGGGCGGGTGCGCGGAGCGCCGGTGTCGACACCCGACAGCGACGAGGCCAGGCCCTGTGTGACCTGGCTGACCTCGGTGAGCACGTCGAGGTCCACCTCTCCCACCTCCCGCACCACCCGGGACTCGCCGGTGGCGTCGTCACTCCACAGCGCGGCATGTTCGACATACCGTGCGGCCGAGACGGGAAAGAAGTACTCGCCGCGAGTGAACCGCACCGCGGGCTCGAAGGCCCGCAGCAGCTCTGCGTCCGCGGTCATGCTCAGGGCAGCGGCGGAAGGGTTCCGTCGGACTCGTACGCGGTCATCATGTCGATGCGCCGGGTGTGCCGCTCCTCGCCGGAGAAGGCGGTGTCGAGGAAGATCCCGACCATCTCGCGCGCCTCGTCATTGCTGTGCATGCGGGCACCGAGCGAGATGACCCGGGCGTTGTTGTGCCGCCGCGCGAGCTCGGCCAGCTCGGTGTTGTAGCACAGCGCCGCCCGGATTCCGGCGACCTTGTTCGCCGCCATCTGCTCCCCGTTGCCGGAGCCTCCCAACACGACTCCGAGCGAGTCGGGGTCGGCGGCCACCGCCTCCGCGGCCCGCAGCACGTACACCGGGTAGTTGTCCTGCTCGTCGTACTCATGCGGGCCGTGGTCGGTGACCTCGTGCCCCT
>NZ_DATFMA010000090.1:0-49700 GCF_035267225.1 Ornithinimicrobium sp.
CGAGGACGGGGGTCTCGGTGAGCCGGAGCGCCTGCTCGACGGCGAGTTCGGCCGACTCCGCAGCGTGGTGAACAGCCCGGACGACCAGCTCTGGGTGCTGACCAACAACACCAGCCGCGGGGACCCCGAGGAGGGCGACGACCGACTGCTTGAGGTCCCTCTCCCTTCCCCGTGAGCCGGTTTCGCCTCCTCCCGGCCGGGCCCGACTAGGTCGTCGGGTCGACCTCGGAGAACGCTCCGGCACGGAAGGCCTCCACGAACAGCCGGTGGTCGTGGCGCACCTGAGCAGCGTAGGCGTGGGCGAACGCCGTCATCTCCTCTACCAGGGTCTGCACGTCATCGCCGATGGCCTGCGTGATGACCTCTTCGACGGACACGTCGACCAGCTCGTGCCCCGACTCGTCGTCGGCGACGCAGTGGATCTTGGCCGTCGCCTGACCGAGCTGACGCACGAGCACTCGCATGTCGTCGGGCTCGGTCACGTCCTCCCAGCTGAGGTCCTCCTCGTACGGCGAGAACTCGCTGACCACGAAGCCGGAGCCGTTCATCTCGGTCCACCCCAGGTAGGGCGAGGTGTGGTCCTGCAGCGCACGCTGCGACACCGCGGTGCGGTGACCGTGGTCGCTGAACGCGTTGCCGATGCGCTCGTCGGTGATCACCCGCTCCAGGGCCGCCTCCTGGCCCTGCTTCATGGTGATGATCACGTCGTTTCCCAGCGCCTGGGTCTCCCCCTCGATGAGGACCGAGTAGGCGGGCAGGCCCGCACTGCCGATCCCCAGAGCCCCGAGCTCGACCGCGTCGAGGACGTCGAACCGGATCCGGGAGTCACGTTCCTTCGACAGCGTCTCCTGGTAGGTGTCGAACGCCTCGTCGAGCGCCTTGCGCTGGGCGTCGTCCAGCGGCGTGCCGTAGGTGCTCTCGAAATGCCGCCGATACTCCTCGACCACGGTGACCTGGCCGAGAAACTCCTCGCGACTGACGAGCTTGACCTTGCGCAGGGTGTCCAGCACCGCACCCTGGGCGTTGTCCAGAGTCAGCGCCCACTCGATGTTGTCGTGGTCGGTGAACTCGCGGGCCTCGTCCGCATAGGCCCGTACGTAGGTGTCGACGAGGTCGTCGATGACCCCGTCCGGGAGCGCTTTACCCCAGCAGACGAGGGCCAGGGAGGCGACGAACCGGCGGATCTCCCAGGTCCAGGGCGCCACGTAGGCCTCGTCGAAATCGTTGACGTCGAAGACCAGACGCCCGTCGCCGGCCATGTAGGTGCCGAAGTTCTCCACGTGCAGGTCGCCCTGGATCCAGATGCGTGCTCCGTGCTCGCCCCACCATCGCTCGTCGGAGCCGGTCAGCGCGGAGTCCACGTGCGTATGACCACCCAGGTCGGCGTAGAACAGGCACGCCGTCCCGCGGTAGAAGGCGAAGGGGTCTCGCGCCATCTTGCGGAACTTGGTCCGGAAGGCATCGGGGGCATGTTGCATGAGCTCGGCGAAGCTCTCCTGCAGACACTGCACGATCTCGTCGCTGCGCTGGTCATGCTCACTGCGCTGGCCCTGGTCGCTGCGCTCGTCGTCACTCACGACCGCCATCCTCTCAGCGTTGCGCCTCGGGCGCCCGGTCGTGCTCGTCGCGGCGCTCGGAGCGGGCCTGCACCCAGACCAGGGCAAGCACGACCGCAACCCCGAGGGCCATGAGCAACAACGGGCCGACGAGCGGTTCGGTGGGAGCCAGCAGTGCACCCGGACCACTGGCCTCCCCGCCGCCGCTGCTGGACTGCCACGGCCACAAGGCCCGCAGCGACCCGACCATCAGGCCGGTCATCACCACGAGCGTGGTGCGACGGTGCTCGCGCAACAGGTAGCCGATCAGCTGTACGAACGAGGCGAGCCCGCACACCGCCCCCGCCCCGAAGACGGCGATGTAGACCAGGTCACGCTCGCTGACCGCGTCGAGAGTCACGGTGTAGATGCCGATCGCCAACAGCAGGAACGACCCGGAGACCCCGGGCACCACGAGCGCACACACCGCGACCGCCGCGGCGAGGAAGACGACATACAGGGGCGGGTCGGTGCTGCTCCCTCCGGTGGCCAGAGTGACCAGCAGGTAGGCCGTGACTGCCGCGAGCACGGCCAGGCCCGCATCCAGAGCCGGCGCGCGATGAGGCTCAGGCAGCATCCGGATCGGGACGATGATGCTGGCCGCGACCAGCCCGAAGAACAAGCCGCGGGCGTTCTCGGGGTGGTCGGTGACGAAGCTGCTCATCACCCCGGCGATGGTGAGCACGGCGAGGGCCATCCCGACCAGGACCGGCACGATCAGCCGCCAGTCGGTGCGCCGCAACTCGGTGAGCGTCGCGCGCCTGCGGTCCGGCCCGACCGCCAGGGCTCGGGCTGCCGCGAGCACGTGCGAGGCCGAGGCGATGAGCTGCTCGTAGACGCCGGTCACCAGCGCCACCGTGCCGCCGGAGACCCCCGGCACCAGCTCGGCCGAGCCGATCAGGAAGCCGCGGACCAGGTCCAGTGGCAGCAGCCGCGCCGGTCGGCGGTCCTTGCCTGAGCCGGCAGTATCGGGATCGGACACCAGGGCAGGCTATCGGTCCGAGCGCGAGATCCTGGGACCGAGGTCAGGTCAGGCGCGACAGGATGAGCTCGCGCACCTTGGCGGCATCGGCCTGGCCGCGCATCTGCTTCATGACCTGGCCGATGAGGGCCCCGACCGCGTTCACCTTGCCGCCGCGGATCTTCTCCGCGATGCCGGGGTTGGCGGCGATGACCTCATCGACCGCAGCCTCCAGCGCCGCGTCGTCCTGCACCAGCGCGAGCCCGCGGTCCTCGGCGACCTGGGCCGGGGTGCCCTCACCAGCCAACACCCCGTCCATGACCTGCCGGGCCATCGAGTCGTTCACGCGACCGGCTCGCACCATCTCGTCGAGCTCGGCGATGTGCGCCGGAGTGACCCCGAGACCGGTGACCGGCAAGGCCATCTGGTTGGCCCGGCGTGCAAGGTCACCGGTCCACCACTTCCGGGCCGCCGCCGGTGAGGCACCTGCCGCCACCGTCTGCTCGATGACGTCCAGCGCGTCCGCGTTGACGACGTCGCGCATCTCGAGGTCGCTGTACCCCCACTGGGCCTGCAGCCGCTTACGGCGCTGCGCCGGAGGCTCGGGCAGCGACGCGCGAAGGCGCTCGACGTCCTCATGGCTCGGGGCCACCGGTACCAGGTCCGGCTCGGGAAAGTAGCGGTAGTCGTCTGCGTCCGACTTGGGCCTGCCCGCGGTGGTCATCCCGGTGTCCTCGTGCCAGTGCCTCGTCTCCTGGGTGACCGGCTCGGCGGCATCGAGGATGGCCGCGTGCCGGGACATCTCATGGCGCACCGCTCGCTCCACCGAGCGCAGCGAGTTCACGTTCTTGGTCTCGGTCCGGGTGCCCAGCGGCACGTCCAGCTGATCCGGACCGGCCGGGTCCTCGCCGGCCCGGGGGCGCAGCGAGACGTTCGCGTCGCAGCGCAGCGAGCCCTGCTCCATCTTCACGTCGGAGACACCGAGCGAGCGCAGCAGGTCGCGCAGGGCCGCGACGTAGGCTCGGGCGACGGCCGGGGCACGGCTTCCCGCCCCGACGATGGGTCTGGTCACGATCTCGATCAGCGGGATCCCGGCCCGGTTGTAGTCCACCAGCGAGTGGTCCGCCCCGTGGATGCGCCCGGTGGTCCCTCCGACGTGCAGCGACTTGCCGGTGTCCTCCTCCATGTGCGCCCGCTCGATGGGTACCCGGAAGACGCTCGTGCCACCGGCCGGGTCCTCCACATCGACGTCGAGGTAGCCGTCGAACGCGATCGGCTCGTCGTACTGGCTGGTCTGGAAGTTCTTGGGCATGTCGGGGTAGAAGTAGTTCTTGCGCGCGAACCGGCACCAGGGCGCGATCTGAGAGTTCAGGGCGAGCCCGATGCGGATGGCCGACTCCACGGCCGCCGCGTTGACGACCGGCAGGGCCCCGGGCAACCCGAGGCACACCGGGCAGACCTGGGTGTTGGGATCGGCCCCGAAGCCCGTCGCACAGCCGCAGAACATCTTCGTCGCGGTGTTCAGCTCGACGTGCACCTCGAGGCCCACCACGGGGTCGTACCGGGTCAGCAGCTCGTCCACGTCGACCAGCTCTGCGCCCACCGCCGTGTCCCTGGAGGCTCCTGTGGTGCTCACGTGAGTTCCTCCCGTTGGTTCAGGGCGGGTGCGCGGTCCAGCAACGGCCCGCCCCAGGCCTGCGTCAGCGCCGCCTCCACCGCCGCAGAGACGGCGTACATCCGATCGTCCTGTGTCGCCGGGGCCAGCACCTGCAGACCCACCGGCAGACCGTCCTCGTCGGCCTGTCCGACCGGCACGGACAGACCCGGCACTCCGGCCAGGTTGGCCGGGATCGTGGCGATGTCGTTGAGGTACATGGCGACCGGGTCCTCCTCGTTCTCGCCGAGGCCGAACGCCGTCGTCGGAGCCGTGGGGCTGACGAGGACGTCCACCTCCTCGAACGCCCCGGCGAAGTCCTGGGCGATGAGCGTGCGAACCTTCTGGGCCTGGCCGTAGTAGGCGTCGTAGTACCCGCTGGACAGCGCGTAGGTGCCCAGGATGATGCGTCGCTTCACCTCGTCGCCGAAGCCGGCGTCCCGGCTGGCGCCCATCACCTGCTCGGCGCTCGGCGCGGCGATGCCCTCCGGGCCCTGGCGTGACCCGTAGCGCATCGCGTCGTACCGGGCGAGGTTGGACGAGGCCTCACTGGGCAGGATGAGGTAGTAGGCCGCCATCGCGACCTCGAAGTGCGGGCACGAGACCTCGCGCACGTCAGCCCCCAGGTCGCGCAGGCACTGCACGGCCTCGTCGAACCGCGCGCGGACCCCGGGCTGGAAGCCGTCGCCGGAGAGCTGGCGTACGACGCCGACGCGCGTACCGGTGAGGTCGCGGGTGCTGGCTGCGCCCACCACCGGGGGGACCGGCCCCTCGATCGAGGTGGAGTCCATCGGGTCGTGGCCGCCGATGACGGCATGCAGCAGGGCGGCGTCGGTGACGGTACGAGTGCACGGACCGATCTGGTCCAGTGAGGAGGCCAGGGCGATGATCCCGTAGCGCGAGACGCCACCGTAGGTGGGTTTGGCACCCACCGTGCCGGTCAGCGCGGCCGGCTGGCGGATGGAGCCGCCGGTGTCGGAGCCGATGGCCCATGGAGCCAGGTAGGCCGCCACGACCGCTGCACTGCCTCCCCCGGAGCCCCCCGGGGTGCGGGTGAGGTCCCACGGGTTGTGTGTCGGACCGTAGGCCGAGTGCTCCGTGGAGGAGCCCATGGCGAACTCGTCCATGTTGGTCTTGCCCAGGATGGGCATCCGGGCCTCGCGCAAGCGCGCGACGACGGTGGCGTCGTACGGGGGTACCCAGCCCTCCAGCATGGCCGAGCCGGCCGTGGTGGGGATCCCGGCGGTGCAGGCCACGTCCTTGACCGCCACGGGGACCCCGGCCATCGGAGGCAAGGGCTCGTCGGCCGCGCGGTCGGCGTCCACGGCCCGCGCCGCGGCCAGCGCTCCCTCCGCATCCACGTGCAGGTAACCGTGGACCAGCGGGTCGATCACCTCGATACGGTCCAGGTGTGCCTGTACCAGCTCCTCGGAGGTGAACTCACCGGCCACCAGCGCGGTGGCCATCTGGGCTGCGGTCAGGAAGCAGGGGTCTCCGGCGTGCGCAGACACCGGTTACTCCTCGTCCAGGATGCGGGGGACACTGAACCGCTGCTCCTGCGCCTCGGGTGCGCCGGCGAGCGCGCTGTCGGCACTGAGTGAGGCGCGTACCTCGTCCGGCCGCGTCACGTTGACCAGCGGCAGCGGGTGCGACATCGGGGTCACCTCTGCGGTTGCCACCTCACCGACCTGGTCGACCCAGCCGACGATCTGCTCCAGCTGCACGGCGAACCGGTCCAGCTCGGCGTCGGAGAGGTCGATCCGGGCGAGCATGGCCACGTGCGCGACATCGTCGCGGGACAGTGCGGACATGCGGCCAGTCTAGGACCCCCGCTCCCCCACCCCCAGCCACATACGTCCACCTCCGGCCCCGAACTCGGGGCTCGAAGAGGCGTATGAGGCTGGGGGTGGCGAAGGGTCAGCCGTCGAGCCGCGCGAGCACCTCGGCCGGGTCGGGATTGGTGACGGCCTTCCCGTCCAGGACCACGGTGGGCACCGTCTCGTCGCCGCCGTTACGCCGGCGCACGAACTCCGCAGCCTCGGGATCCTGCCAGATGTTGACCCACACGGCCTCGCGCCCCCGCCGACCCAGCCTTCTGCGCAGCCGGGCGCAGAACCGGCATCCGGGGCGCCAGTAGATGACGACCGGCCGCTCGCGGCGCGGCCGTGCCATCACCTCGTGGTGTCGCGCCGAGCGACCGCCTCGCCACGGGCTCACCCACCAAGCCAGCCCGAGCCCCACAGCGAGCATGAGCACGCCGGCCGCCGGCTCTCCGTCCTGCAGGAAGGTCACCCCGGCCCAGACGCCGGAGACGAGCACGAAGAGCCAGAGCCAGCGCTGCACGTCAATGCCTGTGTCCGGGGCTGCCGCTCAGGCGGCCAGACGGTCTTTGACGACCCGCGGGTCGGGGTTGGTCAGCGGTATGCCGTCCAGCACCACGGTGGGGACCGTCTCGCTGCCCCCGTTGGCCTCCCGCACGAAGGCCGCCGCCTCCTGGTCGTCCCAGATGTTGACCCAGGTGGCCTTCTCCGCCACCGGGCCCAGGCGCGCTCGCAACCGCGCGCAGAAGCCGCAGCCCGGACGCCAGTAGATGAGCACCGGGCTGTGCTTCGCCGGCATCGGTCCTCCGTGTTCGTCGCGGCTCAGGGTCTCCTGACCACGGTAGACCACCGGACACCGACGACCGGGCGCCGGCGGGTGGCTCGACCGGCGAGGCCACAGCCTAGGGCGCATCGCCGGTCTCGAGCAGGCTCACGAACCCGGCCTCGTCGAGGGTCGGGACTCCCAGGTCCTCAGCCTTGGCCGCCTTCGTCCCGGCGTTGGCGCCGACCACGACGTAGTCCGTCTTCTTCGACACCGAACCGGCAGCCCTCCCCCCGCGACTGACAATGGCCTCTTTGGACTCGTCCCGGCTGAACCCCTCCAACGACCCGGTCACCACAACGGTCTTGCCCTCCAGCGTCCGCGCGATGGACTCGTCCCGCTCGTCCTGCATCCGCACTCCGTCACGGGCCCATCGCTCGACGATGTCCACGTGCCAGTCGACCTCGAACCACGCGGTCACCGCCTCGGCGATGGTCGGGCCGACCCCGTCCGTCGCGGCGAGCTCGTCGGTGCTGGCCGCCCGGATCGCAGCCATGGAGCCGAACTCGGTGGCCAGGGCCCGGGCCGCGGTCGGGCCGACGTGCCGGATCGACAAGGCCACCAGCACCCGCCACAACGGCTGGGACTTGGCCTGCTCGAGATGGTCGGCCAGCTTCTCGCCCACGGCCGACAGCACCCGCCCGTGGCTCACCCGGCTGGCCTCGTCCGACTTCTTGGCCAGCCGGGTGTAGAGCGGGATCGACCGGATGTCCTCCCGCGTCAGGGAGAACAGACCTCCCTCGTCGTGCAGCACCTGCGCGTCGAGCAGGGCCTGCACGCCCTCCCAGCCGAGCGCCTCGATATCGAACGCCCCCCGGCCGGCGACGCTGAACAACCGCTCCCGCAGCTGGGAAGGGCAGGTCCGTGCGTTGGGGCAGCGAATGTCCTTGTCCCCCTCTCGCTCGGGCCTGAGCTCGGTGCCGCAGCTCGGGCAGTGCGTCGGCATCACGAAGGCGCGCTCCTGCCCAGTGCGCACCTCGGACACCGGGCCGAGGATCTCCGGAATCACGTCGCCGGCCTTGCGCACCACCACGGTGTCCCCGATCAGCACGCCCTTGCGGACCACCTCACCGGCGTTGTGCAGGGTGGCCATCTCGACCGTCGAGCCGGCCACGAGCACCGGCTCCATCACCCCGTACGGCGTCACGCGGCCGGTGCGACCGATGTTGACCCGGATGTCGAGCAGCCGCGTCGTGACCTCCTCCGGCGGGTACTTGAACGCGATCGCCCACCGCGGCGCACGCGAGGTCGCGCCGAGCGCCCGCTGCACGGGCACCTCGTCGACCTTGACCACCACCCCGTCGAGCTCGTGCTCGAGGCCCTCGTCGTGGCGGTGCCGGCCGTAGTGGTCGATGAACTCCTGGACCTCGGCCATCTCAGTCAGTACCCGTGCCCGGGTCGACACCGGCAGCCCCCAGGCGCCGAGGATGTCGTAGGCCTGCGACTGCCGGGAGATGTCGAAGCCGCTGCGGGCACCGATGCCGTGCACCAGCATGCGCAGCCCGCGCGTTGCCGTGACCCGAGGGTCCTTCTGCCGTAACGAGCCCGCGGCCGAGTTGCGCGGGTTGGCGAACGGCGCCTTGCCGGCCTCCACCAGCGAGGCGTTGAGGGCGGTGAAGGCTTCGGGAGGGAAGAACACCTCCCCGCGGACCTCGACCAGCTCGGGAATGGGCACCTGCTCGCCGTCGTCGTTCTCCTGGCGCTCCGGCGGGGTGAGCCGATGCGGGACCCCCTCGATGGTTCGGACGTTGTGCGTGACGTCCTCACCGGTCCGCCCGTCGCCCCGGGTCAGGGCGAGAGTCAGGCGTCCCTGCTCGTACAGCAGGTTGACGGCCAGGCCGTCGATCTTGAGCTCGCACAGATAGTGCACCTCGGCACCACCGGCCTCACGCTCCACCCGGTCCGCCCACGCCTGCATCTCCTGCGGGGTGAAGGCGTTGTCCAGGCTGAGCATGCGCTCGCGGTGGTCGACCGCGGTGAACTCGGTGGAGTACGTCCCGCCGACACGTTGGGTGGGGCTGTCCGGGCTGCGTAGGCTGGGGTAGGCATCCTCGAGGTCCTGCAGGCGATGGAGCAGCGCGTCGAACTCCCCGTCGGTGACAGTCGGCGCGTCGCGCACGTAGTAGGCGAACTGGTGGTCCCGCACCTGCTCCGCCAGCTCGGTCCAGGCACGCCGTACCTCGCTCGGCACCTGAGCCTGAGTCGCATCCTCCGCCGCGCCGCCGGTCACGCCGGGGGCCGGTGAGGTCCTCTGATCACCCACGAGCCCATTCTCGCCCACGGGGCCGACACGCTCCGCGGCTCACCCCCGGGGCCCGCTGCTATCGTGGGCGATCCCTGTTCCCTCGCCCTCGCGGAGGGTGCATGAAGTTCTGGCCCCTTCTCCTGCTGCTGATCGCGATGGCGACGATGCCGCCGTCGGCGACGGCCCGGAAGGGCAGCCCCGAAGACCTGCTCGTCGACAACGCGCGGGCCGTGAGTGGTGGGGCTCTGGTGACGCAGGCGACCTCGATCGAGCCGGGAGTCACCTACTCCGACGCCGTGGCCGACGAGCAGGCCCGGTGGTACGCGGTCTACGTGGGCGAGGGCCAGCAGGTCGAGGTCGAGATGGCCGAACCCGGAACGCTGGACTACGGCTGCTGCGTGGAGCTGCGGCTGTATGCCCCCGACCAGGAGCGCGACTACGGCCGGGAGGGTGGCTACAGCGAAGGCGTGCCCAAGATCTACCGCACGCAGACCGGTGAGGACGGCGCGGTGGCCTCGGGGACGCACTACGTCTCGGTCGAGCTCGACGACTTCGGCCCGCTGGACCGGGAGCTGCCCTACCAGGTCAAGGTCAACGTCGGAGGGGGCGCCTCGCCGGAGCAGAGCGACGACTCCGCCGCGGCGGACCCGTTCGCCGGGGACGAGCAGGCCGACGGACAGACCGCGGCGAACCAGGGCGAGGCGGAGACCGGGGAGGACCAGGGTGACGCCTCGGCGGCAGAGACGTCCGAGGAGGGCAGCGTGGACATGCTGCTGACGCTGCTCATCGTCATGGGCGTCCTCGTGATGGGCCTCGGCGCCGCCGTCGTCTACCTGCTGGTGCGCCTGGGACGTCAGTGACCTATCGGCTTACCCTGCCGCGGTCTGAGCCAGCTCCCGCGCCAGGTGCACCGTGGCGCGGGTGAGCGCCAGCGCCTGGCGCGGGCTGGTCCCGGCCAGCCCGCAGGCGGGGGTGACCCCCACCTGGGCAAGAGCGGCCAGGGGCAGCCCGACCCGGCGCCACCGGTCGACGAGCAGGTCGTGCGCCTCGCGGTAGGAGGCAGGGTCGGCGTCCGGAGCCATGGCTCCGGCCACGAGGCCGGTCCCCACCTCAACCGCCATGGCCACCGACTCCCAGGTGGCGGCGTCGAGGCTGACGATGTCGACCGCCAGGCCCCCCGGTGCACCCTCGCGCAGCACCGACAGCGGCGGACGGTCGGCACAGCAGTGGATCAGTGTGACCGCGGCACCGGCCTGGCGTGCAGCGGTGGTCTGTCCGCGCAGGAGAGCAGCGGCGTAGTCGGCGTCCGGCGACTCCAGCCGACGATAGCCCGAGGCGGACGGAACCTGGCCCCGCAGGACGCGGGGCAGGCCGGGCTCATCGATCTGCAGGACCAGGGACGCCTGGGGCAGCAGATGCTGCACCCGGGTGAGGTGGTCGTCGATCCCGGCACTCAGCGAAGCGGCGAGGTCACGCACGGCGCCGGCGTCGCTGAGCACCCGCTCGCCCTTCGGTAGCCACAGCTCACTGGCCAGCGTCCAGGGGCCGACGACCTGCAGCTTCAACCTTCCGGTCCAACCGCTGAAGACCTCGGCCAGCTCGTCCAGATCCTCCCGCCACCAGGATGCGCTGCGCTGGGCGTCCCTGCCGGGCCGGCTCGTGAGCCGCCACCCCTGGGGCTGCAGGTCCACCGGCAGGTCGACCAGCAGGTGCGCGGTGCGGCCCAGCATGTCGGCGCCGGGGCCTCGGTCGGCCAGCTCGGGCAGGTACGGCATCCCCGCGACGCCGTCGCCGGGCTCACCCGTCAGCTCCTCGCGCAGGGTGAGCAAGGTGGTGCGCGCATCGGTACCGGGCCACGACCCGATTCCGCTGACCGTCACCATGGAAGACACACCATCCCGCCAGTATGGGGCCCCTCGGGTGCCGCGCGGTGCCGGCGATCAGCGTCGACAGGGCTGGTGATCAGCGGCGGTCGGCGTGGGTGATGGTCGCCGAGCCCACCACCCGGGTGCCCTCGTAGAGCACCACCGACTGGCCGGGCGCCACTCCGCGGATGCGCTCGGCGAGCCGGACCTGCACCTGTTCACCGTCCGCCCAGGCGGTGGCGGGGTGCTCGTGGCCGTGCGCGCGAATCTGCGCGCCGACGGCCACGACGCCCTCGGGAGCGGCCCCACACCATCGCGCGTGGTCGCCGACGATGTGGTCCACCCCCAGCAGCTCGCGAGTACCCACGACGACGGTGTTGCTCTGGGGCCGGGTGGCCGTGACGTAGCGCGGCGCGCCGTCCGCCGCCGGCACGCTCAAGCCGAGACCGCGCCGCTGCCCCACGGTGTACGCGTAGGCCCCGTCGTGTCGCCCGACCTGCTGGCCCATGGTGTCCAGGATGGGCCCCGGCCGGCGTCCCAGCCGGTCGGTCAGCCATCCGCGGGTGTCGCCATCGGGGATGAAGCAGATGTCGTGGCTGTCCGGCTTCCGGGCGACCGAGAAGCCGCGCTGCGCGGCCTCGGCGCGGATGTCGGTCTTGGTCGTGTCGCCGAGGGGGAAGAAGGCACGGGCGAGCTGGTCGGCGTCCAGCACCCCCAGCACGTACGACTGGTCCTTGGCCTGGTCCACGGCCCGGTGGAGCTCGCGGCGCACGCCTGCCGGAGCAGCGGGGTCGGGCGTCTCGACGACCTGCGCGTAGTGCCCGGTGGCTACCGCGTCGAAGCCCAGGGCCAGGGCCTTGTCCAGCAGCGCGGCGAACTTGATCTTCTCGTTGCAGCGAAGGCAGGGGTTCGGCGTCCGGCCGGCTTCGTACTCGGCGACGAAGTCCGCCACGACGTCGTCGGCGAACCGCTGCGCCATGTCCCAGACGTAGAACGGGATGCCCAGCCGGTCGGCCACGCGACGGGCGTCGCCGGCGTCCTCGATCGTGCAACATCCCCTGGCACTCTCGCGCAGGGTGGCGGCCGACTGTGACAGCGCCAGGTGTACGCCGACGACCTCGTGCCCGGCGTCGAGCATCCGTGAGGCAGCCACCGCGGAGTCGACCCCCCCGCTCATCGCGGCGACGACGCGCACGTCAGCTCGCCCGGGCGGTCGCCATACGGGCACGCCGAGAACGCTCCAGGCCCGTCGGCAGGGCTTCGAGGAACCCGCGGACGTCCGCGGCGCTCGAGGTGTGGCCCAACGTGAGCCGGAGCGCGCCGCGGGCTTCGGACTCGCTCATTCCCATCGCGAGCAGCACGTGGCTGGGCTGCGGCACGCCGGCCTGGCAGGCCGAGCCGGTGGAGCACTGCACCCCGGCGGCGTCGAGCACGTAGAGCAGCGAGTCGCCGTCGCAGTCCGGCACCCGCAGGTGTGCGTTGCCGGGTAGGCGCCGGTGCACCTCACCGGGGACCCAGAATCCGTTGACACTGATCGAGGGGTCGATGGCACGGGCTCCTTCGATCAGCTCGTCACGCAGGGAGGCCAGCCTCGGCGCCTCCTCGCGCTGGCGGGCGACGGCGATCCGCACCGCCCGCGCCAGCCCGGCGACCCCGGGCACGTCGAGCGTTCCGCTGCGGATCTGGCGCTCCTGACCGCCTCCGTGCGTCAGGGGCACCGGGTCCTGGTCGCGAGCGGCCAGGAGCACCCCGATACCGACCGGCGCCCCCAGCTTGTGACCGGTGGCCGTGATCAGGTCGGCCCGACAGGAGCCGAGGTCGAGGTCCAGATGACCGACCGCCTGGACAGCGTCGGTGTGCATCGGAACCCCGTACTCCCGGGCCACTGCGGCCAGCTCGCAGACCGGTTGGACGACCCCGACCTCGTTGTTGGCCCACATCACCGAGACCAGGGCCACCGAGTCGGGGTCGGCCTCGACGGCCGAGCGCAGCACGTCGGGGGTGACCACCCCGGCCTCATCGGGCATCAGCCAGGTCACGTCGGCCTGCCCCGTGGTGACCAGGAAGTCCACGGCATCCAGGACGGCGTGGTGCTCGATCGCGCTGATGAGCATCCGGCGGCGGCGAGGGTCGCCGGCGGACCGTCGCCACAGCGTCCCTTTGATCGCCATGTTGTCGGACTCGGTGCCCCCGGAGGTGAAGATGACCTCCGAGGGTCGCACTCCGAGGTCCTCCGCGATCGACTCGCGCCCTTCCTCCACCACCCGCCGTGCCGAGCGTCCGGCGGTATGCAACGAGCTGGCGTTGCCGACGTCGCGCATCGTGCGCGCGACGACGTCGATGACCTCGGGCAGCACCGGCGTGGTGGCCGCGTGGTCGAGATAGACGCTCACGAGAGCCGATTCTACGGCTCAGTCCCCCGCACCGATGAGGCACGCCCTCCGCGGGCTGCGGTGGTCAGCGAACGGCCCGGATGCAGCCTCACCACCTCACTCCGAGAGCTTCTCGACCGCGTCCGGGAGGATGGTGAAGAGGTCGCCGACGACACCGAAGTCGACCATGTCGAAGATGGGGGCCTCGGCGTCCTTGTTGACCGCGACCACGGTCTTCGACGTCTGCATCCCGGCGCGGTGCTGCACCGCCCCCGAGATGCCTGCGGCCACGTAGAGCTGAGGGGAGACCGACACACCCGTCTGCCCGACCTGGTTGGAGTGCGGGTACCAGCCCGCGTCCACGGCTGCCCGGGAGGCTCCGACGGCGGCGCCGAGGTGGTCGGCGAACGCCTCCACCGGCCCGAAGTCGCCCCCCGTGCCCCGGCCGCCCGAGACCACGATGGCCGCCTCGTTCAGAGCCGGGCGGCCGCTGGCCTTTCTCGTCTCTCGCTGGATGACCTGCGCGGCCCTCGCCTGCGTGGAGATGTCGGTCTCGACCTGCTCCTCGACCGGCTCCTCGACCGCCGCCTCCTGCGCCGTCACCGAGTTGGGCTTGACGGTCAGCACCGGGACGCCGGAGGTGACCGTGCAGACGGTGACGTAGGACCCCGCGAACGCCGCCTTGGTCACGAGCACGCCGTCCTGTCCCGGCTCGAGGTCCACGGCGTCGGTCACCAGACCGGAGCCGATCTTGATCGCCAGGCGGCCCGCGATCTCCTTGCCCTCGCTGCTGGAAGCGATCAGCACCGCGGTGGGCGCGGTCTGCGCCACGAGGTGCGCGAGGACCTCGGCGGTGGGAGCCACCAGGTGCTCGCTCACCTCGGCGGCCTCGACGCGGTAGATCTTGACCGCACCGAAGCGAGCCAGGTCGGCGCGCGCCTGCTCATCGGGAGACCCCACGAACACCGCCGACGGCTCTCCCAGCCGGCGAGCCGCGGTCAGCATCTCCGCCGTGGTCTTGCGCACGGTGCCGTCGACGTGGTCGACCAGGACGAGTACCTCGGACATCGTTCTCCTCCTCGGGTCGCTGTGGCTCAGGCGAACTTGCGGGCGGTCAGGAAGTCGGCCAGAGCCCGGCCACCCTGCCCCTCGTCGGTCACGATCTCGCCCTGGCTGCGCGGCGGCGCCTCGTCGACGGAGACCACACGCGTCCACGCGGCGTCCAGGCCGACCTGACCGGCGTCGACCCCGAGGTCGGCCAGGCTCCAGGTCTGCACCGGCTTCTTCTTGGCCGCCATGATCCCCTTGAACGAAGGGTAGCGGGGCTCGTTGATCTGGTCGGTGACCGAGACGACCGCGGGCAGCGATGCTCGGATGGTCTCGCTGGCCACGTCCCCGTCGCGCCGGATGGTCACGGCGCCGTCCTGCACGGTGAGCTCGGAGGCGAAGGTGACCTGCGGCAGCCCGAGCCGCTCGGCCAGCATCGCCGGCACCACGCTCATCACAGCGTCGGTGGAGGCCAAGCCGGTGAGCACGAGGTCGACCGGCTCGTCCTCGCCCAGCTTGCCGACGGCGGCGGCCAGGACCAGCGAGGTGGCGATGGAGTCTGAGCCCGCGATCGCCTCGTCGTTGATGTGGACTCCCTCGTGGGCGCCCATCTGTAGCGACTTCTTGATCGCGGTTGCTGCCTCCTCGGGGCCCATGGTCAGCACGATGACCTGTCCCTCGCCCGCGTCCTCGGCAATGGTGAGGGCCTCCTCCACGGCGTACTCGTCGAGCTCGGACAGCAGGCCGTCGACCGAGGCGCGCTCCGCCGTGTGGTCAGCGGAGAAGGTCCGCTGGGACTGGGCGTCCGGCACGTACTTGACACAGACAACGACCTTCACTGGCTCGTCCCCTTCCGGCCCACGGTTTGGGCATCGTCGCATCCGCGGTTCCCGGCGCCGTCAGCGGAGGAACAGGACACGCAGCCGGAGCGTCGTCGCCCACAGGCCCACGGCGGTCATGCCGACGAAGTAGGCGGCGTGCACTGTCGTCCAGGCGTCGAAGTATCCGACGCTGAGCTGTCTCATCAGCTCCACCGCGTGCCAGAGCGGCAGCGCCATGATCATACCTTGCACCGCGGTGGGGTAGATCTCAATCGGGTAGAGGGTGGCGGAGAAGAGGAACATCGGCAGCAGAGCCACCGTGATGACGTCCATGTGCTGGAAGGTCTTGAGGAAGCTGGTCACGGCCATGCCGACGCTGGCGAAACCGGCGGCGACGAGCACGGCAGCCGGCACCATGAGCAGTCCCCACCACGAGGTCACCAGCCCCATCCCCGTGATCACGGCCAAGAAGCCGGTCGCGTACAGCAGTCCCCGGAACAGGGCGAGCGCGATCTCGCCCAGGGCGACGTCCAGCGGCCCCAGGGACGTCTGCATCATCGCCTCGTACAACCGGGACAGGCGCAGCTTGAAGAAGACGTTCCAGGTGGAGTCGTAGATCGCGCCGTTCATGGCCGACGTGGCCAGCAGCGCAGGTGCCAGGTAGGCCGCATACGACATCGGCGCTCCGCCCGGCCCCGGCACGGCGTCCAGCAGGGCGCCCAGCCCGATCCCCATGGCCAGCAGGTAGAACACCGGCTCGAAGAACCCCGAGGCCAGCATGGTCCAGTTCTGACCCGCGATGGCGCGCCAGCCACGCTCCAGCACCGCGAGCGTGTTGCCCGAGTAGACCCCGCGCACCCGCGTGGCGGACCTCCCCGCGGTCCGGGGAGGAAGGGCTGTCCGGGCCGCGGACACTCAGGCCGCCAACCGCCGGGCGTACACCCTGCGAGACGCGTGGATCCCCGTTACGGCCAGGGCGGCAAGCACCAGCACGTGGACGGCGACCAACCAGCCGGGCACCGGAGCACCGTACGCGGCCAGGCGCGCCAGCTGGCTGCCGTGCCAGACCGGGGACACCCAGCCGACCCACTGAAGCCAGAGCGGCATCGACGCCAACGGGAAGAAGGTGCCGGAGAACAGGAACATCGGCATCACGACGAAGCGCTGGACGAACACGAAGGCGCCGCCCTCGTCCTGGCGGGTGGCGGCGAAGGCCTGCAGCGGTGCGCCGGCGGCGGCCGCAGCCAGCACGGCTGCGGGGACGACGAGTATCGAGGCCCCGAGGGTCACCGCGCCGAAGGCCAGCATGACCAGGTAGAAGACCAGGGCCTGCACGGTGAACCGGATCATGGCCGCGACGAAGTGGCCGGTGGCGACCTGCTGGGGGGTGACCGCCGTCGCTGCCGGCGCGTAGTAGAGCCGGTGCCACTTGAACCCGTCCATCACCGGGTAGGTCATCTCGGTGCCGACCGACATGACGACGGAGGCGACCAAGAGCGCGGGCGCCACGAAGACCAGGTAGTCGACCCCGTCCACGGGCCCGTTCTGCGCGTCGACGAGGGTGCCCAACCCCACGCCCATGGCCAGCAGGTAGAGCAGCGGCTCCAGAGCCGCACTGAGGGTGATCGCCCCCAGGTAGGCCCGCATGCTGCGCAGCTGGCTCTCCGCGGCGTACCACCAGCCGAGCCGGCGGGCGCGCTCGGCACTGCGCTCGGGGGACGGCGTGACCCTAGTCAACGAGGCTTCGCCCGGTCAGCCGGAGGAACACGTCCTCCAGCGAGGAACGGCGCACGAGGGAGGTCACCGGAGCCAGCCCGCGACGGTGGACCTCCCCGAGCACCTCCTCGCCGTCGTCGGCGTAAAGCAGGACACGGTCCGGCAGCACCTCGAGGCGGCAGTCCATCTCGACGAGCTCGTCGACCACCTCGGCGTTGCGCCGCGACCCGAAGCGCAGCTCCAGCACCTCGCGGGTCGAGTGCTCGCGGATGAGGTCGCGGGGCGAACCCTGGGCCATGATCACTCCGGAGTCGATGACGATGAGCCGGTCGCAGAGCTGCTCCGCCTCGTCCATGAAGTGCGTGGTGAGCACGAGCGTGGTCCCGGTCTCCTTGAGGCGGAACAACCGGTCCCACAGGGTGTGCCGAGCCTGAGGGTCCAAGCCGGTCGTCGGCTCGTCGAGCAGGAGGATGGACGGGTCGTTGACGAGTGCCCTGGCGATCGTCAGCCGCCGTTTCATCCCTCCGGACAGGCTCGAGACCTTGTCCCGCGCCTTCGCGCTCAGCTCGACGAAGTCCAGCAGCTCGGCCGCCTTGGCCGTCAGGTGGCGCCGAGGCAACCCGAAGTAGCGTCCGTACATGACGAGGTTCTCGGCCACCCGCAGCTCCTCGTCCAGGTTGTCCTGTTGCGGCACGACCCCGAGGTGGGCACGGACACGAGGCCCCTCCCGGCCCGGGTCCAGCCCGGCCACCCGCAGGTCGCCACCGGTGCGGTCCAGGGTCCCCCCGATCATGCGCATGGTGGTCGACTTGCCGGCTCCGTTGGGACCGAGCAGACCGAAGCTCTCGCCGGGCTCGACCGCGAAGTCGATCCCGTCTACCGCGGCCAGCTCGCCGTAGGTCTTTCGCAAGCCCCGCGCCTCGATCACCCGGTTCACCGTACGGTCGCCTCCGCCACCGGCGCACCCCCGATTGCCACCGAGTCAGCGGGCGTCGAAGGAGGCCTTTCCCGGGCCGGACTCCATGAAGGAGGTCATGCCGGTGACGCGGTCTTCGGTGGCGAACACGCCGGCGAACTGGCTGGCCTCGATGGCCAGGCCGGTGTCGAGGTCCGTCTCGAGCCCGCGGTCGATAGCCTCCTTGGCTGCTCGGAGGGCGTAGGCCGGGCCGCCCACGAAGCGCCGGGCCCGGGCCTGCGCCGCGGCATACACCTGCTCCGGATCGACCACCTCGTCCACGAGCCCGATGCGCAGCGCCTCGTCCGCCTCGACCATCCGGCCGGTGAAGATGAGGTCCTTGGCCCGAGCGGGGCCGACCAGCCGCGGCAGACGCTGGGTACCCCCGGCTCCAGGGATCACGCCGAGCAGCACCTCGGGCTGACCCAGGCGGGCGTCCGAGGCCGCGACGCGAAAGTCACAGCACAGGGCGAGCTCGCACCCGGCGCCCAGCGCGTAGCCGGTCACGGCCGCGATGGTCGGCTTCGGGATCCGGGCCACGGCGCGGAAGCACTCCTGGATGACAGCCGCGCGGTCCACCATCTGCGGGTAGGTCATCCTCTGCATCTCGGTGATGTCCGCACCGGCCGCGAACACCGTGTCGCCGCCGTAGACCACGACCGCCGCGACCTCGGACGCGGGCAGGCTCGAGAGCTCCCGGGCGGCCTGACCGATCTGGTCCTGCACGGCCGTCGACAACGCGTTCATCGGCGGACGGTCGATCCGCAGTGTGGCGACGCCGTCTCTGGCCTCCCAGCCGACCAAGCTCTCGGACATCTCAGCCACGGTCCTGCGTCTCCGGCTCGGCCTCGGCGGAAGCTGCTTCGTCCTGTTCGTCGGCCGCGGCACGCTCGACCTGCTCCTGCGGGGCCGACCCGCCGGAGCGGACGGCAGCCTCCGAGAGCCACGGCTGCGGCTCCGGTCGCGGCTGGCCCTCCTCCTCCGACTCGGCGGGGGGTTGGGTGCCGGACTTGGCGATGACGTTCTTGTGCCAGAGCGCGACCGCCTGCACCAGCAGGCCCACCGCGATCGTGACCTTGGCCTTCGGGTTCTCCCTCTTCGCGATGACCTGCTCCACGGTGAGCACCAGGTTGCCGCCGGCGATGCCCGCCTTGACGAGGTTCATCCCCAGGGTCACGTCGTTGCAGGCGTTGAGCCGGGTCTGCAGGTCGCTCGGCACCCGGTCGGAGATCGCCCACTGACCGAAGACGCGCATGATGTCGAACTTCTCGCTGTCCAGACACCGCACGAACATCTTGTGCTCCGCCGCCGTGAAGCCGACGTCACCCTCACCGTCCAGGTCGGGGCCGAACTCCAGCTCCTGCAAGGCGTCCAGCACGCGCCCGCGCAGAGGAGGCGTCGGTGCAGGCGGGGGGAAACTCGGCACGGCGGTGGGGTCGGTCATGCCCCCAACGTACCGACTCCGCGGGGCGGACCTAGGGTGTCGCCCGTGACGCACGCCGTTCGACCCCTCCACGCATCCCGCGACACCCCTCCCGCCCTGGGGGTGAGGCTGAACGCCACCGGCGCCCAGGTGGCGGTATGGGCCCGGCACGCCGAGGCGGTGGACCTGTGCTTGTTCGACCCGGACGCCTCGCCGGACAGCGAGCGGCGCGTGCCACTGACCCGGTCGGCCCACGGCATCTGGTGGGACCAGGTGCCGTGCGTCCACCCCGGGCAGCGCTACGGCTTCCGGGTGCACGGCGCGTGGGACCCTCACCGCGGTCACCGGCACAACCCGGCCAAGCTGTTGTTGGACCCCTACGCCCGGGCCCTCGAAGGAGAGGTGCACTGGGCACCGGAGATCTACGGCCACCGGGTCGACGCGAGCTGGCACGGCCCGGGCGACGTCCGAGACGACCGTGACAGCGCGGCGTGGATGCCTCGCGCGGTGATGGTCGACGGGGCTTTCGACTGGGCCGGGGACACGGCCCCGGGCGTGCCCTGGAGCGAGACGGTGATCTACGAGGCGCACGTCGTGGGCCTCACCAAGTGCCACCCCGAGGTCCCGGAGCACCTTCGGGGCACCTACGCGGCACTCGGTCACCCCGCCGTCATCGAGCATCTGCGCTCGATCGGCGTGACCGCGGTGGAGCTGCTCCCGATCCATGCCTCCACCGACGAGCCGCACCTGCGGCGTCGCGGTCTGCGCAACTACTGGGGCTACAACACCCTGGGGTTCTTCGCACCCCAGGCCCGCTACGCCGCCGCGAAGGACCCGGAGGGTGTGGTGCGCGAGCTGAAGACCGCGGTGAAGGCTCTCCATGCCGCGGGGATCGAGGTGCTGCTCGACGTCGTCTACAACCACACCTGCGAGCAGTCCGCCGAGCACGGCGCGACCCTGAGCTGGCGCGGCCTGGACAACCGCACCTACTACCGGCTGGACGAGCGCGGCCGCGACATCGACGTCACCGGATGTGGCAACACCGTGGACACCCGGGAGCCGATCGTGACGCGCATGGTGTTGGACTCGCTGCGCTACTGGGTCGAGGAGTTCCACGTCGACGGCTTCCGCTTCGACCTCGCCCCCGCCCTCGCCCGCGGTCGCGACCACGAGTTCGACCCCGACCACGCACTGCACGTGGCGATGCGCAGCGACCCCGTGCTCGCCGAGGTCAAGCTGGTCGCAGAGCCGTGGGACGTCGGCGTGCACGGCTGGCGCAGCGGCCAGTTCCCGCCGCCGTTCGCCGAGTGGAACGACCGCTTCCGCGACACCGTCCGCACCTTCTGGGGCCCCGACCTCGCGCGCGACCGGGACGGGCACGGCGGCCACGGCGTCCGCGACCTCGCCACGCGGATCGCCGGCTCTCGCGACGCCTTCGCGGCCGGCGACCGCGGCCCCATCGCGTCGGTGAACTTCATCACCTCCCACGACGGGTTCACGCTGGCCGACCTCACGGCCTACGAGAGCAAGCACAACCAGGCCAACGGCGAGCGCAACCGAGACGGACACGGTGACAACCGCACGTGGAACCACGGCCACGAAGGGCCGAGCGAGGACCGGTCGGTTCTGGCCTCACGGCGCGCTGCGATGCACGGCCTGATGGCCACCCTGCTCCTCTCCCCCGGCGTGCCGATGATCACCGCGGGTGACGAGCTCGGCCGCAGCCAGGGCGGGAACAACAACGCCTACTGCCAGGACAACGAGATCTCGTGGCTCAGCTGGCACCTCGCGCCGTGGCAGCGGGAGCTGCTGGGTCAGGTGGGCGAGCTGGCCGCGCTGCGCGCGGAGTATGCGGTGCTGCGACCGAGCCGGTTCCCGACCTTCGAACCCGTCCCCGGGCACGTGCGGCTGCGCTGGTTCGACGAGCGGGGGGAGACGATGACCGAGGCCCAATGGGTCGACCCGCACCGCCGCTGCGTGCAGGCGCTCTTCGACACCGAGCACGACGGCTCGCCGGATCCCGCGGTGCTGCTGGCGATCGACGCCCGCGCCCACCCCACGCCCATGCGGCTGCCCGGCGTCGGGCCCGCCGAGTGGGCGCGACGGGTCGGGCTCGACCTGTCCGCCACCCTCGACTGAGCCCGGGGTCGCGCGCCCGGGCCGAGGGCGGGCACACCTCGGGGGCCAGACCTACGGCGTGGACACCATGCCCAGCTCGGCGGTGGTGCTCAGCTGGGCATGCACGGGCAGCACCCGCACCGTCCAGCCGACCGGACCGGTCCGCCCCAGCACCAGCTCGGCGCTGAAGCGGTGCCGCCCGCCCTCATAGGCCTCGGCGTGCTGCAGCAGCGAGGTCTCCACCTCTTTGAGCTCATCGCTGCGGCTGACCCGACCCAGCACCATCTGCACCGCGACCTGCTCCGGGGCGAGGCTGCCCAGACTCACCCAGGCATCCACCCGTACCACGTCGCCGACCTGAGGGGTGTCGGAGACACCGTCGGCGTCCACATGGTCGACGCTGACCTCGGGCCACGCCTGCCGGACCTGGCGGACGTACCCGGCGAGGTCGCGAGCGCCCTCGAACCCCTCGGCGCCCACGGCCCAGCCCGCGCGCGCGGCCGGGACGTAGAGCTGCTGGGTGTAGTCCGCCACCATGCGGTCGGCCAGCACCTTGGGCCCCAGTGTGGTGAGCGTGTGGTCGATCATGTCCAGCCACCGGTGCGGGATCCCGTCGGATCCCCGGTCGTAGAAGGTGGGCACCACGGACTGCTCCAACAGGTCGTAGAGAGCGGCGGCCTCCAGGTCGTCCCGACGCTCGGGGTCCTGGACCCCGTCAGCCGTCGGGATGGCCCAGCCGTTCCGGCCGTCGAACCACTCGTCCCACCACCCGTCGAGGATGGACAAGTTGAGCGCCCCGTTGAGCGCGGCCTTCATCCCGGAGGTGCCACACGCCTCGAAGGGGCGCAGCGGGTTGTTCAGCCACACGTCGCATCCCGGATAGAGCCGCCGGGCCATCGCGATGTCGTAGTTCGGCAGGAAGACGATCCGGGAGCGGACCTCCGGGTCGTCGGTGAAGCGCACCATCTCCTGGATCAACGCCTTGCCGGTGTCGTCGGCCGGATGCGACTTGCCGGCGATCACCACCTGCACCGGGCGTTGCGGGTCCAGGAGCAGCTTCTTCAGCCGCTCGGGGTCGCGCAGCATGAGGGTGAGCCGCTTGTACGTGGCGCCGCGTCGGGCGAAGCCGATGGTCAGCGCGTCCGGGTCGAGCACGTCATCGACCCAGCCCAGCTCGGCCGAGGTGGAGCCGCGGCCCTTCATCGAGCTGCGCAGCCGGGACTGGGCGTCGGCCACGAGCTGCTCGCGCAGCCCGCGCTTGAGCGCCCAGAAGCGCTCCCGCGGGAGCTCGGCCGCGCGGTGCCACATCTGCCCGGTCTGCAGGGCCTGCGGGCCGAGGACGTCCTCGGCCAGCTCGACGAGCCTGGGGTCCACCCAGGTGGCGGCGTGCACACCGTTGGTGATGGAGCCGATCGGCACCTCGCTCACGTCGAAGCCCGGCCACAGTCCTTGGAACATGCCCCGGCTCACCGCCCCGTGCAGCACCGAGACGCCGTTCGCCCGCTGGGCCAGGCGCATCCCCATGACCGCCATATTGAACATGCCCGGCACGCCGCCGTCGTACGTCTCGGCTCCGAGGGTCAGCAGGTCCTCGGCCGGCACCCCGGGCAGCTCGGCCGAACCGCTGAAGTGGGCGCGGATCGCGTCCGCGCCGAACCGGTCGATCCCCGCGGGCACCGGGGTATGCGTGGTGAAGACGGTCGCCGCACGCGCGGCGCGCACTGCCTCGTCGAAGGCCAGGCCCTCGCTGCTGACCAGCTCGCTGATGCGCTCGACGCCGAGGAACCCGGCGTGCCCCTCGTTGGTGTGGTACACGTCCGGAGCCGGGGCGCCGGTGATCCGGCTCCAGGCGCGCAGCGCCCGCACGCCTCCGATCCCGAGCAGCATCTCCTGCTCCAGCCGCTGGTCACCACCCCCTCCGTAGAGGCGGTTGGTGAGGTCTCGACGGGCAGCGTCGTTGGTCTCCACGTCGGAGTCCAGCAGCAGCAGCGGGACGCGACCCACGCTGGCCTTCCAGACGTGAGCGTGCAGGTGTGAACCGCCGGGCATCGCGAGCTCGATGACCACGGCCGACCCGTCCTGCTCGCGCAACAGCGACAGCGGCAGGTCGTCGGGGTCGAGCAGCGGGTAGCTCTCCTGCTGCCACCCGTCGGCGTTCAGGCGCTGCCGGAAGTACCCACTCTTGTAGAACAGACCCACCCCGACGATCGGGACCCCCAGGTCGGAGGCGCTCTTGAGGTGGTCACCGGCCAGAATGCCGAGACCGCCGGAATACTGTGGCAGGGCCTCGGTGATACCGAACTCGGGCGAGAAGTAGCCGATGGCGGCCGGGAACGGCTCGGCTGAGGCCTGCGCCTGCTCCTGGTACCAGCGGGGTTCGGTGAGGTAGTCGCGAAGGCCGGCCGCGACGTCGCTCAGGCGCTCGGCGAACGAGGTGCTCTGTGCCAACGCGTCCAGGTCCTGTGGCGTGAGGCGGCTGAGCAAGGCCACCGGGTCGCGCTTGACCGTCTTCCACAGCTTGGGGTCGATGCTGGCGAAGAGCTCCTGGGTCGGGCGGTCCCAGCACCACCGCAGGTTCTGGGCCAGGCCGCTCAGCGCGGCGAGGGAGTCGGGCAGGACGGTGCGCACGTGCATCCGGCGAATCGCTTTCACGCTGGCACACCCTAGGGCACGTCAGCCGGCGGTCGATCCCCCGCACCGGTCCAGAGCAGATGCCGATGTCAAGGGTGCCCTGGATGACCGGGAGCCGGTAGCGTCTCACCCGTGACGTCACCAAGCTCTGATGACCCGATCGACCGTGACCTTCTCGCGACCGTGGGCCAGGTGCCCATCGACCGCATTCCGGTTCAGGACGTCGCCCCCGCCGTGGACGGCGGGGACCGGCCCACCAAGTCGGTGGTCGGCGAGCTGTTCACCGTGAGCGCCACCGTGTTCCGCGAGGGTCACGACGCGGTCAACGCCACCGTGGTGCTCACCGACCCGGACGGCGCGGAGCACCCCGTGGGGATGAGGTGCCTGAACGAAGGACTCAACCACTGGGCCACGCCGGTCTTCGCCGACCGGGAGGGCCGATGGAGCTACCGGGTCGAGGGCTGGTCCGATCCGTACTCGACGTGGCGGCACAACGCGCAGATCAAGGTCGAGGCCGACGTCGACGTCGAGCTGATGCTGGAGGAGGGAGCGCGCCTGCTGGAGCGGGCCCGCGACGAGGTCGAGCGCAGTGACGACGACACCCAGCACCTCAGCGACTCGATCGCGGCGCTGCGGGACGACAGCCGTCCCAAGGAGGCCCGTCTGGCCGCCGGTGCGGGACGGGCCACCGCCGACGTGCTGACCCGGGACCCGCTGCGCGACATGGTCAGCCCGTCCCGCGAGTACGTCTGGTGGGTGGAGCGCCAGCGCGCCCTGAACGGCGCCTGGTACGAGATCTTCCCTCGCTCCGAGGGCGCCGAGCAGGACCCGAAGACCGGCCTGTGGACCTCCGGCACCTTTGCCACCGCGGCCGATCGGCTGCCGGCCATCGCCCATATGGGGTTCGACGTGGTCTACCTCACGCCTGTTCACCCCATCGGCGAGACGAACCGGAAGGGGCCGAACAACTCGCTGGAGGCCGGCGAGCACGACCCGGGATCGCCGTACGCCATCGGGTCGGCCGACGGCGGCCAGGACGCGATCCATCCCGACCTCGGTGACTTCGACGACTTCGACGCCTTCGTGGACCGGGCACGCGAGGAGGGCCTCGAGGTGGCTCTGGACATCGCGCTGTCCGCCTCGCCGGACCACCCCTGGGTGGAGCAGTACCCGGAGCTGTTCACCACCCAGGCCGACGGCACCATCGCCTACGCGGAGAACCCGCCCAAGAAGTACCAGGACATCTACCCGCTCAACTTCGACAACGACCCGAAGCTGGCCTACTCCGAGATGCGCCGGGTGATGCAGGTATGGCTCGACCACGGCATCCGCATCTTCCGTGTCGACAACCCGCACACCAAGCCGGTCGAGTTCTGGCAGTGGCTGATCGCCGACATCGGCCAGGACTACCCCGACGTGATCTGGCTCGCCGAGGCGTTCACCAAACCGGCCATGATGCACACCTTGGCCAAGGTGGGCTTCCAGCAGTCCTACACCTACTACGCCTGGCGGAACACGGCCGCCGACCTGCGCGAGTACCTCACCGAGCTCTCCGGGGACGCAGCGGCCTACATGCGCCCCTCCTTCTGGCCCACGACGCACGACATCCTCACCCCGTACATGCAGTACGGCGGCCCCACCGCTTTCAAGCTGAGGGCGGCGCTGGCCGCGACGCTGGTGCCGACCTACGGCATCTACGCGGGCTACGAGCACTGCGAGCACGTCGCCCGCCCGGGCGCCGAGGAGCAGATCGACAACGAGAAGTACGAGTACAAGAACCGCCGGTGGGACCTGGACGCCGGACACGGCGGAACCGGGGAGGCCCAGGGCCGGCCGAACCTCGGGCCGTACCTGAAGCTTCTCAACGAGGCCCGCAAGAACCACCCCTGCCTGCACTGGCTGCGCAACATCACTTTCCACAGCGCCGACGACGAGAACGTCCTGGTCTACTCCAAGACCGGGGGCGGGGCGCACGACGGCTCGGACACGGACACGGTGATCGCCGTGGTCAACCTCGACCCGCACTCGATGCGCGAGACCATGGTCAACCTGGCGATGCCGGCCCTCGGCCTGGACTGGCACGACGGCTTCGTCGCCCACGACCTCATCACCGGGGAGCAGTGGAACTGGGGCAGCCGCAACTACGTACGTCTCGGCGTGGGGGGAGAGCCCGCCCACCTGATCCACGTACGGCGGTTCTGAGCCCATGGTGCGTGGGCTCAACCTGTACCAACCTGGGCTGCGGAACGATCCGGACTGGTATCGCAAGGCCGTCTTCTACGAGGTGCTCGTCCGGGCCTTCGACGACTCCACCGGGACCGGGTCCGGCGACTTCAGCGGCCTGATCGGACGCCTCGACTACCTGCAGTGGCTCGGCATCGACTGTCTGTGGATCCCGCCGTTCTACGCCTCACCGCTGCGGGACGGCGGCTACGACGTGGCCGACTACACCGCCGTCCTACCGGAGTTCGGCACCCTGCTCGACTTCCAGGAGCTCATCTCCGCGGCGCATGCGCGTGGCATCCGCATCATCACCGACCTGGTGATGAACCACACGAGCGACCAGCATCCCTGGTTCCAGGCCTCGCGCAGCGAGCCCGAAGGACCCTACGGCGACTTCTACGTGTGGTCCGACACCGACGACCGGTACGCCGACGCGCGGATCATCTTCGTGGACACCGAAGTCTCGAACTGGACCTTCGACGCGGTGCGACGGCAGTTCTTCTGGCACCGCTTCTTCTCCCACCAACCGGACCTGAACTTCGAGAACCCCGCGGTGCAGGACGCGATGTTCGACGTCGTCCGCTTCTGGCTGGGCATGGGTATCGACGGCTTCCGGCTCGACGCCGTGCCGTACCTGTTCGAGGAGGAGGGCACCAACTGCGAGAACCTCCCCGGCACCCACGCCTTCCTGGCGGCGCTGCGGGCCATGGTCGACGCCGAGTATCCGGGCCGGGTGCTGCTGGCCGAGGCCAACCAGATGCCGCACGAGGTGGTGGACTACTACGGCACTCCGGAAGCGCCCGAGTGCCACATGTGCTTCCACTTCCCCGTGATGCCGCGGCTGTACTACGCGCTGCGGGAGGAGAAGGCCGAGCCGATCATCCGGGTGATGCAGGAGACGCCGGACATCCCGCCCGGAACGCAGTGGGGCACCTTCCTACGCAACCACGACGAGCTGACCTTGGAGATGGTCTCCACCGAGGAGCGCTCGGCCATGTACGGCTGGTACGCCCCCGACCCCCGGATGCGCGCCAACATCGGCATCCGCCGCCGGCTCGCCCCCCTGGTGGACAACTCTCGTAGCGAGATCGAGCTGATCAACGCCCTGCTGCTGTGCCTGCCGGGCTCGCCGTGCCTGTACTACGGCGACGAGATCGGGATGGGGGACAACATCTGGCTGGAGGACCGGGACGCGGTGCGGACACCCATGCAGTGGACGCCGGACCGCAACGCCGGATTCTCCACCTCCGACCCGGGCAAGCTGTACTCCCCGGTGGTCTCCTCGCTGGTCTACCACTACAACAGCGTCAACGTCGAAGCCCAGATGGCCTCGGGGAGCTCGCTGCTGCACTGGATGCGCGGCATGCTCTCGGTCCGCGCCGCCAACGAGGTGTTCGGCACCGGCGCTTTCGTGCTCTGCGAGGCGGACAACGACGCGGTGCTCGCCTTCGTGCGGATCCTGCCCCCCGGCGACCCCAAGTCCCGGGAGGGCTACCAGGCCGTGCTGTGCGTGCACAACCTGTCCTCGCGCCCGCAGGCGGCGGTAGTCACGACCCCGGACCGGCTGCGCGCAGTGTTGACCTACGACCTCTTCGGCGGCATCGGCTTCCCCAACGTCAGCGCCGAGGGCACCATCCACCTGACCTTCGGCTCCCGTGACTTCTTCTGGCTGGGACTCGAGGCCGACGAAGAGGTGCCCGATGCCTGAAGCGCCGGAGGTGCCCCCCCTGCCGGAGCTTCTCGGCGAGCTGTTGAGCGAGTGGGTCCCGACCCAGCGCTGGTACGCGGGCAAGGGCAGGCGGCCCCAGCTGCGCGAGCTCGGCGCGCTGACCCTGGCCCGCGGGGGGCAGGCTGGGCAGGCCGAGGCGGCGCCGGCGGTGCGCACGCACCTGCTGCTGGACGAGTCGTCCACACCGCCGACGCTGTACCAGGTGCCGCTCACCTACCGGCAGCACGCTCGTCCGGACCTGCTGGACGCCCTGATCACCAGCACGGAGGGCCAGCACGTCTACGACGGTCCGCACGACCCGGCCTACGCCCAGGTGGTGCTCGACCTCATCACCGGGCAGCAGTCGGTCTCCGGTAGCGACGAGGACGGCTCGCTCGTTGTCGAGGGCCACCACGCCGCCTCCGGCCAGGGGCCCGCCGAGGTGGAGCGGGCTGCCGTCCTCACCGGAGAGCAGTCGAACACCTCGATCATCGTGCAGGCCCGGGGTCTGGACGATGCGGAGCACGAGTACGCCCCGGCGCGATGCATCGTCAAGGTCTTCCGCATCCTGCACGACGGAGCCAACCCCGACGTGGTCGTGCAGAGCGCCCTGGCGCGGGCGGGCTCACCGCATGTGCCGCCCCCGGTAGGACACCTCGAGGGCTCCTGGACCGGGGCGGAAGGCGCAGCGCAGTCCGGCCATCTGGTCTTCGCCCAGGAGTTCCTTCCCGGAGTGCAGGACGCCTGGCGCACCGCGTTGGGGGCAGCGCAGAGTGACATCGACTTCACCGACCGCGCCCGGGCCCTGGGCGAGGTGACGGCGCAGGTACACGCCCTGCTGCGCTCCGAGCTCGGGCAGGAGCCGGCCACACCGGAACGCAAGGACGAGCTGCTGGAGCAGTGGCGCTCGCGAAGCGCGGAGGCGCTGCTCGAGATGCCCGAGCTGCAGCAGCACGAAGCGGGCATCGCCGCGGCCTTCGAGGCGGCGGCGGAGCAGCCGTGGCCGAGCATGCAGCGCATCCACGGGGACTACCACCTCGGTCAGGTCCTCGACGTGCCCGACCGGGGCTGGGTGCTGCTGGACTTCGAGGGTGAGCCGCTGCGCCCGCTGGCCCAGCGAGCCGTGCCGGACCTGACACTGCGAGACCTGGCGGGCATGCTGCGCTCGTTCGACTACGTCTCCGGCGCCGTCGGCGGTGGCGAACACCTCGACTCAGGCCAGTGGGCCGCCCGCGTGCAGGAGGCGTTCCTGGACGGCTACGCCGCCGCCGCCGGGTCCGACCCTCGAGAGCACCGGGCCCTGCTGGCCGCCCTGGAGCTGGACAAGGCGCTCTACGAGGTGGTCTACGAGTCGCGCAACCGGCCGCGATGGGTCACGATCCCCGCGACCGCGGTCAACCGGCTGCTGCGGGGACAGCCCCACCTGCCGCCCGATCACGACCGTCCACCCCCATCGCCCCGTCCGGACCAGCCCAGCCACGCCCACCAGGAGACCACGGTGAACACGAGAAGCGGACCCGAAGCCAAGCCCTTGCCCGCGGAGGAGGTGGAGCAGCTCCTCAACGGTGAGCACGGCAACCCGCACTCGCTGCTCGGTGCGCACCCGCACGACGGTGGGGTGACGGTCCGGGCGATGCGGCCGCTGGCGGAGTCGGTGGTACTGCTCCTGCCCGGCGAGGAGCGCAAGACCATGGAGCACGAGTCCCATGGCATCTTCACGGTCGTGCTGGACACCGAGGAGGTCAGCGACTATCGCCTCGAGGTGACCTGGAGCGACGGCCTCACCCACACCCAGGACGACCCCTACCGCTTCCTGCCCACGGTGGGCCAGACGGACCAGCACCTCATCAACGAGGGCCGGCACGAGCAGCTGTGGAAGGTGCTCGGCGCGCAGGTCCGCCGCTACGACGGCCCGATGGGCGAGGTGGTGGGCACCTCGTTCGCCGTGTGGGCGCCGAACGCCCGCAGCGTGCACCTCGTCGGCGACTTCAACCAGTGGGACAGCTCGACCCTGCCGATGCGGGGCTTGGCCAGCTCGGGCATCTGGGAGCTCTTCGTCCCTGCCGCCGAGGTGGGCAGCCGGTACAAGTTCGACATCACCGGGCCCGACGGCACCCGCACGATGAAGGCGGACCCGCTGGCCCGCGCCGCGGAGGAGCCGCCGGCGTCGGCCTCGATCGTGACCGAGTCGCAGTACGAGTGGGGGGACGCCGAGTGGGTGAAGCGCCGGGACTCCACCCCGGCCGTTTCGGCACCCATGAGCACCTACGAGGTGCACCTGGGCTCCTGGCGCCCCGGGCTGGGCTACCGCGAGCTCGCCACCGAGCTCGTCGAGTACGTCAGCCAGATGGGCTTCACCCACGTCGAGCTGATGCCCGTGATGCAGCACCCCTACGCCCCGAGCTGGGGCTACCACGTGACCGGCTACTTCGCCGCCGACTCTCGGCTCGGCAGCCCGGATGACCTCAAGCACCTCATCGACGCGCTGCACCAGGCCGGCATCGGCGTCATCCTCGACTGGGTCCCGGGGCACTTCGCGACCGACCCCTGGGCGTTGGCGCGCTTCGACGGCACGTCGATCTATGAGCACCCCGACCCCCGGAAGGGCTGGCACGAGGAGTGGGGCTCGTTCGTGTTCGACTTCGGCCGCCCCCAGGTCCGCAACTTCCTGGTCGCCAACGCGGTCTTCTGGCTGGAGGAGTTCCACGCCGACGGCCTGAGGGTGGACGGGGTCGCCTCCATCCTCTACCTCGACTACGGGCGTGAGGACGGAGAGTGGATCCCGAACGAGCAGGGCGGCAACGAGAACCTCGACGCGGTGCGCCTGTTGCAGGAGGCGAACGCCACGGCGTACCGGCTGCATCCCGGCGTGGTCATCATCGCCGAGGAGTCCACGTCCTGGCCGGGCGTGACCCGGCCCACGGACGCGGACGGCCTGGGCTTCGGGTTCAAGTGGAACATGGGCTGGATGAACGACTCGCTGGACTACATGTCCAAGGAGCCGGTCTACCGGCAGTACCACCACCACCAGCTGACCTTCTCCCTCGTGTACGCCTTCTCAGAGAACTTCGTGCTCCCCATCAGCCACGACGAGGTGGTGCACGGCAAGGGCTCCCTGCTGCGCAAGATGCCCGGCGACCGCTGGAAACAGCTGGCCAATGTCCGGGCCTTCCTGTCCTTCATGTGGTCCCACCCGGGCAAGCAGCTGCTGTTCATGGGCAACGAGTTCGCCCAGGAGGCCGAGTGGGCCGACGGTCGCGGGCTGGACTGGTGGACACTGGACCAGCCGGACCACCGGGGCGTGGCAGACCTCGTGCGTGACCTCAACACGACGTACACGGCCCACCCGGCGCTGTGGCAGCTCGACCACACCGAAGAGGGCTTCCAGTGGCTGGATGCCGACAACGCCGAGGGCAACACCTACGCCTACCTGCGCCGCGGAAACCCGGACGACTCCGGTGAACGACCCGTGCTCGTGGTGGCCGTGAACTTCGGCGACGGCGACCGCCGCGTGCGTCTCGGTCTGCCGCAGGGCGGCGAGTGGCGTGAGGTGCTCAACACCGATGCGGAGACCTACGGCGGCTCCGGCGTCGGCAACATGGGGCGCGTGACGGCGCAGGACCAGCCCCACCAAGGCCAGGACTACAGCGCCGAGGTGACCGTCCCGCCGCTCGGGGCGATCTGGCTGGTCCCCGACGCACCCGAATCCCAGAACGAGACCCAGGACACGTCAAGCCAGGCGGCAGGCACCGACACGACCACGAAGGAACAGTGATGGCCAACCACGAGAACGCCGGCCAGCAGGCACGCGACGAAGACCTCATCGACGTGGCCCACGTGGTCACCGCGTACTACGCACAGACACCCGACCCCGACGACGTCGCCCAGCAGGTCTCCTTCGGCACCTCCGGGCACCGCGGCAGCTCACTGGACACCGCGTTCAACGAGGACCACATCCTCGCCACGACACAGGCGATCTGCGACTACCGGCGCGAGCAGGGCATCGGCGGGCCGCTGTTCCTCGGACGGGACACCCATGCTCTGTCCGAACCGGCGTGGACGACCGCCCTGGAGGTGCTGGCCGCCAACGAGGTGACCACGCTCGTGGACTCCGACGGGGGCTACACGCCGACGCCGGCGGTCTCTCGAGCCATCCTGGTCGCCAACGCCGAGCGCAGCGGGAAGGACGTCGCCGACGGCATCGTCGTCACGCCGTCGCACAACCCGCCGCGGGACGGCGGGTTCAAGTACAACCCACCGAACGGTGGGCCGGCAGACTCCGATGCCACCGGCTGGATCGCCGACCGCGCCAACGACCTGCTCCGGGCAGACCTCGACGGTGTCCACCGCATCAGCGCAGACCGGGCCAAGGCCGGTGACCTGGTGCAGTCCTACGACTTCATGGGCCGCTACGTGGCGGACCTCCCACGGGTGCTCGACCTGGACGCCATCCGTGAGGCCGGCCTGCGGATCGGTGCCGACCCGCTCGGCGGCGCGGCCGTGGAGTACTGGCAGGCCATCGCCGACACCTACGACCTCGACCTCAAGGTGGTCAACCCACTCGTTGACGCGACCTGGCGGTTCATGACGCTGGACGGTGACGGCAAGATCCGGATGGACTGCTCCTCACCCCACGCGATGGCCTCCCTGATCAAGGCGAAGAACGACTTCGCGATCAGTACCGGCAACGACGCCGACGCCGACCGGCACGGCATCGTCACGCCCGACGGCGGGTTGATGAACCCCAACCACTTCCTCGCCGTGGCCATCGACTACCTCTACGGGGGCGCTCGCCCGCAGTGGGGCGACCAGGTGGCGATCGGCAAGACGCTCGTCTCCTCCAGCATGATCGACCGCGTCGCCGACGGCCTGGGCCGCAAGCTCGTCGAGGTGCCGGTGGGCTTCAAGTTCTTCGTCGACGGCCTGCTCGAGGGCACGATCGGGTTCGGTGGCGAAGAGTCAGCGGGCGCCTCGTTCCTGTGCCACGACGCGTCGGTCTGGACCACGGACAAGGACGGGATCATCCTGGCCCTGCTGGCCTCGGAGATCCTCGCCACGACCGGCTCCACCCCCTCGGAGCGCTACCGGGAGCTCACCTCGACGTACGGCGACCCCGCCTACGCCCGCATCGACGCGCCCGCCGACCGGGAGGCCAAGGCCAAGCTGAAGGAGCTGTCCGCCGACTCGATCACGGCCACCGAGGTCGCTGGGGAGAGCATCACCCAGGTGCTGACCGAGGCTCCCGGCAACGGCGAGGCGATCGGCGGGATCAAGGTGCTGACCGAGAACGCCTGGTTCGCCGCGCGGCCGTCGGGCACCGAGGACGTCTACAAGATCTACGCCGAGTCCTTCCAGGGCCCCGAGCACCTCGAGCGGGTCCAGCAGGACGCCCAGAAGGTGGTGGACGACGCCCTGGGCACCTCGTCCGGCTAGCCCGCGCGAGCTAGAACAGCGCGTTGGTCAGGGCGCGACGGGCCGCGCTCACCCGCGGGTCGGTCGTGCCGACGACGTCGAACTGCGCCAAGAGGTGATCCCGAGCGGCGGCCCGCTCGTCGCCGGTGGTCTGGCGCACCAGGTCGACCAGCCGGGCGAAGGCATCCTCGACGTGGCCGCCGACGAGCTCCAGGTCGGCGGCCGCACACTGGGCCGGGACATCGGTGGGCGCCTGCGCGGCCTCGCGGCGCACCTGCACCGGGTCCATCGTCGCCGTGCGCTGCATCAGCGTCACCTGCGCCAGGCCGAGGCGGGCCTCCTCGTCCGCAGGGTCCTGTCGCAGAGCCGCGCTGTAGGCCGCGGCGGCCGCCTCGAAGTCGCCACGGTCGATGGCCTCGACGGCTTCGGCGTGCAGCGGCGGGACCTCCGGCTCCTGCTCCTCGTCGGCCGCGTCGTCTGCGAGCCCGACGTCCGCACGCCCGGTCACCCCCTGCTGGGCCGCCGCCTCGAGGAACTTGTCCATCAGCGGGCGTAACGCGCTCATCTCCTGGACGCCGAGGTAGAACGGCATCGGCTGCCCCTGCACCAGGCCGAGCACGATGGGCAGCGCGTCGACCTGGCCGAAGGTCTGCTGCAGCATCGGGGTCAGCGCCTGAAGGATCCCCGGGTTCCGGTCCAGCTCGACACCGACCACCTGGAAGCGACCCTCGTACTCGCGTGACAGTCCGACCAGCGCTTCCGCGTGCTGCCGGGACTCCGGGACCTGCGGGCTCCAGACCACCATCACCGCCGGGACCGAGGTGGTGGCGTTGACCACGGCTTCGAACGTCTGGTCCGTCGCTTCGACCATGCCCTCCGCGCCCGCCTGGGAGCCCGACGCGTCGGGCGTGGGCTTTTTGGCCAGGGAGGACAGGTCGACCGCGCCGCGCATGGCCGCGGCACTCAGGGGCTGCTGTGTCATGTTCCCATTGTCGCCGATCCGGCCCGCATTAGCCGAACGCGGCTGCAGGCCTGAGTCTGGGCTCTCAGGACCCAGCGGCGTTGATGAGCTGCTCACGGGCGGCGATCATCTCCGGCCGCGAGTCGTCCTGGGGAATGGTCAGTGCGGCGTAGACATAGGAGTCGAGCCGGGCTCGCGCGGTGATGGACTCATCATCCTCGAAGGCGAGGAAGGCCTCCGGCGGAGTCAGCTCCATCCCGTCGCGCACATCGAACTCCGACTCGCGCTTCAGGGCGGCGAACGAGACGGCCGAGCCGTCCTCACGGTAGAAGGTGTACGTCTGTGTCCTCAGCGCGTTCTTCTCGCTGAACCGGGCCTGCTCGGACACCTCATCGGCCTGCTTCTGCGCCGCCTCACGCACCTGCGGGGCGTAGCCGTTGGTCTTGATCTGCGCAGGGTCCTCGGCGCGCGGGTAGTCGACGAGCTCAGCCAGCTGGGTGAAGGCCCGCCTCGGGGACCGCGACAGGTCTCCCGCCCCCTGGCGCACCACCGGGCTGCCGACGCTGCGCCGGTCGAAGGACCCGATGTCGGTGCCCGGCAGCATCGGAGCCCACCACGCGATCCGGAACCTGTCGGGGTCGTCGTCGGGGCTGGACAGCACGAAGAGCTCTGGCGCGCCGGAGTCGGGCACCGTCTGCACCAGGATGAGCAGGGGGGACTGACCGTCCTCGCGGCTGATGGCCAGCACGTTGGGCTCGACGGGGTCGGAGATGAGGTCTCGGCGTTCCGGCTTGCCCTCGACGGCCTCCAGCTCGTCAGCCGCCAAGGCGGCGTAGTACGTGTGCCCCCGGTAGGCGGACTCGGCGTCGTCCGCGATCTCCTCGCCGTCACCGTTCTGCACCTGAGCCGCCGTGCTCAACAGGTTCGTCGCGATGTCCTGAGCCTCCTCCAGGCTCACCGAGGCGACACCCTCGGGTGCGGCGGTGACGGTGTCCGACTCTGCGGCGGAGGAGGTCTGCGAGCCGGAGTCGGAGCCGCCGGAGCCGGACGAGGAGCCTTCGGAGCCTCCGTCATCGGTATCGCTGCAGGCCGAGGCGAACAACAGGGCGGACAGCGCCGCGGCGGCGGCGAGGCGAGAACGTGTCACCCAGCGAGGGTAGACACCGCCCGCGGTGGCCACGAAATTCGTCTCGTCTAGAATCTCGCCGGCTCGGAGTAGGTGCCCCACACTTCGCGCAGAATGTCGCATATCTCACCGAGCGTGGCCTCGGCGCGGACCGCGTCCAACATCGGCGGGATCATGCTGCCGGTGCCCAGTGCCCGGTCCCGCAGCGCCCGCAGGCCGTGCTGCACGGCAGCCTCGTCCCGGGCCCCCCGGCGGGCGGCGACCATGGTGCTCTGCTCGCGTTCGACCTCATGGCTCACTCGCATGATCTCCAGCTCGTGGCTGACCGAGGCGGTGTGACAGTTGACCCCGACGATCTTCTTCTCCCCCGCCTCCAACCGGCGCTGGTAGTCGAACGCGGCCTCGGCGATCTGAGCCGAGAACCATCCGTCCTCGATGCCCCGCAGGATGCCCGAGGTCATCGTCCCCACGGGGTGCGCGGCCTTGCCGACGTCGGCGCCGCCCCCGTCCGCCTCGCTCTGACCCATGGCTCGGATGGTCGCGAAGATCTCCTCGGCCTGCCGCTCGATCTCGTCGGTGAGGGCCTCGACGTACCAGGACCCGCCCAGCGGGTCGGCCACGTTGGCGACCCCGGTCTCCTCCATCAACACCTGCTGCGTGCGCAGCGCCACTTCCGCGGACTGCTCACTGGGCAGAGCCAGGGTCTCATCCATGGCGTTGGTGTGCAGCGAGCTCGTCCCGCCCAGTACCGCGGCCAAGGCTTGGGTGGTGGTCCGCACCACGTTGTTCATCGGCTGCTGCGCGGTCAGCGAGACCCCCGCCGTCTGGGTATGGAACCGCAGCGACATGGCCTTGGCGGTCCTCGCGCCATAGACGTCGCGAGTCCACCGCGCCCAGATGCGGCGAGCTGCCCTGAACTTGGCGATCTCCTCGAAGAAGTCGAGATGGGAGTCGAAGAAGAACGAGAGGCCGGGGGCGAAGACGTCGATGTCCAGACCCCGAGCCATCCCCAGCTCGAGGTAGCCGAACCCGTCGGCGAGGGTGAACGCCAGCTCCTGGGCGGCCGTGGCCCCCGCCTCCCGGATGTGGTAGCCGGAGACCGACAGCGGCTTGTAGGCCGGGATCGTGCTGGAGGTGTACTCGATCAGGTCCCCGATCAGCCGCAGGTGTGGCTGTGGCGGGAAGAGCCACTCCTTCTGGGCGATGTACTCCTTGAAGATGTCCGTCTGGAGCGTGCCGTTGAGCGTGGAGACATCGACCCCTTGGCGCTCGGCCGCCGCCAGGTACATGCAGAAGACCGGGACGGCGGGTCCGCTGATGGTCATGGAGGTCGTCACGTCCGACAGGGTGATGTCGCGGAAGAGCTCATCCATGTCCGACGCCGAGTCGATCGCCACCCCACAGTGCCCGACCTCGCCCAGAGACTGCGGGTCGTCGCTGTCCCGGCCCATGAGGGTGGGCATGTCGAAGGCCACCGAGAGCCCTCCCCCACCGTGGGCCAGGATCATCTTGTACCGCTCGTTGGTCTGCCGGGCGTTGCCGAAGCCGGCGAACTGCCGGATCGTCCACGCCCGGCCCCGGTAGCCGGTGGCGTGCAGGCCCCGCGTATACGGGAACTGACCCGGCCAGCCGATCCGCTCCATACGCTCGTCGACCGCCTCGACCTCGCTGCTGGGCCCGTAGACCGGCTGCACGGGGGTGCCGGACAGGGTGGTGAAGTCGGCCTCGCGGACCCGCCCCTCGGCGAGCGCCTGGGCGTAGCGCGCCTCCCAGGCCGCGCGCCCGGTGGCCCGGGGCGTGGGTGCATGGTCGGAGTCAACGGCGCCGTTGGACACGCCTGCCACCCTAGCCTGGCTCCCGCTGCTAGGTTTCCCACATGGCCCGCACCGACGCGACCATCTCCTCCCCGTCCAGCACGGCCGAACCCGGTGTGTGGGCAGCTCGCCTGGCCGCCCTGGGTCCGGGGATCCTCATGGCCTCGGCCGCCATCGGCGGGTCCCACCTCATCTCCTCGACCCAGGCCGGGGCCCGCTTCGGGTGGCAGCTGGCGTTCGTGGTCGTGCTCGCGAACCTGCTGAAGTACCCCTTCTTCCGGTTCGGGCCGCAGTACACCATGGAGAGCGGCCGATCCCTGGTCGAGGGATACGCCGCCAAGGGGCGGGCCTACCTGTGGATCTTCTTCGCACTGGCCTCGGTTTCCTCGGTGATCTCCACCGCCGGGGTCGGTCTGCTGTGCGCGGTCATCCTCGGCTTCATGCTGCCGGACAGCCTGTCCGGCAGCATCCCCGTCCTGGCGACGGTGATGATGGCCTCCGCGTGGCTGCTGCTCGTCGCCGGGCACTACCGGGCGCTGGACAAGGTCACCAAGCTGATCATCCTCACGCTCACCCTCGCCACGGTGGTGGCCACGTTCATGGCGGCGTCGGCGGGGTCGGCCCGCGCCGCCGACTTCGTCGAGCCCTCACCATGGACCTGGGCGACCCTGCCGTTCCTGGTGGCCATCATGGGGTGGATGCCGGCGCCGATCGAGATCAGCGCGCTGAACTCGCTGTGGATCAGGGCCAAGCAGGAGATCAGTCCCAGCAAGATCAAGGACGTCCTGTTCGACTTCAACGTCGGCTATGTGACCTCAGCCGGGCTGGCCCTGTTCTTCCTGGCCCTGGGGGCGCTCGTGCAGTACGGCTCCGGCGTGGAGGTGGCCAACGAAGGGGGCGCCTACGTCGGCCAGCTGCTCGCGATGTACGGCACCGCCATCGGCCAGTGGGCCGTGCCGCTCATGTCGGTGATCGCGTTCGCGTGCATGTACGGCACGGTGATCACCGTGGTCGACGGTTACTCACGGGCGTGCGCCGAGTCGCTGCGACTGCTGCGCGGGCAGTCCGACTTCAGCAAGCGGTCGCTGAACATCTGGCTGACGGTCATCGCGGGCCTCGGGCTGGTCATCATTCTCGCCATGAGCTCCTCGCTGGCCGCGATGCTGACCTTCGCCATGATCAGTGCCTTCATCACCGCCCCGATCTTCGCGTGGCTCAACTTCAGTCTGGTGCGTGGTGAGAGCACGCTCAGCCCAGGGCTGCGGGTTCTGTCCTACGCAGGTCTGGTCTACCTCGGCGGCTTCGCCGTGCTGTTCGTGCTCAACTTCCTGGGTCTGGTCGGCTAGACGCCTGCGCTAGCCGGGCGGCGACCAGCGCGCGTGCTCGCCGCGGGCCCCGGCCGGCCCGCTGACCGCCCGTTCCAACGCGAGGTAGGTCAAGTAGAGCCCGGCCAGCACGGCGGTGATGTGCCAGAGCAGAGCCAGGGCCACCCCGAGGATCGTTCCGGCCGGCCAGAGCCGGCCCCAGGTCAGCGACAGGACCCAGGGCACCAACACGGCGAACACGGCACCCCACACCAGCTCGGCGACGAGGGGCCGCTGCCCCATCCACGGAAGCACGTCCCACAGGTCCAACAGGTCGAGGGTGGCCAGTCCCCCGAGGACGAGCACCAACCCGAGCGTGAGCACGAGCGCGACCCGGCGGGTGAGCTGCGGCGCCAGCCACATCGTGGTGGCCGTGACCGCCGACCACATCAGCCATGCCCGCACTGTGCCGGTGCCCAGCCCGATCATCGCCTCCCGGAAGAGCCGGTCGGCCTCGACCCGGTCGACCTCCGGGCCGAGGTGCTGACCCGGCTCGGTGAGTGCGTCGTGCAGCACCGCGGCCGGGAGGAAGACCCCGCTGCGGGGGACCAGCCAGGTGAGCAGCCGGGGTACCGACGCGAGGTCGGTGGCGAACGTCTCGCGGTCCGCGGGCACCACGAACGGCTCGGCGTGGCGGTCACTGTCGTAGCCGATCCGCCGCAGGACGGTGAAGTCGCGACCGTCGAGACTGCGCAGCTCGAGGCGGAGCGGTCCGCCGTCTGCGGCGTCGAAGAACCTAGCCATCCAGCACCTGCCGAGCGGCGGCGTAGGGGTCGAGGTCTCCGGCGGCCACCCGCTCGGCCACCTCATGCAGCGAGGAACCGTCGGGCAGGCCACGCATCCGTTCGCGCAGACGAGCCAGCGCGATCGCCTCGACCTCGCGCTCGGCCCTGCTCACCCGCCGGCGCTGCCACTCCCCCGAGGCTCGCGTGTGGTCGCGGTGCTTGCGCAAGGCGGCCACCAGCTCTTCGCGGCCTTCGCCACGGTCGGCCATCGTCTTGAGCACCGGCGGTCGCCACATCCCGGGCTGGGTGCGGTCGCCGAGGGAGATCATCTGGCGCAGCTCGCGCGCCGTGGAGTCGGCGCCGGTGCGGTCGGCCTTGTTCACCACGAGAACGTCCCCGACCTCCAGGATGCCCGCCTTGGCCGCCTGCACACCGTCGCCCATGCCCGGGGCGAGCAGCACGACGGTGGTGTCCGCCAGGCCGGTCACCTCCACCTCGCTCTGCCCCACGCCCACCGTCTCGACGATGACGACGTCACATCCGGCCCCGTCCAAGACCCGCAACGCTTGGGGTGTCGCCGCGGCCAGCCCACCCAGGTGCCCCCGGCTGGCCATGGAGCGCACGTAGACACCCGTGTCCAGCGCGTGGTCGCTCATCCGGACGCGGTCGCCCAGCAGGGCGCCCCCCGAGAAGGGCGAGGAGGGGTCAACCGCGAGGACCCCCACCCGCAGCCCCTCGTCGCGGAACGCGCGCACCAGCATGGTCGTCGTGGTGGACTTCCCGACGCCTGGGCTCCCGGTCAGCCCGATGAGCCAGGCGTGACCGGTATGCGGCGCCAGGACCGCCATGACCTCGGGCAGGGCCGGGTGGGAGTTCTCGACCAGAGTGATCAGCCGCGCGACGGCCCGGGGCGAACCCTCCCGAGCCGAGGCCACCCACGCACGGACATCGACCTCCCGGGCTCTACGCATGCCCGACGCGCAGGACGAGCGCGTCGCCCTGCCCACCACCGCCGCACAGGGCGGCCGCACCGGTCCCTCCCCCACGCCGGGCCAGCTCCATCGCCAGGTGCAGGGTGATCCGGGCTCCCGACGCGCCGATCGGATGGCCCATCGCGATGGCCCCGCCGTTGACGTTGACCCGCTCCGCGTCCATGTCGAGGTCGGTCATCGAGGCCAGGGCCACGGCCGCGAAGGCCTCGTTGACCTCGACCAGGTCCAGCCCGGCCGGGTCGATGCCGTCTTTGGCGCAGGCTGCCGAGATGGCCCGGGAGGGCTGGCTCTGCAGGCTGGAGTCCGGCCCCGCGACCACGCCGTGGGCGCCGATGTGGGCCAGGGGCTGCACGCCCAGCTCCTCGGCCTTGGACTCGCTCATCACCACCACGGCACAGGCCCCGTCACTGATGGGCGAGGCGGAGCCCGCCGTGATGGTGCCGTCAGGGTGAAAGGCGGGGGGCAGAGCGGCGAGTGCCTCCACGCTGGAGCTCTCCCGGATGCCCTCGTCGCTCTCGAACGGGACAGGGTCTCCCCGGCGCTGCGGGACAGGGACCGGCACGATCTCCTCGGCCAGCCTCCCGTCGTCCCGGGCGGCCGCCGCGCGATGGTGGCTGCGCACGGCGTAGGCGTCCTGCTCATCGCGGCTGAACCGGTGTGTGTCGGCGGAGGGACGGTTGACCGCGTCGGTGAGGCTGCCCATCGCCTGGTCGGTGAAGACGTCCCAGAGGCCGTCGACGGCCATGTGGTCGCGCAGGGTGACGTCGCCGAACTTGTACCCCGCACGGGAACGGGGCAACAGGTGCGGGGCGTTCGTCATCGACTCCTGGCCGCCGGCCACCACGACCTCGAACTCACCGGCTCGGATGAGCTGGTCGGCCATAGCGATGGCGTCGAGGCCGGACAGACACACCTTGTTGATGCTCAGGGCCGGGACGTCCATCCCGATGCCGGCGTGCACCGCAGCCTGACGCGCCGGGATCTGGCCGGCGCCGGCGGTGAGGACCTGCCCCATGATCACGTAGTCGACCTCGGAGGGGGCGACGCCTGACCGTTGCAGCGCCCCAGCGATGGCCATGCCGCCCAGCTCGGCCGCCGAGAAGTCCTTCAGCGAGCCCAGCAGTCGGCCGATCGGGGTGCGTGCCCCGGCTGCGATGACGGACATGGCGATCACTGTATCGCCGACCCGACGCCGTCAGGCCCGCGAAGCAGCAGCGCACGGCAGGTCAGCGCAGCAACGACTCGCCGACGCTCACCGTGCCCCCGATGACGGTGGCAGCGACGGACATCGCGCGCAGGCTCTCGGCCACCTCACCCGAGGGCCGGCCGGCCCGACCGGACCGGCCGAGGGGGTCGGCGTCGGTCAGCACCACGTCTCCCCGGGCGCCGGGAGCGAGACGCTGGCCGTCCACACTGGCCGCGAGCGCCTCGCGGGCGCTGATGGCCTGCTCCTCGTGCCAGCCGGGCTCCGCCGGCGGACCGCGGTGCACCGCCGTGGCCATCGCGAGCCAGGGGTCCAACGGCGCGACCGGCGCGTCCGAGCCCAGCGCCACCGGGATCCCGGCACGCAGCAGCCCACCCACCATGAACGAGCGCTCCGCGCGGTCGGGCCAGCAGTGCTCGGTCACGCTGCGGTCGTCCAGCAGGTGCGCCGGCTGCACGCTCGCCGTCACCGGCAGCCGGGCCCAGCGGGGCAGGTCGGCCGGCCGCAGCAGCTGGGCGTGCTCGATGGTGCCCCGGGCGCCGGTCACCTCGAACACCTCGAGCACCGCGCTGACCGCAGCATCACCGATCGCGTGCAACGCCGCCGAGAGGCCGTGTGCGTGACCACGGGCGACCAGCTCGACCATCTGGTGCACGCTCAGGTTGGCCTTGCCGGCAGGGTCGGCGAGGTCGCCGCCGTCGGCGTACGGCTCGCAGCACCAGGCGGTGCGCGTGTTCAGCGAACCGTCGGAGATGATCTTCAGGGGCCCCTGCGTCACCATGCCGCCGGTGCCGGGCAGGGTCGTGCCGGTGCGCCACCCCATGGCGATGATCTCCTCCAGGCGGGCCGGGTAGACCCCGGTGCGAACGCGCCACGGGCCCACCCCCGCGGCGTACCGTTGCGGCCACTGCTCCCACGGGCGCGCGAACTCCAGGTCGACGATGCCCACTACCCCGCGTTCCCGGGCGCGCTGCACGGCCAGCGGGATCCCGGCCTCGCTTTCCGCCTCCGCGCCGGGCAGCGAGTCCAGCGTCCCGTACAGGTCGAACCACTCCTCCTCGGCGACCACGTCCTGACGCGGTGAGACGCCGAGCAGCCGTTGCGCCGCCGAGTTCACCCAGCCGTGGTGGCCGTCGCCACTGATCAGGACCACCGGGGTGGATCCGGAGACGGCGTCCAGCTCGGCCACCGTGGGCTGCCGCGGCCATTCGGCCAGCCGATGGCCCCATCCGGTCAGCATCCCCGTGGGCGTGTGCGCCGCTCCGTGCCGCAGAGCCTGAGCCACCAGGCGGCAGGCATGGCCCGGGTCCGCCGCCGCTGAGGTGTCCAGCCGGCTGTACGACAGCGCCCACTGCGTCATGTGCACGTGGTGGTCCCACAGGCCGGGCAGGGCCCACCGACCCTGGGCCGCGAGCACGGGCACCGAGGCCCCGGGCCTGAGGCTGCCGCCCGGTGCCACCTCGTCGATGCGTCCGTCGCGGATCCGGATGTCGACCGTCGCACCGGAGTCCCGGGTTGCTCCGCTCTCGTCCTGGCCCGCCCGTCCTGTCGGGTCCAGCGGGACCATGCGAGCGTCCTGGACCACGAGCTCGCTCATGGCCGAAACCGTACGCTGCCCCGCGGCCGGTACCCTCACCGGCATGACTGCGGACCTGAGTGCCCTGGTGCAAGCCGTCGACCATGTCGGCATCGCGGTACCCGACCTGGACGCGGCCATCGCCTTCCACTGCGAGACCTTCGGGCTCCGGGTGACCCACCGCGAGGAGAACGAGGACCAGGGGGTGGTCGAGGCGATGCTGACCCCCGCCGCCGGCGGGAACGGAGCCGCCGTCCAGCTGCTGGCACCGCTGCGGCCGGACTGCGCCATCGCACGGTTCCTGGAGCGCAGCGGGCCGGGACTGCAGCAGCTCGCCTACCGGGTGCGCGACGTCGAGGCCGCGGCGGCCCGCCTGCGTGAGGACGGAGTCCGCGTTCTGTACGACAGCCCCCGGCGCGGGACCGGCGGGAGCCTGATCAACTTCGCCCATCCCAAGGACACCGGCGGGGTGCTCATCGAGCTGGTCCAGCCCAGCACGACCTCACCCGAGGACGCGAGCTAGCGAGCCGAGGACTCACCGACCACGAGGTCGGCGTCGACCTCGGTGGGCAGCTCCCCCACCTCGGGAGCCACGACCGACACGATCTCGTTCAGGGCCCGGCGCACCATCTTCTCCCCGACCCACAGGTGCTTGCAGCTCTCGATCCCCTTCACCTCAGCCTGCCTCAACGGTGCGAAGCGCTCAGCTGCCTCACCGGGCTGCAGGAAGTCGTCGTGCTCGGGCACCAACGCCACGACCGGCCGACCGAAGTCGGCCCAGTGCTCGAGGTGCTCACGCCCTGCCTTACGCAACGGCGGGCTCAGCAGGATCGCCCCCTCGATGGAGGGATCGGCCCCGTGCATGAGGGCCAGGTCGGTGCCGAACGACCAGCCCACCAGCCACCGGCGTGGCAGCCTGGGCGTCTCGTGGAACTCGGCGTACTCGATCGCCGCCGCCACGTCGAACCGCTCGTCCCCTCCCTCGTCGAATGTTCCCTCGCTCCTTCCCCGCGGCGAGGAGGTGCCCCGGGTGTTGAAGCGCAACACGGCCACGTCGGCCAGCGCCGGTAGACGGTAGGAGGCCTTCTTCAGCACGTGCGAGTCCATATACCCGCCCTCGGTCGGCAACGGGTGCAACGTCACCAGCGTGGCCACGGGTTCGCGCTCCAGCGGCAGGGCAAGCTCTCCGACCAGCCTCACCCCGTCGGCGGTGTGCAGCTCGATGTCCTCCCGGCGCGCGGCGAGGACGGTGTTCGACCGGATCTGATCGGTGCCGCTCATGGCGCCTCACTGTAGTGCGGCGCGCAGGCCGCTCAGGCGAAAGAGCCTCCCGGCTTGCGACGCTCGCGGGCAGCCCAGCAGCGGGTGTGCCAGTGCCGACGGTTCTCCACCCCGTGCATGGTCTGGCTGGGCCAGGCCACGGTGTGGGGCGTGGAGGCGAGCACCTGCTGCTGACAGCCGGGGCATCGGAAGGCACGCCCCGAGTCGTTCCCCCGCACCTCGCGCACCGTCCACAGGGTCCCGGCGAAGCGCACGGTGTTCGGGGGCCGCTCGGCACCCGCGCCGGGGGCGCGCGCCGGGGCCCCGCGTTGACCCGGGCGACGGCGCGGGCGGTTGGACCGCGGCATGCACCGATCCTGCCACGGCGGCGCGGGGCGCCGAGGCACTACAGTCGGTGGGCGTGCGCGTGGTCATAGCTCGGTGCAACGTGGACTACCAGGGCGCCCTCGAGGCTCATCTGCCCACGGCGACCCGCCTGCTGGTCCTCAAGGCCGACGGTTCGGTGCTGGTCCACTCCGACGGCGGCTCCTACAAGCCGTTGAACTGGATGTCGCCCCCGTGCCGGCTCGTCGAGCTCGAGCCCGGCGACCTGGAGGCCGCCGAGGGGGTATGCGCGGTATGGCTGGTGCAACACGCCAAGCGCGAGGAGACGTTGCGCATCCGTCTCTTCGAGATCCTCAGCGACACGGCGCACGACCTCGGGATCGACCCCGGGTTGGTCAAGAGCGGCGTGGAGGCGCAGCTGCAGGAGCTGCTGGCCGAGCACATCCATACCCTCGGCGAGGGTTATCGCCTGCTGCGGCGCGAGTACCCGACGGCGATCGGTCCGGTGGACATCCTCTGCCGTGACGAGCACGGGCAGACGGTCGCCGTGGAGATCAAACGTCGCGGGGACATCGACGGCGTGGAGCAGCTGACCCGCTACCTGGAGCTGCTGAACCGCGACCCCCACCTGCGCCCGGTCGGGGGTGTCTTCGCCGCCCAGGCGATTCGGCCACAGGCCAAGGTCCTGGCCACCGACCGCGGGATCCGGTGCGTCACGCTGGACTACGAGGCCCTTCGGGGCCTCGACGACGCTGAGCAGCGCCTGTTCTGACGCCGACCACCGCTCGTCCTGAGGTGGTCTTCGGGCTCGGCGGATGAGGCACAATGCACCGATGACCCGACGCGCTGCCATCGCCGCGCCCAACCCGACCGCGACCCAGTCGGCGCTGGAGGTGCTGGCCGATGGCGGTAACGCCCTGGACGCCACCGTGGCGGCCATGGTCGCCGCCTCCGTGACCGAACCGGGGATCATCAGTCCACTGGGCGGCTGCTACATCAACCTGTGGCCCGAGCACGGTTCGCCGGTGGTCGTAGACGGCAACGTCGAGATGCCCGGTCGGGGGGCATCCCGCGATCGTTTCGGGCAGGGCCTGATCGAGTGCGTGACCACCTACGGCGGCGGTCTGACCACGTACGCGGGGCCCGGCTCGGTGGCCACCCCGGGCATGTTCGCCGCGATGGGCTGGGCCCACGACCGCTTCGGAGCGGCGCCTTGGGCCGACCTGCTCGCCCCTGCCGTGCGAGCGGTCGACCACGGCTTCTGCGTGAGCCGGACGGCCGAGACCTACAGCAGTCTCGTGGCCGACAGCATCTTCGCCTGGGACCCGGTCACCCGGGACGTCTACACCCGGGAGGGCGCGCCGCTGCGGGCCGGCGACCTCATCGTGGACGCCGACCTGGCGGCGACCCTGGAGGTGATCGCGGCCGAGGGAGCCTCGGTGGTCTACACCGGCGAGGTGGGCCACGCCTTGGCCGACGACGTGCAGGCCCGAGGCGGCCTGCTCACCCGGGCCGACCTCGCTGCCTACACGCCGGTGGTGCGCGACGCGCTGCGTGCCCGGCTACGCGACTGGGACCTGGCGTGCAACCCGCCCCCGGCGATCGGCGGCCCAGTGCTCACGGCGATGGTGCGCTTGCTGGGCAGCGCAGACCAGCGACCGGTCACCGCCAAGGATGCCGCCACGGTGATGCGCCGCGTGCTGGACATCCGCCTGTCGAGGATGGACGTCGCATCCGACCTCGAGGCCGCGGGCAGCGATCTTCTGGCGCAGATCGCCCGGAGCTCCGGCGATGTGCTCCCCACCCCGGCCTCGACCGCTCACGTCTCGGTGGTGGACAGCGAGGGGATGGCGTGTGCCATCACGGCCTCCTCCGGCTACGGGTCGGGGATGACGGTCGCGGGCTCCGGCATGCTGGCCAACAACGCCCTGGGCGAGCCAGAGCTCAACCGCCGCGGCATGCACTCGCTGCGACCCGGGACCCGGATGGCCTCGAACATGGCGCCCACCACGGCGAAACACCCCGACGGGACCGTGCTGTCCATCGGGACGCCCGGTGCCGACCGCATCACCACCGCACTGGCCCAGGTGCTCCTGCACGTCTGCGTTCACGGCGAGTCCCTCCAGGAAGCGATCGACCGACCGCGGATGCACGTCCGTCATCTCGACGACGGATCGGTGCGGATCGACTACGAGCGCGATCCCGACCTCGCCGCGGTGCTGGAGGATGTGGGTCTGCCGCTGCACGAGCATGAGCCCCACGCGATGTTCTTCGGTGGGGTGGGCGCCGCCCTGCGTCACCCGGACGGCGCCCTCAGCGCGGGAGCCGACCCGCGTCGCGCGGCCGCCACCGCGGTCGGCTGACGCCCGTGGGCGCCGACAACGACAACGTGGAGCTCATGGACCTCGTGGACCTCGTGGACCTCGATCCGGCCACCCTGCACCAGGCCGGCCCCCTGAAGTGGGCGCAGGAGGAGTCGTGGGTCATCCCCGCCTGGGTGGCTGAGATGGACTTCGCTGTCGCCCCGCCGATCCAACGGGCGGTGGAGAGGCACGTGGGGCTCGGGGTCTTCGGCTACCCCGACCCGCGTGACCGCCACCGGGTGGCTCAGGCCTTTGCGGCCTTCGCCGAGAGACAGTGGTCGGGGGCCGTGGACCCCGGTCTGGTGTTGCTGGTGGGGGACGTCATGGAGGGACTGGCCCTGACCCTGCGCCACGCCATGCGTCCGGGTCCTCTCCTCGTCCCCACTCCTGTCTACGCGCCCTTCCACGTGCTGGCCGAGTCCTGCGGCCGTGCGGTCGTCCCGGTGCCGCTCGTGCGCCGGGGTGCGGCCGACGACTGGCCGGGGCGGCTCACCCTCGACATCGAGACGATCGAGGCCCACGCCGCTGCGGGAGCGAGCGGACTGCTACTCGCCCAGCCGCACAACCCCGTGGGCCGCTGCTATACAGCGCCGGAGCTGACCGCGCTGAGCGAGGTGGCGCAGCGGTACGACCTGCATGTCGTCAGCGACGAGATCCACGCCGGGCTGACGCTGCCCGGCCATACCCACGTGCCTTTCGCGTCCGTGGCCGCACCGGACGCCGCGCTCACGACTCTGGTCTCGGCCACCAAGGCGTTCAACATGCCCGGGCTGCGTTGCGCCCAGCTGGTCAGCCACCGCGCCCGTGACCATGCTCTGCTCGCGTCGCTGCACCCGGTGCTGAACCACTCGATGACCACCCTCGGTCAACGCGCCACCGTGGCGGCCTACCTCCACGGCGACGCCTGGCTGGACCGCGTCCGCTCGCGCATTGCCAGCAACCACGGTCTCTTCCGGGCAGCCCTGGCGGAGACGGTGCCCCAGGTGCGTATCGAACGCGCGGAAGCGACGTACCTGGCCTGGCTGGACGTCTCAGAGCTGACGGTGCCCGATGCGGCTGGTTCGGCTCTCGCGGAGGGGGTGCACCTGGACGGCCAGGGCGCCGGCTATGGGCCCGGGGGCGGTGGCCATGTCCGGGTGAACCTGGCCACCGCCCCCGGCCGCGTCGAGGAGATCGCGGCTCGCCTGGCCCGCGCCTGGGGCCGAGGCGGCTGAGGCCGTCGCGCGCCCGGGACGACGGCTGCGAGGATGGGCTCATGGTCACTCTCTCGCGCATCTACACCCGCACCGGAGACGACGGAACCACGGGCCTGGGCGACTTCAGCCGGACCTCGAAGACCGATCCGCGGCTCGTCGCGTACGCGGACACCGACGAGGCCAACGCCGCCCTGGGCATCGCCGCGACCACGGGTGGCATCCCGGACGCGATGGCGCATGTAGTGCGACGAGTGCAGAACGACCTCTTCGACGTCGGCGCCGACCTGTGCACGCCCCTGCGGACGACGTACGAGCATCAGCCGCTGCGCGTACACCCGCGCTGGGTCACCGACCTCGAGCACGACTGCGACTCCTTCAACGAGGGACTCTCGTCCCTTCGCTCCTTCGTGCTTCCGAGCGGGTCGCCCCTGGCCGCGGCCTTCCACGTGGCTCGTACGGTGACGCGTCGCGCCGAGCGCTCGGTCTGGGCAGCGATCGACGTCTACGGGACGCAGCCCGCGCCCGAGGCGGCACCTCCCGGCCAGGGCGGGGTGAACCCGCTGACGGCGGCCTACCTCAACCGCCTGTCCGACCTGCTGTTCATCCTGTCGCGGGCGGCCAACCACAACGCGGGCGGAGACGTCCTCTGGGTTCCGGGTGGCGGACGCGAGACGCATGCGCGCGCAGAGCACGAGGACAGCGACGACCGCGAGCAGCAGGAGGACTGAGGACGGGTCGGAGCCTTAGGCCACACCCGCGTTCCATCCGGGCGGGCCCGCCTCCACCCACGAGCGCAGGGCCGTGTAGCGGGCCGGACTGACCGCGAGCTCGAAGGTCTGTTCCCCGTAGCGACACGGCACGGTCACCATCTCCACGCCTCGCAACCGCTGCGAGATGTCCTGCCCGTCGATCCACGACCCGATTCCGACCTCGAGGTCGAAGCGGTCCCAGCGCAGCGCCCGCGAACGCCCCAACGGTCCTGGTCTGCGGTACAGCAACCGGTCGTCCTGGTAGACGAGCATCCCCATCGTCCATCGATCGTGGTCCTCAGCCCGCAGGCCCGCGGGGAACCGGCGCGCACCCGAGCGGCGGGTGCCGGTCGACGATACGGCGGTCCAGCCCCACGTCCCTAGCAGAAGCAGCACCGCAACGCCGATCGCGACGACGTAGAGCAGTACTGAACTCACCCCTGCGCTCAGCCGGAGGAACTGCTCATGTTCGAGGCGTCGACCTGCTCCGCGACGATGGTGACGCGGTCGTGGTCGACGGAGACGAACCCCTTGTCGATGGTGGCGGTCTCGGTGCCGCCGGAGGCTTGAATTCGTACCTCACCACCGACGAGGACACCGAGGACGGGGGTGTGGCCGGGCATGATGCCCAGCTCA
>NZ_DATFMA010000091.1:0-3433 GCF_035267225.1 Ornithinimicrobium sp.
GCTGCTCGCGCCCGTATGGCTGTGGGTCACGACCATGTTCGACGTCATTCAGCGCGAGGTTGCCCGAGCCAAGGAAACCAACATCCAGCAAGCGCCCCTGAGGCGGGCGGTGGCCGAGGACATGGTGGCGCGAGGCGTCTCCTACCGCGCGTTCCTCGTCGAGCCCCGGAACGGCGCCAACCTGCCGGACCTGCGCAAGCCGTGGGGTGACCGTCTCTACAGGGGCATCGAGCGCGAGCTCAGGCGCAGCGGCGGGCGCGACAAGCAGCCGGCTGGGCGTCGATCGGGGTAGGCGGGTTTCCATGGGCGTCGATCTGATGAGCCTCCCCGGAGGAGATGATGGCCCGCCCGGCGGTCACCCTTCCGGCGCGCGGGCAGTGGCGTTGCTGGTGGTCCTGCTGGTCGGGCTGGTCGGGCTGGTCGAGGTCGCCCCAGCACCGGACCTCGTCGGGCTGACGGTCCAGGACGCCGAGTCAAGACTGCACGAGTTCGACGACAGCTGGGTCCTCACGGCGCAGAACGAGGCTCCTGCGGATGTGGACGTCGAGCCGGTCGTCGTGAGCCAAAGCGCGCCGCAGCGGGAGCCGGGTGACCTGATCGAGCTGCAGGAGCGGAGTAGCCATATCGTCCTTCCGGTGACCATCGGGGTGGTCATGCCAGACATCGTCGGCCTGCCAGAGCAGAAGGCCCGTGAGGACCTGCGGGCCCTTGGCCTGGCCACCGTCGAGGTCGACGACCTGACTGACGTCGACAGTCTCGGCCCGGGTGAGCCGTCCTCGGTCACTGTGCGCGGTCAGCGTCCCGCCGCCGGGGAGCTGCTTTCCTTCGACGACACGGTCTCGCTCACGCTGATCTCGGCGCCTTCCGAGCGGGTCGGGGTGCCGACCCTGGTGGGTCAAGACCTGGCCACGGCCCGACGCGTCGTGGCCGAGGCCGGGCTGCGTCTGAGTGCGTCCCAGGACTCGGCGAACGACATCGTGCAGACACAGGATCCTGTTCCTGGTCTGACCGTGGAGCGAGGCAGCGTCGTGTCCGTCGAGGTCGGAGTCCCGCCAGACTTGGTGGAGGTGCCGAACCTGCTGGGACTCACCCCCTCCGAGGCCCGCAACCTGTTGGGCCGCGACCTCATCCTCGGCCCGGTTCCCTCGAATGAGGCGATCATCGGGCAGGCCCCCGCTGCTGCGGAGGACGCGCCGCGCGGCAGCACGATCAGCGTGACGGTCGGCGAACCCACTGACGATGAGGTCGTCGTGCCGACGGTGCTGGGCCGGAGCCTCCAAGATGCCCGGCTGGCTCTGAAGCGCTCCGGGTTGACCGCTGAGTCCAGCGGAGCGGAAGGAACTGTGGTCGAGCAGGATCCGCAGGCTGGAGCCGTGGTGCCGCGCGACACTGCCGTCACCGTCGTCCTCACAGAGAGAAACGTCGAGCCGTTGACCAGGGAGGACGACAGCAGCTGGGGCCAGTGGGGTGGCGTGGCCCTGGCCGCCGGAGCGGCCGCCGTGTTCGCCGGTGCCCGTACGGGGCGTCGACGCGGCCGATCCTGGGCCGGCCGCTCGGTCACGGCGCAGGCCCTACCGTCGCGGCCGCACGTCTCCTTCAGGACACCAGAGTCTGCGGCAGTGATGATTCGGCTCGTCCCACACCCAGGTGGACCGAGGACCTACTCGACGAGGAAGTTCACGTGATGATGATGACGGACACTCCAGCCCCGGAGACAACACCAGCACTACTCACCAGCCGGACGCTTCTGTTCGGCGATGAGGACCAGAGCGGCTCCATCGTGCGCACCGCGCTGAACGTGCACAACCTCACCGCCCGCTCGGGCCTCGGTCCCCTCGCCCGCCGCGCGGCCGCCGGAGCAGTCAGCGACCAGGTGGCCTCGATGGTCCAGCGGCTGGTGGACCTCGACGTCGGCGAGGCGTTGGTCGGCGCGTGGCGCACGCACCGCGACCTCCTCGCCGCGGCCGAGAAGTCGCTCGAGCATCCGGGCAGCCGGGTCACCGTGGTCCTTGCCGACCACGACATCCACGTCGACCACGAACCTGCGGTGGAGGTTCTGTTCGAGACGGTGCGACTGACCACCGTCACGATCGCTGTGGCACTGGATATCAGCGTCGAGGCTCTGGTCGGCGTCGTCGAGCACGGCACGCTCATCGAGATCGCGCACGGTGATGTGCACGTAGCGGGCAGCCTGTCGATGTACGACAAGGAAGTGCTGAAGCGGAGCCGGTCACTGTCCCTGCCCGGTTGGTTCAGCCTGCGCGGTCAGCTGAGGCTGGTGGTCGATCCCCCTGGGAGCCAAGCAGTGGGCTCACCTCCCTCAGAGGGAGCGTCGGACATGTTGAGTGCCACCGTTCGTCCCTCGTGACCCAGGCGTATGCGTAGGCGCGCGAGCGGCCGCGGTGGTGTCCGTCTCGTCGTTGATCTCGTGTGTCGCCACGTGAGAGCGGCTCACGCCGCGACCCTGTCTCATGGGGTGACGATCGCGAAGTCCGGGTCCGGCACGTCCAGGGCGGCGAACAGGCGGGTGAGCACGGTGTCGTCGCCGTCGAGCTGCGCGCCGGCTTCGGCGAGTGCGTCCGCGGTGGCTCCGCCCGCGAGCGCGCTCAACGCCTCCCGCGGCAGGGTCATCCTCGCGTCGGCCGGGTCCGGCCGGTCGGCGGTGCTGTAGGTCAACACGCCGTTGGCCAGCTGCAGCCGGTAGCGACCCGGCGCATCGCTGAACCGCACGTCGAGCGTCAGGCGCTCGTCCCAACAGCGAGGGCCGTCGACCCGCACCGCCACAGCGTCGAAGAGCATCTCCGGGCTCAGGTTGGCCACGATGTCGGGTGAGGCGGTCACCGTCGGGGTGCCGAAGGTTCCGTGCCGCAGCTCGGTGGCGCCCGAGAGGTAGACGCTGCGCCAGGTGCCGTTCTCCGACCCGTAGCCGAGCTGCTCGAACGTGTCTGCGAGCAGCTCACGCGCGACGTCATGACCCGGCTCCGCGAACACGACGTGGCTCAGGATCTCCGCCGCCCAGCGCAGGTCTCCCTCGTCGACCGCCGCGCGCGCCTGCTCGACCACCGCGTCTGCACCCCCCATGGCCTTGACATACCGGCGCCCTGCCTCGACCGGCGGGTGCTGCCACAGGTGCGCCGGGTTGCCGTCGTACCAGCCCATATAGCGCTGATAGATCGCCTTCACGTTGTGGCTGACCGACCCGTAGTAACCACGGGTGTGCCACGCCTTCTCCAGCGCGGGGGGCAGCACCATGGCCTCGGCGATCTCGGCGCCGGTCAGCCCCTGGTTCATCATCCGCAGCGTCTGGTCGTGCAGGTAGGCGTAGAGGTCGCGCTGTTGGCTGAGGAACGTGACCACTCGCTCGGCGCCCCACGTCGGCTAGTGGTGAGACGCGAACGCCACCTCAACGCGATCACCGAAGAGGTCGATCGCC
>NZ_DATFMA010000092.1:0-4245 GCF_035267225.1 Ornithinimicrobium sp.
CCGCGCGCAGGTCCGCAGCGCGCGCGCTCACTGCCGCGTCCGCCTGGGCGTAGGTGAGCTCGTCGTGCACGGTGCGCAGAAAGACTCGGTCGGGTGAGACGGCAGCCGCTGCTCGAAGTTCGGCGGCCAGCGTCGGGTTCACGGTCCGGTGCGGGTGCTGCCGGCTGCGTCGAGGCCGAAGAGCCGTTGCGCGTTCGTGGTGAACAACGCCTCGAGAGCGTGGTCGGGCAGGCCGGACTCCCGCCATTCCCTCAGGGCACGCTCCGGCTGCATCACCGGCCAGTCGCTGCCGTACAGGACCTGGTCGCGCAGGACGTTCGCCATCATCCCGAAGATCGCGTCCCACCCGGTTCCGGGGCGGGCTACGTACTTCGGGGCCAACCCGCCGAACTCCAGGTACACCGTCGGGTGTCGCCGGGCGACCGCCGCGTACTCGGTGGCCCACGGCCAGCCGGCGTGGCAGGCGATGAGACGCAGGTCCGGGAAGTCACACGCCACCTGGTCAAGCAGTTCGGGGCGCTCGTGCCGCAGCGGGTGCATCCGGCTGTAGGTGATGCCGGTGTGAACGGCCACGACCAGGCCGATCTCCTCGGCCCGGGAGTAGAGCGGGTACAGCTCGCGCGCATCGATGTCGCGGCCGAAGAAGGCGGGCTGGAACGAGATGCCCAGCAGCCCGAGGTCGGCCGCGCGCATGGCCTGCGCCACCATCGCGGTCGGCAAGGGCTGGCCGACGTCGACGGAGCCGATGCCGACGAACCGGTCCGCGTGAGCGTCCAGAACGCCACGCAGGCCGATGTTGAGTGCGTCCATGTCCTCGCCGCCCTCGGACTCCGCGTGCATGACGGCTCGGCCGATCCCTTGGGCGTCCATGACGCGCAGAAGAGCCTCGAGGGTGCCGGAGTTCATCTTGTCGGTCAGCCCGAGTACGCGGTCGTACTGCTCGGTCTGCCGGGTCGGGGCCTCGTACCGGCCGGCTGGACGCTGGTCCTGCGGGAGTCGCACCCGGGCGTCGATGATCCTCACACAAGCAACCTAGCGCTCGACACATTCCCTAGGCTGGTCTGACCCCTCCACCCCTGCGACCTCTCCGAGGAGACCGAGAACCATGAGTGACTTCAACGGACGCCCCGTGCTGGTGACCGGGGCTAGTGGTGGAATCGGCGCTGCCACGGTGCGTCAGCTGGTCTCCGCGGGCGCGGACGTCACCGCCTCGGGGCGCTCCGTGCGCAACCTCGAGACACTGGCCGAGGAGACGGGCGCCCGCACACTGGCGTTCGACCTGACCTCGGAGGACAGTGTCCGCGACGCAATAGAGGGCCTTGACCTGTATGGGGTGGTCAACTGCGGAGGAAACGGAGGTGAGATCGCCACTCCGATGGAGACCGACATCAGCGTCTTCGACGAGGTCATCGCCATCAACGCCCGCGGCGCGCTGCTGGTCACCAAGTACGCGTCACGGTCGATGATCCGGCTCGGCCGCGGTGGAGCCATCGTCAACGTCTCGTCCCAGGCCAGCCTGGTCGCCCTGCACGGGCACATCTCCTACGGCTCGTCCAAAGCGGCGCTGGACAACATCACCCGGGTCAGCGCTCTGGAGCTGGGCAAGCACAACATCAGGGTCAACTCTGTGAACCCGACGGTGGTGATGACCCCGATGTCGGCTGGGCACTGGGGACAGGACGAGGTCGGAGGACCGTACCTCGAGACGATGCCCTTGGGCCGCTGGGCCACCGAGGACGAGATCGCCGCACCGATCGTCTTCCTCCTCGGCGACGGTGCCTCAATGATCACAGGCGTGTGCCTGCCCATCGACGGGGGCTACTGCAGCCAGTAGCGCGGGGACAGGCGTGCTGTCCGCGAGTGACCACGTGGCCCCGTGGCACGCATGCGCCAAGCACCATGGTTGCGTCGCTGCTCGCGGCGGTGCAGGGTCAGGGTCCCCCTTTGGTGTTCTTGCAGGGGGTGATGGGCGATGGTGACCTCGACTGGCAGGCCCTCGTCCCGTACCTGGCCGACCGGTTCACCTGTCATCTGCCGAGCATGCGGGGCCGATGTCGCAGTGGGGACCACCCGAACGTTCAGATCGACCGGATCGGCGCCGACTACGCCCCCTACGTCGAGAGCCTTGCCGAGCCGGTGGGACTGGTGGGGTGGTCTGCGGGCGCCGGACACGCCGGCCCGCTCACCCATCCCGATGTCCTGGCCGGAGAGCTCACGAGCTTCTTTGACGAGAGCCTCACCTCGACCTGAGCCACCGCAGCCGGCGTGCGGGTGGTACGACTGAGGGCCGTGCTACCGCCGGGCTCCTCACGGACGCGGCTCACTGCGGCCGTTGAGTAGCCCTTGCACAAGCCCGAGCAGCACCTCGTCCCACTCGTGCGGATCGTGGGGGCCCGGGACGTCGTCCATCGCTCCCCCGGCGGACAGGTCGGCAAGTCCGTGGACGAGAGTCCACGCCAGCAGGGCCACAGCGACGGGGTCCTGACCTTCAAGGGCCCCGTTCCGGTGTGAGGTGGTGACCTCACCGGCCAGGGCAAGCAGCGATCCGAAGGTCCGCGCGGAGGCGGCGAGGAGCGCGGGGTCGGTGCGGTCGTGCAGGTCCTCTTGCCACATCACCGTGAAGTAGCCCGGCTTCTGCCGAGCGAAGTGGAGGTAGGCCCGGCCGGAGGCGAGCAGTCGTTGCACCGGGTCCTCAGCATCGGCTCGGAGCATCGCGTCGTCCATCGAGTCGGCGAGTCTGTGATGTGCCTCGGCGGCAAGGGCGGTGAAGAGGGCCCGCTTGTCGGCGAAATGGTTCTTGGGCGCAGCGTGGCTCACGCCCAGCCGGCGGGCGAGATCGCGCAGGCTGACGTGGCTCGGCCCACACTCGGTCGCGGCGACCAGGGCGGCGTCCATGAGGTCGCGTCGCAGGTCGCCGGCGTAGTAGACGCGCTTGCGCGAGGACGCGGACGTCTCACCTGACGACGGGGCAGATGCGGGCACGAAGCCACCCTAGCGTGTTGGTTGACACTGTCAATCATCACATGCGAGCCTCTATTGACAATGTCAATACACGTCGAGGAAGCGTGCCTTCATGGCTGATTCCACCCGCAGTCACTCCAACCCGGTTGTCGGACCCGCCGAGACCTGCACGCGCGTTGCCCTCGTCACCGGGGCCTCCTCCGGGCTAGGGCTCCACATCGCTCGCCGGCTCGCTGCCGACGGCTTCCGTACCTTCGGCGCCAGCCGGAAACCGCGAGCCGGCTTCTCCGCCGTCACGGGGGTGACGCTGGACGTGCGCGATCCCGACAGCGTCCAAGGCTGTGTCGAGGAGGTGGTGACTCGAGCCGGCCACATCGACGTTCTCGTGAACAACGCGGGTGTCCTCGCCACGGGGCCGGACGAGGAGCTGTCCGAGGATGCCGCCCGAGCCGTCTTCGAGACCAACTACTTCGGGGTGATCGCAATGAGCCGCGCGGTCTTGGTTCACATGCGCCCCCGCCGAACCGGACGCATCATCCAGATCGGGTCTCTCGCTGGGCTGCTGCCCACACCCGGTGAGGCCACGTACGCCGCCAGCAAAGCTGCCGTCGCCAGCCACGCCGACGCGCTGAGATTCGAGGTCGCGCCACTGGGCATTGCCGTGAGCGTGATCGAACCCGGCTTTCATCGCACCGGTATGAGCGTGGACACCACACCCCCGCAGAACCCGATCCCCGACTACGACACCCTCCGCTCGGCCTTGAACGTCAGTCTCGATCACGGCTTGCGTCATGGCAGCGACCCCGCCGGGGTCGCTGCCCTCGTCAGCCGTGTCGTCGCCGCCCCACGCCCACGGGCCCGCTACCGGGCGGGGCAAGATGCACTCTGGTTGCCGCGACTGCGCCGCCTCATGCCAGAGCGTGCGTTTGAAGGCGGGGTGCGCCGAAGCTTCGGGCTGTGAAAGCGACCCAGCTCGGTCTGCAGCCTCATCAGCGAGGAAGATGTCCTTGGACCGGGGCCTCTGCAGGCGAGGATGACTGTTGCTCGGTGGGCGATACTGGGATCGAACCAGTGACCTCTTCCGTGTCAAGGAAGCGCGCTACCGCTGCGCCAATCGCCCGAGCGTCAAGCATTGTGCTGCCGCGAGGTGGAGACGGGATTTGAACCCGTGTAGACGGCTTTGCAGGCCGTTGCCTCGCCTCTCGGCCACTCCACCGTGCAGAGGCTGGTGGTCTTGAGCCTCAGAGCGGACAACCGGGCTCGAACCGGCGACCTCAACCTTGG
>NZ_DATFMA010000093.1:0-3801 GCF_035267225.1 Ornithinimicrobium sp.
ATCGCTGTACGGACCTGATCCTCCAAAGCCGAGTTGCCCACACCGAGAACGGCCAGGTCGGGCACCTCTGGCAGGTCGCGTAGGGACGAGTAGCACGGATAGCCCTCAACCTCGTCGTATCGAGGGTTCACCGGATAGACGCGACCGGGAAAGCGCGAGGCCTGCAGCTCCAGCACCATGTCGTTGCCGGCGACGTTCGGGACAGTCGAAGCGCCGAGCAAGGCCACCGACGTGGGCGCCAGGAGCCGACTCAACCGGTGACTGCCTCCGGCCAGTTCAGGCATCAGGGTCGCCGTAGGGCAGAGTCCTCTGCCGCATCCGCCGTTGGCTGCTCACCGATCAACAGTGACATAGCGCGACCAACCGCGCCTGGCGGGGTAGACGAGGCCCGCGCACAGTGCTCACCCGCGCGGTGTGGGCCGCGTGTGGGCGGTCGTCCTCACGACTCTCGTGTGGGGTACGGCGGGCGTCACGAGCTCGTCTGGCTCCTCCTGACGCCCGCCGTGGCTGTGGGTCCCCTAGACGCCGACCGTCGCTCGCGACGGGCGCCAACCCAGGTCGGGAGCCACGTGGGTCACCAGGCTCTCCATGAGGTGAGCGTTGTAGTCGACCCCGAGCTGGTTGGGAACGGTGATCAGCAGGGTGTCCGCCGCGGCCACCGCTTCGTCGTCGGCGAGCTCGGCGATGAGCCGGTCCGGCTCCCCGGCGTAGGTCTTGCCGAACCGCGCCATGCCACCGTCGAGGAAGCCCACCTGGTCCGACCCGCCCTGCTGGGTGCCGAAAAGCCGCCGGTCCATCTCGTTGACGATGGGGAAGATGCTGCGACTCACGGAGACTCGCGGGGTGCGAGCGTGGCCGGCTGCCGCCCAGGCGTCCCGGAAGATCTGGATCTGTTCCGCCTGCAGCTGATGGAACGGAACACCCGTGTCCTCGGTCAGCAAGGTCGAGCTCATGAGGTTCATCCCCTGCTCACCGGTCCACCGGGCGGTGGCACGCGTGCCCGCGCCCCACCAGATCCGCTCGCGCAGGCCGGGAGAGTGTGGCTCGACCCGCAGCAGCCCAGGAGGGTTGGGGAACATCGGCCGCGGGTTCGGCTCGGCGAAGCCTTCTCCGCTCAGCACCTGCAACAAGCGCGCGGTATGCCGGCGAGCCATGTCGGCGTCGCTCTCCCCGTCCGCGGGGTGGTTGTCGAAGTACCGGAACCCGTCGATGACCTGCTCGGGCGAGCCACGGCTGATGCCGAGCTGCAGCCGTCCACCGGAGATGAGGTCAGCTGCCCCGGCGTCCTCCGCCATGTGGAGCGGGTTCTCGTAGCGCATGTCGATCACACCCGTGCCGATCTCGATGCGGGATGTCCGCGCTGCTACAGCAGCCAGCAACGGGTAGGGCGACGCGAGCTGACGCGCGAAGTGATGCACACGGTAATAGGCGCCGTCGGCACCCAGCTCCTCAGCGGCGACCGCGAGGTCGATGGACTGCGTGAGCACGTCCGCCGCGGACCTGGTCTGCGAGTACGGCGAGTCGCTCCAGTGACCGAAAGACAGAAATCCGATGTTCTTCACATGTAGTTGAACGCTCACTGACCTAACCGGCATTCCGTGAGAGCTCCAGCATGCGGCGAAGTGCGGGGTTGTCGATCTGGGTGGACATCAAGGTCGCGGCATCATGGGCTCCCTCCTGGCCGAGCTGGCCGGCGTAGGCCAGAGAACGCACCACGAACTCCTGCATGCCCGCCCGCGAAGCGACCCGGTGAAGCTCCTCCACCCACTGTGCGGCATGCGGATGGTCGTGGCGGACTCCGAGGCGGCTCAGAGCCTCGAGGATGGAGGCCTCCATCCACACGTAGGCGTCGGACAGTCTCGTGCAGCGATGACGCGCTTCGGCCAGAAGCCTGAAGGCGTCCTCGGTCTGCCCTGTCGCCTCGGCGAGCAGGCCGAGTCCTCGGCCGGCCGCGCCTTCATAGCAAGGATCTGACAGCTGGCAGGCTCGAGCGAAGGCCTGTCGGAGCCGAGCCTGGGCCCAGGCCGTCTCGCCTCTGGTCAGTTCGACCTCCCCCCGCAGGGCCTGCGGCCACGGGAGGAAGGCCAGCCAGTGATCGCGTTCGGCCAGGGCGATGGACTCGTCGAGACATGCTTCCGCGGTGCCCAGGTCTCCCCGCACCAGAGCGATGCGGCCCGCGAGGGACAACGCGAAGGCCTCGGCTCGGGGTTGTCGAGCCTCTTGCGACAAGGCGATGGCTCGCTCGACCAAGATCGTGGCGGAAGGGTAGTCACCTCTGTCGCTGGCGACGCCGCCCAGGTACATCGTGGCCTTGCCGTTCAGTGCCGCCGAGTCACCCGCGCACCGTAGTGAGCTCTCCAGCCAGTGCACTGCCCGGGAGTAGCGACCTCGGAGGAAGTCGACATATCCCAGCTCGGCCCTGGCCTGCGACATCGACGCGCGATCGGACCCGCGGGCCGCGATCTCATCCGCTTCGTACAGCATCTCGAGGCCGGCCTCGTCGAGTCCACCCGTCGCGTGAATGAGTGCCTCGGCCAACACGAGACGGGCCCGAATGCGCAACTGCTCGGGCCCGCTGCTGTCAGACAGCGCCACCGCTTCACGCAGCGACTGGATGCCGGCGCTGGCCGACCCCGCAGCCGTGGCGGCGGAGCCGGCTTCGACCATCGCAGCCACCGCGTCGGGGTCGACGTGCCCCTCCCGCGCTGGTGAGACACGCATGGCCGCCTGCACGGCGGGCCCCGGGGCGCTTCCCAGCTCGGTCGCGAACAGCTCGGTGCAGCGCCTGAGCTGCTCGTCGGCCGCCGCGTGGTCTCCGGCCAGTCGGTACAGGCGGATCAACAGAGCATGATGGCTCTCCTCCAGAGGGTTCATGGATGCGGCACGGGCGGCATACTCCAGTCCCTGGTGCAGGCGCCCTCGTGACAGCGACCCGAGCGCCGCCTCGTGCAGGACCGCCTCGGAGGCGGCTTGGACCCTGCGCTGCTCCGACAGCAGCCACGGCTCGAAGGCCGGCGCTCGCTGGATCGACATCCCTTCGAGCAGCTCAGCGCCCAGGCCCGGTAGGTCCACGGCTTCCTGCCACGGGGCCTCGGTCACGACGGCGACATCCACTGTCGTCCCGGGGGCCAGCTGGACTCGCAGCGGGTCTCCGCCGATGGTCGCGGCGCCGTCGAGCCCACGACGGATCTCGGCGAGAGTCCAGCGCAGCGCCCGGAGCGGGTCGTTCGCATCGGCGAACAGCAGCGAGGACACGTGCGCTCGACTCGGCGGGTGACGCGTGAGGAGGAGATAGGTCAGCAGCGCCCAGCTCTTCCGGCCACGGAGCGCCCGCCCGGCACCGCCGGGCTGCGTCAGTGTGGGCCGTCCGAGCAGATGAACGGTCAAACCCCGCATTCACCGACTGTACTCAGGGCTGGCCACCACCGTCAGGTCAGCGGCACCGCTCAGGTGTGCTCACTGACCTCATAGATCTCCTGGGCGACCAGGCCGTGGGCCTCGCGGTGTACTGCCGCGGCGGCTTCGGCGTCGGGGGCCTGCACCAGACAGAAGATTCTTCCGGCCTCCTCGTTGACCCACCCGCGCAGGTAGGTCACACCGTAAGAATCCTGGGTCGCGAGGTCGGCCTGGTGGGCGGTGTCGACGTCGGCGCTGGACACGCCGCCGTCGACGTGATGAACATCCATGAAGAGTGGCATGGGAGTCAGCCTTTGTCCGAGGGCCTGACGCTTCTCGTCGGGCCTGTGCCCACAGCACACCGCCCCTGCGTGTGACGCCGCGTGTGACTCCTCGTGTGATTCT
>NZ_DATFMA010000094.1:0-34020 GCF_035267225.1 Ornithinimicrobium sp.
TCCTGGGCGCTCTCGTGGGCCACGTTGGTGTCGTTGGTCGCGTTGAACACCTGGTAGCCGAGCCCGTCGGTGCGCACCGCGAGGTCCACGATCTGTCCCAGGTCGCGAGCGTCGACATAGTTGAACGCGTTGCGGCGACGCTGCCCGGGGTCGGCCAGGAACGTCGTGAGGTTGGCGTAGTCGCTGTCGTCCCACACGTTGCCGATGCGCAAGGCGTAGATGTCGGTCCCGGTGCGCTCGTGGAAGGTGCGGGCGGTGGCCTCGTTGCAGACCTTGGAGAGGGCGTAGGCGTCCATCGGAGGGCGCTGCTCGTCCTCCTCCCGCAGGGGTAGCGAAGGGGGGTCGACGACGCCGTCGGCGAAGCAGACGCCGTACGTCGTCTCCGACGAGGCCAGCACGATCTTGGGTACCTTCAGGCGCGTCGCGGCCTCGAGGACGTTGTAGGTGCCGACCGTGTTGGTGCGGAAGCACTCGACGTCGGCCGTGAGCATGATCGCCGGCACGGCGGCGAAGTGGACGACGGCGTCGACGGCCGGGGGCCCCTCCCCCGCGTCCAGCTCCTCGGGGCCGGTGTAGCTGAAGAACGCGCTCCAGACCTGGCCGGGGTCGGTGATGTCGGCGCGGATGTCGTGCACGCCCTCGTGGCCCAGCGGCACCTGGTCGATGTTGAGCACGGTGTGCCCAGCGTCAGCGAGGTACGGGGCGACGATGCGTCCGGCTTTGCCGGATCCGCCGGTGAACACGATACGCACGGATGCTCCTTCTGCTCGGGTGGCCGCAGGACGTCGCGGCACAGCCCACGCTATGTCGCCGGACCGAGGCGAGGAAGGGCGGGTCTACGCTGACCCGGTGGCACGCAAGAGGGGCGGCAAGACCACCGCCGCCACCCCGGCGACCGTCGCCCTGCGCCGCGCGGGGGTCGGCTTCTCGGTCCATGCCTACGAGCACGACCCGGCCGCGGAGTCGTACGGGGACGAGGCTGCCGCGGCGCTGGGGGTGGCTGCGGAGCGGGTGTTCAAGACGCTCCTGGCCGACACCGGGAACGGGCTGGTCGTCGCGGTGGTCCCGGTCAGCTCGCGTGTCGACCTGAAGGCCCTGGCGAGCGCGGCGGGGGTGAAGAAGGCGACGATGGCCGACCCGGTGGCCGCCGAGCGCGCGACCGGCTACGTCGTGGGGGGGATCAGCCCGGTCGGGCAGCGGTCGTCGCTTCCCACCGTGCTGGACACCTCGGCCGGCGACTTCGACACCATCCTGGTCTCGGGCGGGCGTCGCGGGGTGGACGTGGAGCTGCGGCCCGGCGACCTCGCCCGGGTGACCGGTGCCACCTGGGCCCGCGTGAGCCGCCCGCGATGATCAGGCTTCGCTGTCCACCTCGGGCAGCAGGGCGGCCCGCCCCTCCCAGGGTGTGGAGAGCACGACCGTGGTGTGGGTGCTGCACTGCCCCTTCGCGCGGATCGTCGCCAAGAGCTCCTCGAGGTCCTGGGGTCGCCCCACTCGGATGAGGAGCACGTAGTTCTCGTCTCCCGCCACCGACCAGCACGACGCGATCTGCGGAATGTCGGCGAGCCGGTCCGGGATGTCGTCGGGGGCCGAGGCGTCGAACGGCACGACCGAGATGAGCGCGGTCAGCGGCAGACCGACCGCGGCGTGGTCGATGGTGGCGCGGTAGCCGGAGATGATGCCGGCTTTCTCCAGCCGCTTGACGCGCTGGTGCACCGCCGAGGTCGACAGTCCCACCGCCTTGCCGAGGTCGGTGAAGCTCATCCGCGCATCTCTGGCCATCAAGGTGACGATGTGGCGGTCCAAGGGCTCCATGAGGCCCTAGCCTAGTGATGTATGACCCCCGAAGCCGGTGACGAGCCCCGGCTGCTCCTGCTCGACACCGCCTCGCTGTACTTCCGCGCCTTCTACGGTGTCAAGGAGCCCCAACCCTCCCCCGACGGCACACCGACCAACGCCGTCCGCGGCCTGCTGGACATGGTCACGACCCTGCTCACCCGCTTCAACCCGACGCATCTGGCCGCCTGCTGGGACAACGACTGGCGTCCGCAGTTCCGAGTGCGTGCCATCCCCAGCTACAAGGAGCACCGGCTCGTCGAGGGCTCCGATCACGAGGAGGAGGGTCCCCCCGAGCTCGGCGTCCAGGTCCCGGTCCTGCGGCGGGTGCTGGAGTCCGTCGGGGTCCCGGTGCTGGGAGCGGACGGCTACGAGGCCGACGACGTGATCGGCACGCTGGCTCACCGGTACTCGGCCCGGATGCCGGTGGACGTCGTCACCGGCGACCGGGACCTCTTCCAGCTCGTCGACGACGACGCCGGGGTGCGCGTGGTCTACACCGCGCGACTCGGCGTGCGTGCCGCCGAGCTCATCACGCAGGAGGAGCTGTGGCACCGGTACGCCGTGCGCACCGGTGCCGCGTACGCCGACATGGCCATGCTGCGCGGCGACACCAGCGACGGACTGCCCGGGGTCAAGGGGATCGGAGACAAGACCGCGGCGCAGCTGATCGAGACCTACGGCTCGCTGGCCCTGCTGCGCGAGGCGGTGGCGCAGCACGACCCGGCCATCAAGGGAGCGCGGCGTGCCAACCTCGAAGCCGCGCACGACTACCTCAACGCAGCTCCCCTGGTGGTCCGGGTGGCGCTCGATGCCCCGGTGCCCGATGTGGATCTGCGGCTGCCGGAGGAGATCGCCGACCCGGGCACGTTGGCGCAGGACGTCGAGGCCTACGGCATCGCCGGCTCGGTGCGGCGGCTGCTCAGCGGGATGGCTCTGGACGCGTAGACGTGCCCTCCTGCTAGTCGATGCGGTCGGCCGCCACCACACCACGCAGTACGGCCGTGCTGGCTCGGTCCGCGACCTGGCCGACCTTCGGTGAGGCCGACCCGGCGGCCGCCTGCCGGATCTGACCGAGCAGGTCGACCAGCTGCTTGCAGCGTCGCACGAAGTCACCTGCGGACAAGTCACCCCCGCGCAGCACCTCCTCCAGGCTCCGCCCGGCCGCCCACCGGTACACCATGGCGGCGATACCGGCGTCGGGCTCTCGGCGGCTGGGCAGGCGATGGCTCGCCTCCCGAGCCTGCAGACGGGTCCAGATCGCCAGCATCTCGTGGAAGGCCTCGGTCGACTCCACGTTCGGCAGCACGGCCTCGCTGGTCTCCTCCGAGCGGGGCTCGTGCACGAGCGTGGAAACCACCGCGGCCAACGAAGGAGGGTCCAGCCGCTGCCAGGTGCCCGCGCGCAGACACTCGGCGGCGACGAGATCGTGCTCGGTATAGATGCGGCGCAGCTGCTGCCCCGGCTCGGTGACCTTCTGACCGTCCAGGCTGAGGTAGTCAAGCTCGGCGAGCAGATCACAGATGCGCTCGAACGTGCGCGCCACGGTGTTGGTCCGTGAGCCGATGCGTCGCTGCAGGTCGTCGGTCTCCCGGCGTAAGGTCCACCACCGCTGGGACCACCGGGCGTGGTCCTCGCGCTGTGGGCACCGATGGCACGGGTGAGTCTGCAGGGCGGTGGTCAGGCGCGCCACCTCCGCGCTGCTGTCCGAGTCCTCACCCGTCGATCCGGCCACGCGAGGACGGCGCCCTCGTCGTTCCGCCCCCGGCGGGACCTGGGCCCGCAGAGTCGCCGCCAGGTCCCGGCGTGACTTGGCCTGACGCGGGTTGAACCGCGGCGGGATGCGCACGGTGGCGAGCGGCTCGAGGGGCTCCTCGAGCTCGGCGACGCCGACGCGGCGGACCTGCGCGTCGCTGGTCAGCACCGTGGGCTGGGGCGTAGCACTGGGGCGTCCCGCGCCGCGCAGCACCACCGCCATGCCCTGCCGGCGACCGGAGGAGAGGTGCACGACCTGACCGGGCCGGAGATCGGCCAGCGACTGCGCGATGGCCGACCGGCGGTGGGCGCTCTGGCGTTTGGCGGCGGCCTTCTGCGCGGTGGAGATCTGGTGGCGCAGACGGGCGTACTCGGCGAAGTCGCCGAGCTCGCACGTCATGGCCTCGGCGTAGCCCTCCAGGGCCTCGATGTTCCGTCGCACCTGGCTGGACAGGCCCACCACGGCGCGGTCGGCCTGGAACTGCGCGAAGGAGGCCTGCAGCAGCTCGTGAGCGGTGTCCCGGCCGAACTGGGCGACGAGGTTGACCGCCATGTTGTAGCTGGGGCGGAAGCTGGAGCGCAGGGGGTAGGTGCGGGTGGAGGCCAGCCCGGCCACGTCGGCCGGGTTCAGGCCGGGACGATGCAGCACCACCGCATGCCCTTCGACGTCGATGCCGCGGCGTCCCGCCCGGCCGGTGAGCTGGGTGAACTCGGCGGGGGTGATGGGTGCGTGCTGCTCACCGTTGAACTTGACGAGCTTCTCCAGCACCACGCTGCGGGCAGGCATGTTGATCCCCAAGGCCAGGGTCTCGGTGGCGAAGACCGCGCGCACCGTCCCGGCGGAGAAGAGCTCTTCCACGATCTCGCGGAACAACGGCAGCATGCCGGCATGGTGGGCGGCGAAACCGCGGCTCAGTCCCTCGGCGAACTCGTGGTAGCCGAGCACCGCGAGGTCGGCTTGGCTCAGCGAGGACACCCGCTCCCCGACCAGGGTACGGACCTGCCGAGCGGTGTCGTCGCCGACCAGCCGTACGCCCGCAAAGAGCAGCTGTCGCACCGCGGCGTCACACCCGGCACGGCTGAAGATGAAGGTGATGGCGGGCAGCAGTCCCTGACGGTCGAGCTCATGCACCACGTCGGCGCGGCCGGCTCCGTGCGCAGGAGGCCGGCCCGGCCGGGCCGGCCGGCCCCCCGCGTCCTCGTCGCTGCGGTTGCCTCGCGGGCCGGCTCCCGCACGTCCGCGTGTCGGACGCCGGCCCCGGGGCGCGCCGGCGTCCTCGCGCGTCCAGCCTCGTGTGCGCTCGGTGCGCTCGGTGCGCCGTAGCAGCTCGGGGTTCAGACGCACGGTCTGCCCCTGGGAGGCCCCGGCGACGTCGGATCCGGAGGAGAACACGTCGAACAGCTCGGTGCCCACCATCATGTGCTGCCACAGCGGCACCGGCCGATGCTCGCTGACGATCACCTCCGTGTTGCCGCGCACGGTGGCGAGCCAGTCGCCGAACTCCTCGGCGTTGCTGACGGTCGCTGAAAGCGAGACGACCTGCACGCTCTCGGGAAGATGGATGATGACCTCCTCCCAGACCGCCCCCCGGAAGCGGTCAGCGAGATAGTGGACCTCGTCCATCACCACGAAGCCGAGCCCGGACACGGTGGAGGACCCCGCGTACATCATGTTGCGCAGCACCTCGGTGGTCATCACGACCACCGGCGCCTCTCCGTTCACGGAGGAGTCCCCGGTGAGCAGCCCGACCCGGTCAGGCCCGTACCGGGCGACGAGATCGTGGTATTTCTGGTTGCTCAGAGCCTTGATGGGCGTGGTGTAGAAGGCCTTGCGGCCGGTCTGGAGCGCCACGTGGACGGCGAACTCGCCCACGATGGTCTTGCCGGCCCCGGTGGGAGCCGCCACGAGGACCCCGGACCCGGCGGCGACCGCGTCGATGGCCTCGACCTGGAACTGGTCCAGCTCGAACTCCAGCGAGGCCGCGAACTCGCCCGCGGGTGTGCGTGCCCGCCGGGCACGCTCACGGGATGCCGCGTACCGCTGCGCCGGTGAGAGCGGCGCAGCCTCGGACATGGCGTCAGGCTACGTCAGGACGCCGCTCATCCGGCTGACGTGCTCCGCGTCGGTGCCACAGCAGCCGCCGACCACTGCCAAGGCTGGGAGCACCGTCGCCAGCTCGCGGTAGTCCTCCGCCAGCTCGGCCGGGTCGCCGCGGTCGAGCTCGGTCGCCTCGTCCAGCTCGGCGTGGCTGGCCCGGGAGGCGTTCGCGCGCACAGCGCGCACGCGTTCCCAGGGCCCGGACTCGCGCAACACGTCGACGAAGTGGCTGGGATGGGCGCAGTTGACCATGTAGTAGGCCGGTCCCCCGGTCTGCTCGTCCACCTCGTTGATGGCCTCGGCCAGGCTCTGACCCGAAGGCAGCCGTCCGTCGGTCTCCACCGTGAACGCGATGACCACCGGAACGTCGGCCCGCTGCGCGGCCATCACCACGCCGGCGGCCTCGCCCGCGTAGGTCATGGTCAGAGCCGTGACCATGTCAGCGCCCGCGTCGGCCAGCGCGTCCACCTGAGGGTGGTGGTACGCGGCCGCCTCCTCGGCGCTCATCGAGGTGTCGGACACGTACCCGTCCCCCCGAGGACCGACGTTGCCGCTCACCAGCACCGTCACGCCAGGCGGGGTCAAGCCGCGCACGAAGCGGACGGCCGAGCGGTTGGCCTGGGCCAGACCCTCGGCCGAGTAGCCCAGCACGCTGCCCCAGTCCGGGTTGGCACGCCAGGTCGGTGTCTCCAGGATGATCCCGCGACCGTCCCGCTGCGCGATCCGCAGGTAGTCCTGGAAGTAGCGCGTGAGAGCCGTTCGTCCGGAGTCGTTCTCGACCAGGGGAAAGGCGGCGAACTCAGGGAGGTCCGCACCGTGGTTGAAGATGAGGTCGGTCTCGATGCCGCCGTCGGTCAGGAAGAGCGGAGCATCGGGAGCCAGGTGGGGCAGCTCGTGGGTCATCGAGAAGTCCTTCTGCGCGTCGCGGGCTCGGGGTGTGAGGACCAGTATCCCGCTCGGGCACGCGGTCGTCACGTGGAAGCGGACCCCTGGTCCGCTGGTCCCTGGACCACCACTTTCAGGGCAGCGGGTACGGCGGTGCAGGTGAGAGGCAGGGCACCGATGGGATCGCCGTCGCCGAAGGCGGTGAGTGCAGGGCCTTCGACCCGCACCTGGGCGCAGCGTTGGATGCGCACCGCTCGGTGGGTGGCGTGCGTGCCGGTGAACACCTTACGCAGCAGGCCCAAGGCGGCCAGAGGGTTGACCGTGTCGATGGTGACCACGTCGAGCAGGCCGTCGACAGGATCGGCGTCGGGGGCGATGCGCATCCCACCACCGAAGAGCGGCAGGTTGCACACGGTGAGCACGAGGGTCGAGCACTCGCGTTCACGTCCGTCGAGGGTGAGCCGGTAGTCCCTGGCCGCCAAGCGTGGGATCTCTGCCAGGGTGGCCGCGGCGTAGCGCATCGGTCCCAGAGCCGAGGGCAGGCCCAGCGACCGCGCCGCGATCCGGGCGTCGAGGGCAGCGGGGACCGATCCCACCACGATGTGCCCGGCCGAGCCGGACGCAGACGAGTGCTGACCGTCCTCGACCCGGATCACGTCGATCCGTCGGGTCGTCCCCGCTGCGGCGACCTCGATCGCGCCTTCGACGGCCGAGGGGACGCCCAGAGAGGCGGCGGTGTCGTTGCCGCTGCCGCTCGGGACCACGGCGACGGCGGTCGGGCTGCCGACGCAGTGGGAGGCGGCGAGCCGCACCGCGCCGTCACCGCCCACCACGACGAGCACCTCGACGCCGTCCGCGACCGCCTGCGCACAGGCGGCGTGCGCGGAGGAGAGGTCGGGCGCGCGCAGTCGCACCACATCGTGACCACGCCGGGCGAGGCCCTCCATGGTCTGCCCCAGCACCCCAGAACCGTCCCGGCGGCCGGAGCGGCGCCCGAAGAGCACCGCGTACCTCACAGCTCGCTCGCCTCGTCGTCCGGGGTGCGCATCCAGTCCGGGTCGCGACGGCGGCGCCGGCGCTCGTTCACCGTTGCGACGAGCACCGCGCACCAGTAGAGCGCGAACATCGGGATCGCCAGGGCGAACATGGTGCTCACCTCGGGGTCAGGTGTGGCCATGGCCGAGAAGATGAGGATTCCGAGCAGCGCGAACCGCCACCCGGCTCTCATGGTCGCCACCGGGAAGAGCCCGATGCTGTTCAGCCCGACCATGAACACCGGAAGCAGGAAGGCGATGCCGAAGGCGACAACGAAGTAGAGCACGAAGTTGAGCCAGTCGACGGCGTTCAGGACTCCACCGGCGCTGGGCGGCAGGAACGACAGCAGGATGCCCGCGGTGCGCGGCAGCGCCCAGGTGGCCAGCCCGGCTCCCGCGAAGAACAGCGGCACCGAGGCGACGAAGAACCAGATCGCCAGGCGGCGTTCGCGCTTCCTGAGGCCGGGGAGCAGGAAGGCCCAGATCTGCCAGAGCCACACCGGGCTCGACAGCACGATGCCGACGAAGAACGACACCCGCAGCTGCAGCGAGAAGGGCTGGGTGATCGTGGCGGCGAAGTTGGGCACCACCAAGGGGACGCCTTCGTCGGTGCGGACATCGGAGACCGGGTCCAGGATGACGTCGATGATCTGCTCGTAGTAGATCCATCCCACGACCGAGCACGCCAGCACCGCCAGGGCGGCGACGACGGCACGGTTGCGGAACTCCTTGAGGTGGCTGCCCAGCGGCATCCGTCCTTCGGGGTCACGGTCCCGACGCCTGGAGAGAACCATCGATGAACCAGCGGCGCTACCCGCCGATCAGGAGCGGTGCTCGTCGCGGGAGCGCTGCTGGGTCTCCCCGGTCCGCTCCTCCTCGCTGCGGTGCCCCTCCTCGCTGCGGTGGTCCTCCTCGGACCGCTCCCGAGCAGGTGTGGGGCGCCGGGGCTCGGAGTCGACGGTGTCGGTGCTGGCGGCACTGGGCTGGTCCTCGTCGGGAGTGCTGCCCATCTGTTCGACCTCGGACTTGAAGATGCGCATGGAGCGTCCCAGGCTTCGCGCTGCGTCCGGCAACCGCTTCCACCCGATGAGGATGATGAGGGCCAGGATGATGATGACGATCTGCCAGCCCTGCATGTTCCTGAACACGGTGCTGCCTCCCTTGCGGTGCCGAATCCGACGGCGTGGCCGTCAGCCTGCCCCCGATCCTACTCGGGGGGTCGTGTTTCCGACTCAAGCGCTGATCGAGCGCCGCTTCGGACCAGGTCCACGACGTACGCCGGCTCGAGGACCCGCACGGCGCCACCGAGGCGCCAGACGAGCCGCACCACCCACCGCGGGTCGGATGCGCTGATCTGCACCCGCAGCGTCCCGTCATCGTGCTGAGCAACGGACTCGACCGGAAACTGCTCGGCGATCCAGCTGGCCTCGGGCTTGGCCTGCAGCGTGACCAGCGTGTCGCTGCGGCCAGGGCGGAAGACCCCCGGGCCTATGTCGCGCGGCACGGCTTCCGGCGGCGGGGTGCCGTCGGCCTCGAGCACGTCAAGCACCTCGATGCGGTCCAGCCGGAAGAGCCTGGTGTCCCGGGCGCGGTGACACCAAGCCTCGAGATACCACCGGCCGTCGACGCTGAGGACCCGCATCGGGTCCACGTCACGCTCGGTGGCCTCGTCGCGGGCTTGCACCAGATAGCGCAGGTGCAGTCGTCGTCGCTCGGCCAACGCAGCGCGGATGCGGGCGAGCAGCTCCTGCTGTCCGGTGTCGCTGTCGATCCGCACGCTCACGCTGCGCGTCCCGGACGGGCCCTGCGCCCCTGCGTCACCGCTGGCCGTCTCCAGCTTCGCCAGCGCTCGCTCGATCGCTCCGGCGTCGTCCCAGGCCCCGGAGCTGGCCAGGGCTCGCAGCGCGACGATGAGAGCCAGGGCCTCGTCCCGTCCCAGACGCAGGGGCGTCGCGATCGTCTCGGCGTTGCCCACGTAGACCTTGCCGCCTTCCCACGACGCCTCGATGAGGTCGTCCGGCAGGTGCCCGGGAGTGCCGCAGACGAAGAGCAGCTGCAGGTCCTCGACGACCTGGTCCGTGCTGACCCCGAAGGTGGAGGCGGCCTCCGTGATGTCGATGCCCTGGTTGTTCATCAGCCACGGCACCATCGTGAGCAGTCGGCCCAAGCGGTCCGTGGCCGACTCGAAGGTCACCACGAAGAACCCTGCCCGTGCCCGTCGAGCACCGCCCGCAGGCGCGAGCGCACGGCCTGGCGCACCTCCGCCGGTTCCATCACGCGCGCATCCGGGCCGAGCCCGGCGAGCTCGCTGACCAGGGCGGTGTGAGAGAGCCCGGTGAAGGTCGCCGTGTCCCACTCACCTTCCTCGTGGCTCCCCGCCTGCAGCCGGCTCGCCCGTCGGCGCAGGCTGTACGCCGTGCCCGGTCGGAGCTGGACGGTCACGGGTGCCGGCTCCGGGTCCTGCCCCGAGTACGCGGCCGTGATCATCGTGTGGGGGTCGTGGTCCGCCGGCGGCAGGAGGGCCGAGTCCTGAGCCGCGCGCTCGGTCACCACGGTGGAGGTGACGCGGTCGAGGCGGAACACGCGGGGCGCGCTGCGGTCGAGGTCGTAACCCGTGAGGTACCAGCGTCCGTGCCAGCTGGTCAGGGCCCAGGGGTGGACATGCCTGGGCTCCTCGTCGCGAGCACCGGAGCGACGGTAGGAGAAGCGAACCGTCCGACCACCCACGGTGGCCGTGCGCACCGCGTCGAACGCGGGCTCGGTCGTGTGAAGCAGCGGCTCGATCCCGGCCACCGAAGCGGCGTCGGCCTCCACTCCGGCTGCCTGGAGCTTGCGCAGGGCCTGCGCGGCCGGACCGGCCAGGCTGGCCTGCGACCACGCCCTGCTGGCCACACCGATGACCGCGACCTCGTCGGCCGCGAAGTCGATCGGGGGCAGCTCGTACTCGCGCCGGTCGATCCGGTAGCCGGCCTCGTCGTCGAAGAAGGGGTCGATGACCTCGGTGCGTAGCGGGATGCCCAGCGCCCGCAGCTCGTCCTTGTCCCGCTCGAACATCCGGTCGAAGGCCTCGTCCCCGCTGCTCTGGTACTGCGGCACGGCCGAGCGGAGCCTTGCCTTGGACAGCGGCTGGCGGGTGTACAGCAGGGCGATGACCAGGTTGAGCAAGCGCTCTGTCTTCGCCGACGCCGGCGTGCGTGCGGGCATCGGAGCCTCCTCCGTGCTGCTGGGTCCCACGGCTCGACGCTACCGGACGCAGCCCGTCCGGCGACGGTTCAGTTGGCGCTGAGGATGTCGATGACGAAGACCAGGGTCTCCCCCGCCAGGTCGTTGTCGCCGTCCTCGCCGTAGGCCTGGTCCGGCGGCACCACCAGCAGCACCCGGGAGCCGACGGTCTGGCCGACGAGCCCCTCGTCCCAACCCGGGATCACCGCTCCCGCGCCGATGACGGTGCTGAACGGCTGGCCGGAGTTGAAGGAGGAGTCGAACTGCTCGCCGTCGGAGAACTTGACGCCGGTGTAGTTGACCTTGATCGTCTGGTTGGCCTCCACCTTGGCGCCCTCGCCCTTGATGAGCGGCTGCACGACAAGCTCGTCGGGCTTCTCGGCGTCGCCGATGGTGATCTCGGCGGCGCTGGTGCCGTCGGTCTCGACCGTGGGCAGGCCCTCCTTGGGCTCGACCTCCTCGCCTTCGGCCTTGGTCAAGGGCTCGGTGCTGCCGACCACCTCGATGTAGAACACGACGGTGTCCTCCGGCCCGATGCCCAGGTTGGCGTTGCCCGCCTCGCCGAACCCCTCTTCCGGCGGCATGGCCATGATGTAGGCACTGCCCACCTCACGGTCCGGGAGGGTCTCGGTGAACGCGTTGAGCAACGACTCGTTGCCCAGGTCCATCACCACCGACTCCTCGTTCGGGAAGGTGGACAGCAGCTCCTCGCCGGACGTGCCGTTGACGGCGAGGTAGCGCACCGTGACCTCTTCGCCCTCGGCGACCTTCTTACCCTCCCCCTCGGTCACCTCTTCGGTGCCCAGGCTGCTCACCTGGAAGGGCAGCTCCCCGTCGCTGAAGGGCTCCCCGTCCAGCAGCAGGGTAGGCACCTCGACGTCGTCGTCGTTCGTCTCGGTCTCCACCGAGAGCGCGGACAGGTCGGGCGCGGAGCCCGAGGTGCTGGCGGCGTCGTCGGGGGCCGCCGAGGACTGGGCTGCGTCATCCGAGGAGCCGGAGCCCGACTCCTCCGACCCGGAGTCGTCACCGGAGCAGGCGACGAGAGTCCAGCAGAGCAACGGGGCGACGGCGGCAGCACGCAGCCGGGCACGAGAGGTTCGCACGCACGGTCCTTCGATTGGCAAAGACGGGTGAAGCGGGCTCAGCCTACAGGGGGGAGGCTGGATACGGGCTGAGAGTGCCCGAGTCGATCGAGGCCAACAGCTCGTCCACTCGGGCGTCCTGGGAGTGGAACGGGTCCTTGAGCAGCACGGTGCGCTGCGCCGCGTCATTCAGCTTCAGGTGCACCCAGTCCACACTGAAGTCACGGTGGGCCCGCTGCGCGACGCGGACGAAGTCGCCGCGCAGCTTGGCGCGGGTGGTCTGCGGAGGTTCGTGCAGCGCGTGCTCGACCTGCTCGGCCGTGCAGCGTCGCACGGCGCCGCCGCGGCGCTGCACGATGTTGAACAGGCCGCGAGTGGGATGGATGTCGTGCCAGGCGAGATCGAGCTGCAGCATACGGTCGTCGTGCCACGCCAGGTCGTGTTTGCTGGCGTACCGCTGCAGCATGGCGTGCTTCATGACCCAGTCGATCTCGGTGTCCACCAGGTGCCACTGCTGCGTCGACACCGCGTGCAGCGTTCGCTCCCACAGTTCCAGCGCCCAGGCGTAGGTGGGGTCGGCGCTCAGCCCGGAGCGCCGGCTGTGCGCGCTGACCACGCTGAGCAGCTCGGTCTGCAGCTGAACCGCGGACAGGGCACGGCCACTGTTCAGGCCCACCTCGACCCGTCCGGTCGGGTCGCGACTGATGTCGCGGATGGCCCGGATGGGGTTGGACAGGGTGAGGTCCGGCAGGATGGTGCCGGCCTCGACGGTCTTCAGCAGCAGGTCCGTCATCGCCACCTTGAGCATGGTCGTGCTCTGGCTCATCGTCGAGTCCCCGACGATGACGTGCAGTCTGCGGTACTGCTCAGCGTCGGCGTGCGGCTCGTCGCGGGTGTTGATGATCGGCCGGGAACGGGTCGTGGCCGAGCTCAAGCCGTCCCAGATGTGGTCCGCTCGCTGGCTGACCTGGTAGGTGGCGCGCTCGCCGGTGACGTGGAGCCGACCGGCACCGGTCACGATCTGCCGCGTGATGAGGAACGGGATCAGGGCGTCGGTGATCCGGCTGAGCTGGCCACGGCGCCGGACCAGGTAGTTCTCGTGGCATCCGTAGGAGTTTCCCCGGGAGTCCACGTTGTTCTTCAGGACGTACACGCGGGCGGCGATTCCCTCCTCGGCCATGCGCGTCTCCGCGTCCACGGCGAGGTCGTGCACGATCAGCTCGCCGGCCTTGTCCTGCGCCACCAGATCGCTCAGGGAGTCGCACTCGGCCGTGGCGTACTCGGGGTGGGAACCGACGTCGAGGTACAACCGGGACCCGTTGACCAGGAACACGTTGCTGGAGCGCCCCCAGCTGACCACCTTGCGGAAGAGATAGCGGGCCACCTCGTCCGAGGACAACCGACGATCCCCGGGAAAGGCACAGGTCACCCCGAACTCGGTCTCGATCCCGAAGATGCGGCGGTCCACGCCATCAGCCTAGGCGGAGTCCATCCCGGACGAGGCGACGGTGCTCAGCGGCGCGGCACGTCGCTCGTGTCCGCACATTGCCGCCCGGGGGTTCCCGGGGTCTACCAGCACGCTCTCCTCGACGGAGTCGTCCTCAGGATTGCTCGCGGCGAAGGGGCTAGGTGTCCCGCGTGGTGTCGTCGGGGCTGGGGAGATCCTGGGTCGCACCACCGTCGGTGAGAAGGATCCGCACCATGGAGGTCTCGATGCGCCGGAAGGTGCGCCGTGGCCGGCGGCGGTCCAGGACGGCGACCTCGAGCTGGTCCGGGGTCAGCGCCGAGTCCGTACGGGTTCGGTTCGCCTCGCCCAGCAGCTCGACGCAGAGCCCGAGCATGCCGGCCAGGCTGAGCCCAGGAGCCCACCGCTGCCGGAGCCCCTCGGTGAGCCGCTCGCTGTCCCGGCCCATCGCCACGAAGCCCGGCTCGTCACTGACCGACCCGTCGTAGGTGAGCCGGAAGATCTGGTCCTGGTCGACCTCGGTACCCACCTGGGCCACGGTGATCTCGATCTCGTACGGCTTGGACTCCTGGGTGAAGACCGTGCCCAGGGTCTGCGCGTAGGCCCCAGCCAGGCCGCGTGCCGTCACGTCCGCCCGGTCGTAGGAGAAGCCGCGAAGGTCGGCGTACCGGATGCCGGCCACACGCAGGTTCTCGAACTCGTTGTACTTGCCGACGGCCGCGAAGCCGATGCGGTCGTAGATCTCGGACGTCTTGCGCAGGCTGCGTGAGGGGTTCTCCGCGACGAACGCGATGCCGGTCGCATAGGAGGCGACGATGACCGCCCGGCCGCGTTCGATCCCCTGCCGGGCGTAGTCGGCCCGGTCCTTCATCAGCTGCTCGGGCGAGACGTACATCCCGAAGGTCATCGAGCGCCCCCTGGGTTGTCCGCGCGAGCCTCGACCACCTCACGCACCACCGGCTCGACCTCCTCCTCGCTCAGGAACGCGACGCCGGAAGAGGTGAGCACCGCGACGCTGGGCCAGATGCGCCGGCTCACGTCGGGGCCGCCGGTGGCCGAGTCGTCGTCGGCGGCGTCGTACAGCGCCTCGACGGCGGTCCGCGCGGCCTGCTCCCGGTCGAGCCCGGGGCGCCACAGCTTCTTCAGCGCCCCCCGCGCGAACACCGACCCGGAGCCGATGCTGTGGTGACTGAACTCCTCGAAGCATCCGCCGGTCACGTCGTAGGAGAAGATGCGCCCCGTCCCGGCGGCGAGGTCGAAACCGGCGAAGACCGGGAGCACCGTCAGCCCGCGGAAGACATTGCCGAGGTTGCCGCGGATCATGCTGGCCAGACGGTTGGCCTTGCCCTCGAGTGACAGCAGCGTGCCCTCGACCTTCTCGTAGTGCTCCAGCTCGACCTGCAGGAGCTTCACGATCTCGATGGCCACCCCGGCCGAGCCAGCGATGCCCACCGCACAGAACTCGTCGGGCGCGAAGACCTTCTCCATGTCACGCCGGGCGATGACCGTCCCCATGGTGGCGCGCCGGTCACCCGCCACGACGACCCCACCGGCGTAGGACAGCGCCACGATGGTCGTCCCGTGCGGGGCCGCCACTGTGGAGGCGCCCGAGCTGTTCGAGGCTCCTCCGGGCAGAAGGTGGGGGGCGTGGGCCGAGAGGAAGTCCACGAACGAGGTGCCGCCGACGTCACGGAAGGCAGGCCCGAGCCGCCCGTCAGCGGAAGGAACAGCGGAGCTCGCGCTCACTGGCCCCCCTTCTGGACGAACGAGTGCACGAAGTCCTGGGCGTTGGACTCCAGGACGCCGTCGATCTCCTCGAGCAGGGCGTCGGTCTCCTCGTCGCGCGTGGAGGACGAGACCTGCGCGGTGCCTCCACCGGTCTCGGCTCCGGCGTCCTCCTCGGGCTCCTCCGGAGAGTGGCGGTGGGCTTGCTCGCGTCCTGCCATGTCGTCCTCGCCTTCCTGGGTGGACTACGTCACGTCCTGATCGTATCCGGACCCACTCAGTCCAGGGCGGCGGTGCGCGCGTCGAGCGAGTCGAGGAACTGGTCCACGTCCTGTGCCGCCTCGAACAGCCCGGAGGTCTCGGCCCGGGTCCCTCGCAGCGGCTCAGGAAGGCTGATGCGGCACACCTGGCGGCGGCGCCGGTGGAACACGACCGAGTCCCAAGAGGCCGCTCGTACCGAGCCGGAGAAGCGCCGCACGCACTCCCCCCGGAACCAGGCGCGGGTGTCGACGGGGGCCTGCGTGCACGCCAGCGCCGCGGACTCCTCGCTGACCAACGGCACCAGGCGTCCGCGCCTGCGCAGTCGCTGCGCGAGGCCGCGTGCCGGGTCCACATCGCTGTACTGGATGTCGACCAGCGCCAGGCGCGGGGAGTCCCAGCCAAGCCCGTCGCGGTCCCGGTAGGCCTGCAGCACACCGAGCTTGGCGACCCAGTCGACCCGGTCCGCCGCCCGGGCGGGGTCCTCGGAGAGGTCGTCGAGCAGACCGGTCCAATGCCGCAGCACCAGGGCCGTCTCCTCGTCGGCCTCCCAGTCCCCGGTGCGCGGGTCGTAGGCGCGCAACGCCGCCTCGAGGTAGGCGCGAAGGATGTCGACCCCGCGCAGCTTCTTCCCCGCCCGGGTGAGGATCGTCGCCCGGAGCGTGGTGTCGCGGGAAAGGGTGCGCACGGCGCTGACCGGGTGGGCCAGCTCGAGGTCGGGGGCCCGGCCGGTCTCGATGAGGCGCAGGACGAGGCTGGTGGTGCCCAGCTTCATCAGGGTGCCGACGTCGGCCAGCGTGGCGTCGCCGCTGATGAGGTGCAGCCGGCGGTACTTCGTCGCCGTGGCGTGCGGCTCGTCGCGGCTGTTCACCAGCGGCCGCCGAAGGGTGGTCTCCAGGCCCACCTCGGTCTCCACGTAGTCCGCACGCGCGGAGATCTGGTAGCCCGTCACTTCCGAGCTCGTCCCGAGGCCGACGCGGCCGGCACCGCAGAGAAGCGGTCGGGCCACGAGGAAGGGCACCAGCCCGGACACCACCTGGGCGAACGGGACCGCTCGGTCGAGCAGGTAGTTGTCGTGCGTGCCGTAGGAGGCGCCCTTGCCGTCCACGTTGTTCTTGTACAGGCGCAGGCCGGCGCCCTCCGTCCCGCCCCCGCCCAGCAGCTCGCCCGCGGCATGGGCGGCGCGGTCCATCACCACCTCCCCGGCGCGGTCGTAGCGCACGGCGTCCAACGGGCCGGCCACCTCGGGCGAGGAGTACTCGGGGTGGGCGTGGTCGACGTACAGCCGGGCTCCGTTGCTGAGCACCGAGTTGGCCAGGGTGGGGTCCTCCACGTCGGTGAGCTGGCTGCTGTCGGCCAGCGCTCGCGCCATCACGTGCCCCCGGGCGTCGCGCAGGGGCGACTCGTCCGCGTAGTCCCAGCCCGAGCCCTGGGGCAGCGCTCCGCCGGGGCCGGCGGCGCTGGAGTAGGCCCGGACCACCACGCCGGAGAGGTGGATGGGGTCCGCCCGCGGGTCGGCCGGCAGAGTGACCCCGTACTCGGTCTCGACCCCCATGACGCGCCGTACGGTCATGGTCGGAGGGTCACAGGTACTGGCCTGGAGTGCCGCGGTCGAGGGTGCGGCCGGGTTCGACACCGTCCTTGCCGGCGACCAAGGTGCGGATGTAGACGATGCGCTCCCCCTTCTTGCCCGAGATCCGGGCCCAGTCGTCGGGGTTGGTGGTGTTCGGCAGGTCCTCGTTCTCCTTGAACTCGTCGACACAGGCAGCCAGCAGGTGCTCCACCCGGAGCCCGCGCGAGTCGTTGGTCAAGAGGTCCTTGATCGCCCGCTTCTTCGCCCGGTCGACGATGTTGTTGATCATGGCCCCGGAGTTGAAGTCCTTGAAGTACAGCGTCTCCTTGTCCCCACCGGCGTAGGTGACCTCGAGGAACTTGTTCTCCTCCATCGGCGCGTACATGCGCTCGACACTGGCCGCGATCATCGCCTCCAGCGTCGCCGCTCGATCGCCTCCGTGGGCTCGCAGGTCGTCGCTGTGCAGCGGCACGTCGTCGGTGAGGTACTTGCTGAAGATATCGCGGGCGCTTTCGGCGTCGGGCCGCTCGATCTTGATCTTGACGTCCAGACGGCCCGGTCGCAGGATCGCCGGGTCGATCATGTCCTCCCGGTTGGAGGCCCCGATGACCACGACGTTCTCCAGCCGCTCGACCCCGTCGATCTCGGCGAGAAGCTGCGGGACGATGGTCGTCTCCACGTCTGAGCTGACCCCCGACCCGCGGGTGCGGAACAGGGACTCCATCTCGTCGAAGAACACGACCACGGGGGTGCCGTCGTTCGACTTCTCCCGGGCCCGCTGGAAGATCAGCCGGATGTGGCGCTCGGTCTCACCGACGTACTTGTTCAGCAGCTCGGGGCCCTTGATGTTGAGGAAGAACGACTGCGGCTTGGCGCGCCCGGTTCGCTCGGCTACCTTGCGGGCCAGCGAGGCGGCGACCGCCTTGGCGATCAGCGTCTTGCCGCACCCGGGAGGCCCGTAGAGCAGCACTCCCTTCGGAGGGCTCAGCCGGTGCTCGGTGTACAGGTCCGGGTGCAGGAACGGCAGCTCGACCGCGTCCTGGATCTGTTCGATCTGGCTCCCCAGACCGCCGATGTCGGCGTAGGTGATGTCCGGAACCTCCTCCAGCACGAGCTCGCTGACCTCGGGCTGGGCGATCCGCTCGTAGACGAAACCGTTGCGGGTGTCCATGAGCAGCGCGTCGCCGGCCCGGATGGGGACGTCGGCCAACGCCCCCGAGACTCGGCAAACCCGCTCGTCCTCGCCGCGCACCAGCACCAGGACGCGGTCGGCGTCGAGGGTCTCCTTCACGGTGACGACGTCACCGGCACGCTCGAAGGCCCCGAGCCCGACAATGGACTGGGACTCGTTCAGCAGCACCTCCCGCCCCGGGACGAGCTCCTCGCGGGCGACGCCGCTGAAAGCCGTGACGCGGACTTTGCGGCCCTGCGCCACGACGTCGACAACGGGCGGCTCCCCCTCATCTGCCTCCTGCCGGGCGAGCACGACACCGAAGGTGAGCGGCGGCGCACCGGCGCGGTCGAGATCCTCGCGCAGGGTGACCAGGCGCTCCTTGGCGTCCGTCAGTGCCTGGGCCAGACGCTGGTTCTGCGTGCTGGACTCGGCAAGTCGCTGCTGCAGCTGTGCGACCTGCCGCTCCAGGTGACGCACTCGGGCCTCGGTCATTGCTCCACGCTACCCGCCGCTTCCGGGGGGTCGTTGAGCGCCGGGGGCGTGTCCGCCTCGTGACCGCCGGTCGCGGCCATCACCTCGCGGTGTCTGCGGCGCAGCCGCTTGTCCGAGATCGTGCGTTCGCCCAGGTCACTGGGGCTCCAATCGCCCTGAGAGGCCAGCTGCTCCTCGTAGTCGGGCCCGTACGCCGCTGCGGCGGGGCGCCGGGAGCGTGCGGGGGCGGGCACACCTGGTGCCAGCGTGCGCATCTGGACCAGGAAGCCGGTGTGACCGTGCATCCGGTGCTCCGGCCGCACGGCCAGGCCCTCGAGGTGCCACCTGCGCTCCATCGACTCCCAGGCCAACGGCTCGGTGAAGCCGCCGTGGCTCCGCGCGCTCTCCGCCACACGCGAGAGCTGGGTGGTGGTGGCGACGTAGCAGATGAGGACGCCGCCGGGCGCAAGCGCCTCGCCCACCACGTCCAGGCAGTCCCAGGGCGCCAGCATGTCGAGCACCACCCGGTCGACGCTGCCGGGCGTCACCGCGTGGGGCAGAGCCTCCTGCAGGTCGCCGACCGTGACCTGCCACGCCGGGTGGTCCTCGCCGAAGAACACCCGCGCGTTGGCCCGGGCGATGTCGGCGAACTCTTCCCGTCGCTCGAAGGAGTGCAGGCTGCCGTTGTCGCCCACCGCTCGCAGCAGGGACAGGCTCAGCGCTCCGGAGCCGAGCCCGGCCTCGACCACGCGGGCGCCCGGGTAGATGTCGCCCATGGTGACGATCTGGCCGGCGTCCTTGGGGTAGATGATCTGCGCTCCTCGCGGCATCGACATGACGTAGTCGCTGAGCAGAGGACGCAGCGCCAGGTAGTCGGCGCCGGAGCTGTGGGAGACGACCGAGCCGTCCGGGGCGTCGATGAGGTCGTCGTGCCGGATGTGGCCGCGGTGGGTGTGGAAGCGCTTGCCGGCCTCGAGGGTGATGGTGTGTCGACGGCCCTTCGGGTCGGTGAGCTGCACCGGCTCCCCCACCCGGAAGCGCCCTCGTCGACGGTCGGCCCCGGTCGCGTGCTGTCCTGGAGCATCCGTCACAACGGCGAGTCTAGAGGCGCGCACTCACCAGGCTCCGGCCGAAGGGCCAGCCGTGCTCCGTCTGAGGAAATGCACCATGCCTGTCGCGGCAGGGGCGGTGTGGGAGCTGATGGTCACCGGCGACGTTCTCGTACTGCTCTTCTTGGTGGGTGCCCGTGGAGTCCGAGAGTATGGGCGGTCACTGCCCGACGTCTGGTGGGCGCGCGAGCTGCTGATGGTGGTCATGATCGCCGCGGTGGTCGTGGTCCTGACCGGCTGGGTCTTCCCGCTCGCCGCGGCCTGGATGCCGTTCAACGACAGCCCGGTCGAAGGCTAGAGGTCCTGGGCGAAGCCCACGCCGCGGACCGACCCGTCAGGGGTGCGGACGGCGACCACCGGCGACTGCAGTGTCTGCATCCTCGAGACCACTGCGAGGACGTTGTCCTGGGCCGCAGCGTCGACCACCCAGCCGGGTGGTTGTGCGATGGCCACCGCCGAGACCGGGGTGCCGGCGCGCCCGGTGAACGGGACCGCCTCGAGAGCCGCCGGGTCGACGAGGGCGACCGGGACGCCCTCGTGGTCGGTGACCACCCATACCGGGGCGGTGGGCCACGACGGCTCGTCCACGGCACGCTCGGCGGCCACCGAGCTCGCCGGACGCCAGACGCTGTCGATGGTGGTGCGCTCGAACCGGCGACGGGAGACGCCCGCTCGCACCGCCCGCGTGGCGCCCGCCCACAGGAACAGGGCGATGAGGCTCACCCACGCCACCCGCCACAGGTCGAGACCGGTTCCGTTCACCAGCGGCAGGCCTACCGCCCACCACACCATGCCCAGAACCAGGGCCCGGCCCACCCACCCCGCCACGATGGTGCCGCTGCTGCGAGCGCCCGTCGCCTTCCAGACCAGCGCTTCGAGCAGGAAGCCGCCGTCGAGCGGCAGACCGGGAAGCAGGTTGAAGACCCCGACGAAGCCGTTGGCGGTGAGGAATGCGGTCAGCAACAGCCAGAGCACACCCCGGTCCAGGCCCTGGGCGAAAGTCCACCCCAGGAGCGCCAGCACCAGGTTGGCCAGCGGACCGGCCACCGCGACGAGGGCCGCGGGCCCCGGGCGGTCCTGTTCGCCGTGGTAGGCCGTGTGCCCACCCCAGAAGTCGGCGACGATGCGGTCCACGGTGAAGCCCAGCAGCTGGGCCACCACCGCGTGTGCCGCCTCGTGGGCCAGCACGGACAGCAGGAGCAGCACCGCGAAGCAGGCCGCCACCGCATAGCCGCCCGCACCGAGCTCGGGCACGATGCCGGTCACCACGGGGCCGAACAAGACCGTCACGGCAAGGGCGACGACCACCCAGGACCGGCCGAGGAACACCGGCACTCCGGCCAGGGAACCGATCTTCCACCCCGACACTGCCGGTGCCGGGGACGTCATGAGTCTCAGCGTACGTGGGGCACGCCTCCGGCCCTGTGTCGGTGGTTCTTCGTACAGTGGCCGGCATGGGAGCAGCCTTGTCACCGAGCCGTGCGGCCGACTTCATGCAGTGCCCCCTGCTGTACCGCTTCCGCGTGGTCGACCGGTTGCCCGAGCCGCCGAGTCTCGCGGCGGCTCGGGGGACCCTGGTGCACGCCGTGCTCGAACGGGTCTTCGACCTGCCGGCCGAGCGTCGTAGCCCCGAGGCGGCTCATGCCCTGCTGCCCGAGGAGTGGGAGCAGATGATGGCGCGCGAGCCGGCTCTGCACGCTCTGGTGACTCCTGGAGCCGGCCCCGACGGCCGCGGCTCGGACGAGGGGTCCTCCGAGGGCTCGGCAGACTCCGGCGGGGCCGAGGCGCTCTTCGCCGAAGCCGAGGCCCTCATCGACCGGTGGTTCACCCTGGAGGACCCGACCTGTCTGGAGCCGGCCGAGCGAGAGCTGTACGTCGAGGCGGAGGTGTCGGGGGTCACCCTGCGGGGATACGTGGACCGCCTCGATGTCGCCCGCGACGGGCGGCTACGCATCGTGGACTACAAGACCGGCCGTTCTCCCTCAGAGCTGTTCGAGGGCAAGGCGCTGTTCCAGATGAGGTTCTACGCTCTGGTGCTGTGGCGCGCCCGGGGGGTGGTGCCCAGCATGTTGCAGCTGGTCTACCTGCGCGACGGACAGATCCTGCGGTACGAGCCGACCGAGCACGAGCTGCGAGCCACTGAACGCAAGGTCCAGGCGCTGTGGGTCGCCATCGAGCGGGCCGCTCACCATGGCGACTGGCGGCCTCGCACCAGCCGGCTGTGCGACTGGTGCCACCACCAGGCGCGCTGCCCCGCCTTCGGCGGCACGCCGCCGCCGCTGCCGGACGATGCTCGGGCCCGTGCGCTCGACCCTCGGCGCAGTGGCGTCACCTCATCCGAAGAGTCGGCGCAGGTCCGCCAGGCCCAGCCCCTCGAGGCTGTGCCGGCGGGTGGCCGGTAGGTCCTCGTCGACCTGCACCATGTGGGACACGGCCAACGTCCGCACCCCCGCTGCCAGGGCCGCGCGCACCCCGGTCGGTGAGTCCTCGATGGCCAGGCAGTCCGCGGGCTCCACCTGAAGGCGACGGCAGGCCGTCAGGTAGGGCTCGGGGTGCGGCTTGCCGTCGCTGACCTGGTCCCCGGTGACGACAGCGGCGAACGTCGAGGGGGGCAGGGCCTCGAGCAACACCTCGGCCAAGGGCTGCCACGACATGGTGACCAGGGCCATGGGCACCTCCGCTTCGGCGAGCTCGGCGATGAGCTCACGCGCTCCCGGCCGCCACGGGATCTCCTCGCGCACCTGCCTGACCACGCCGTCGAGCAGCGCGTTGACGATCTCGTCACTGCTGCCGGATACCGGCGTGCGCTCCAGCAACGCCTGAGCGGAGTGGTTGAGATCGCTGCCGACAAGCTCGGAGGCTTCCTGGGTGGACCACGTGCCGCCCGCCTCCTCGACCAGCCGAGTCTCCTCCGCCATCCAGTAGGGCTCGGTGTCCAGGATCGTCCCGTCCATGTCCCACAGCACGGCGGCTGGAAAGATCGGCGTCGTCATGGCGCCGACTGTAGCCCTCAACTCGTAGGCTGGCCCCGACAGCGGGCGCGACGCAGCGAGGAGGGCGCATGATCGAAGTCACCGAGGTGCCGCCGTTGACCGACCCGATCCTCATCGCGGCCTTCGAGGGGTGGAACGACGCGGGCGAGTGCGCCACGGGCGTCATCGAGCACTTAGCCGCCCTGTGGGACGGCGAGATCGTGGCGAGGATGGACCCCGAGGAGTACTACGACTTCCAGGTCAACCGGCCCAGGCTGAGCCTCGTCGACGGGGTCCGCGTCCTGGAGTGGCCGACGACCAGGGTGATGTTGGTGCGCGACACCCCCGTCGGCCGGGACCTGCTGCTGGTGCTGGGCATCGAGCCGTCCGTGCGCTGGCGCTCCTACAGCGCAGAGATCCTGGCGTTCGCAATGCACCACGGAGTAGGCACCCTCATCACCTTGGGCGGCCTGCTGGCCGACGTGCCCCACACCCGCCCGATCCCGGTCGGCGTCACCTCCGAGGACGCCGACCTGCGGTCGCTGGCCGAGGACATCGAGCGCAGCAGCTACGAGGGTCCGTCCGGCATCGTGGGCGTGCTGCACGACCAGGCTCGCCAGATGGATCTGCCGAGCATGTCGTTCTGGGCGGCAGTGCCGCACTACGCCGGCGGAGCTCCGTCTCCGAAGGCCTCCCTGGCGCTGCTGGGTCGCCTGGAGGAGGTGCTGAGCTGTGTCATCGACGAGGGCGAGCTGCTGGAGCAGGCACGCGCCTGGGAGCGCGGGGTGGACGAGCTGGCCTCGACCGACGAGGAGGTCGCCGAGTACGTGGAGTCGCTGGAGCAGGCCCAGGACACCGCGGACCTGCCCGAGGCCAGCGGTGACGCCATCGCGAAGGAGTTCGAGCGCTACCTGCGCCGGCGCGACCATGGTGGGCCCGCCCCTGGTTGACCCTGCCCCTCAGCCCGCCAGGGCCGCGGAAGCCCGCGCTGGACGCACGAGTCGTCCGGTTCCACGATGAGGACATGGTGTCTCAGGCCGCTCGGACGAGCGACGGCCCACAGGCGCCTGCCCCTGCCCGGTTCTTCTTCCGCCCCGAGGCCCGACGCTGGCGTGCCCCGACGACGGCCGGCTCTGCCCGGCGCTGCCACCAGGTGCTGCCCGGGTACTTCCCTTCACCCTTGGTGCCCGCACCGCAGTGCGCGCGCCGCTGGGGTGTGGGTGCCGTGCTTGTCAAGGATGAGTCCGAGCGCTTCGGGGTGTCCTCGTTCAAGGCACTCGGTGCTTCCTACGCCATCGCGAGGGTCCTCGCCGAGCACACCAGTGAGCCTCTGGCCGCCAGCTGGGACCAGCTGCGGGCCCAGGCGACCCAAGCGCCCATCACCCTGGTGACGGCGACCGACGGCAACCACGGCCGCGCCCTGGCCCACTTCGCTGCCGCTCTCGGGGTGGCAGCGGAGGTCGTGGTGCCGGCGGTCATGTCCGAGGCGGTGGTCGCCGCGATCGCGGGCGAAGGGGCGCAGGTCATCCGGACCGACCTCGGCTACGACGAGGCGGTGCAGGCTGCTGCGGCAAGCGTGCGGCCCGGATCGGCCCGGGTGCTGGTGCAGGACACGGCCTGGCCGGGGTATGAGGTCGTCCCGGGGTGGATCGTCGAGGGCTATCAGACCATGCTGGAGGAGCTGGAAGAGCAGCTGGATGCGCTCGGACTCGCCGGCCCGGACCTGGTCGCCGTTCCGGTCGGCGTCGGCTCCTTGGCCCAGGCGGTGGTGACGTTCTACCGCCAGGCCGAGCGCACGGCGTCGGTGCTGTCGTGCGAGCCGGACACGGCCGCGTGCATTCTGGCCAGCCTGCGTGAACGGACCCTCACCAGCGTGTCCACCGGCTCGACGAACATGGCGGGTCTGAACTGTGGCACGCCCACCAGTCTGGGCTGGCCGCTCCTGTGCGAGGGCCTCGACGCGGCCGTCGCGGTCAGCGACGAGGAGGCCGTCCGGGCCACCCAGACGCTCAGCGGGTTCGGCGTCCGCGCCGGCGCGTCCGGAGCGGCGTCACTGGCGGGCGTCGAGGCCGTGCTGACCGGAGCGCGATCGGCGGAACGCCGCGTGCAGCTCGGGCTCGATGAGCAGTCGGTGGTGGTGCTGCTGAGCACAGAGGGCTCCGGCGGCGCGGGTGGTCTGACGTGAGCCGTGGTCCGGCTGCCGGGCCGCAGGCGCCGTCGGCCTACCGCCGTGGGACGGTCGGGGACGAGGCGCCGCCGCGGGGCTTCGACGCCGCCGAGCTCCGTGGCCGAGTCGATCGGTGCCAGAGGCTGATGGACACCGCCGGACTGGACGCGCTGCTGCTCACGACCGAACCGGAGTTCCGCTACTTCAGCGGCTTCCTCACCCAGTTCTGGCTGAGCCCCACACGACCCTGGTTCCTCGTGCTGCCGCGCACCGGCTCACCCACAGCCATCGTGCCTGAGATCGGGGCGCCCCTGCTGCGTCGCACGTGGGTGCCGACGATCCTGACCTGGCCGTCCCCGCGACCTCGGGACGAGGGCGTGAGCCTGCTCGTGGAGGCCTTGTCGGGCCTGGTTCCGCCCTCGGGCCGTGTCGGCCTGCCGATGGGGCCGGAGACCACGGTGCGCATGCCGATGGCCGACCTCCTCACCGTCCAGACCGCGCTGGCGCCGCGCGAGCTCGTGGACGCCACCGCTGTGGTCAAGAGCCTGCGCATGGTCAAGTCCGAGGCGGAGATCGCCAAGATCCGCTACATCTGCCGAACCGCCTCCGGGGTCTTCGATGCCGTACCGGAGCTCGTCGTCGGTGGTCAGTCGCTCGAGGACATCTTTCGCGCCTTCAAGGTAGACCTGCTGCGCGCCGGGGCCGATGACGTGCCGTACCTGGTCGGCGCTTCGGCACCGGATGGGTACGAGTCCGTCATCGCGCCCCCCGACCAGCGACCACTCACCGCCGGCGATGTGCTCATGCTGGATACAGGTGCGACGTTTGATGGCTACTACTGCGACTTCGACCGCAACTTCTCCGTCGGGCCGGCCTCCGCTGCCGCCGGCCTGGCCTACGACACGTTGTTCCGGGCCACCGAGGTGGCCCTCGAGCGCACCGAGGTGGGCACCACCTGCTCGGAGCTCTACCGCACCATGCGTCAGGTCATCACCGACGACGGGTTCGCCAGCGGAAACATGGGCAGGATGGGCCACGGACTCGGGATGCAGCTGACGGAGTGGCCCTCGCACACCGTCGACGATGACACCGAGCTGCGACCCGGCATGGTGCTGACCCTGGAGCCCTCGGTGACCTACGGGGACGGCGCCGGGATGGTGCACGAGGAGAACGTGGTCGTGCGCGAGCACGGCCTCGAGCTGCTCACCGGCCGTGCGCCGGAGCGACTGCCCGAGCTTCGCTCATGAGGTGCCATCCCCGGTGGGCAGCAGCGGGATGCCGAGCAGCGTCTCGATGCTGCGAGGCACCAGCGGGGACGGCAGCGCCGCGTCGCTTCGGCCTCCCTCGTGCCGCTGCACCCAGTCGTCGACGACGCGCACGGCCTCGGGAGAGTTGAGGTCGTCAGCGAGCGCTTCGCGCACCGTCGCCAGCGTCTGAGAGTCGTCGGCGTCCGGCTCGACTGCGCCGTCCACTCGCTCGCTGACGGCACGCCAGCGCTGCAGCCGCCGCGTCGCGGTCTCGAGCATCGCCGGCTCGTAGCTCCACGGAGTCCGGTAGTGCTGGTCCAGCAGGACGAGCCTGATGGCCATCGGGTCGACCCCCTGCTCACGCAGGCTGGACACGAGCACCAGGTTGCCCTGGGACTTGCTCATCTTCTCTCCCTGCAGACCCACCATCGCCTGGTGTACGTAGACCTGGGCGAAGGGGCGCCGGCCGGTCAGGGAGACGGCCTGGACGGCACTCATCTCGTGGTGAGGGAAGATGAGGTCGTCCCCGCCCCCCTGGACGGTGAAGCCCATCCCGAGGTAGCGAAGGGCAATGGTCGAGCACTCGATGTGCCACCCCGGGCGCCCAGCGCCGAGGGTGCCGCCGTCCCACGAAGGCTCACCGGCTCGCTGGCGGCGCCACAGCAGGGGGTCCAGCGGGTCCCGCTTGCCCTGCCGCTCCGGGTCGCCGCCCCGGTCGGCGTAGACATCCAGCATCTGTCCACGGCTCCACCCCGACACCGCACCGAAGTGGGGGCTCTGTGCCAGGTCGAGGTAAGCATCACCGTCCAGGGTGTAGGCCGCGCCACTGACGACGAGCTGCTCGACGGCCGAGACGTCGTCGGGGATTCCCTCCACCGCTGAGATGTAGTGCTGCGGGGGCAGGACCCGCAGGGCCTGCATGTCAGCGAAGAACAGCGCGACCTCCTCGGCCGCGAGGTCCTGCCAGTCGACCCCGTCGCGCTCGGCCCGTTCGAGTAGGGGGTCGTCGATGTCGGTCACGTTCTGCACGTAGGTCACCGACAGGCCGGCGTCCCGCAGGACGCGCAGCATCAGGTCGAAGGTGACGTAGGTGGCGGCGTGTCCCAGGTGGGTGGCGTCATACGGCGTGATGCCGCAGACGTACAGGCCGACGGTGCCGTCCTCTGGGTGCACCTTGACCGGCAGCCCGGAGGAGGTGTCCAGCACGTGCAGTGGTCCGCCGCTACCTGGCAGGCGGGGTACCGAGATCGCAGACCAGGCCAGCACGCCGACAGCGTATCGGGTTCACCACAGGGGCCAGGGCAAGGGATAACGGCCGTAGGGCACGTCGGGGAAGCGGCCCTGCGAGAGCAGACGGGAGACGCGGTCGCCCAGGGCCGTGCACTCCTCGGCGCTGAGCAGCGCCTCGAGGTCGTCGCTGCGCTGCAGGAAGTCGACGAGCCGCTGAAGGCGGCCCAGGTCGGCGTCCGGCACGGGCTCACCGGCCCACCCCCACAGCACCGTCCTCAGCTTGGGGTGGACGTGGCCGATGAGTCCGTGGTCGAAGCCCCACAGCGCCCCGCCGTCGTCGACCGCGATGTGGGCCGCCTTCCGGTCCGCGTTGTTGAGCACGACGTCCAGCGTGGCCAGGGAGGCCAACCGTGGGTCGTCACGGTGGATCACGCAGACCGGTGCTCCTGTGGTGTCCTCGCCCTGGAGGACACTGAGCCATCCGGGCGGGACCTCACCTGCCCGCACGACGTCCATCAGGCCGGACGCCGGGCGGCCATCCGCGTCTGGCTCGACCTGCTTCCACTCCTGGACCGAGCCCAGCCCCATCGGGCCCTCCCGGAGCACGGTCCGCGGGACCAACCCCCATCCGCCGGCCTCACTGATGTGGTAAGCGGCGACCTCGCGATAGGCCAACGTGCCGGTCGGGAAGTCCGCCAGGGCGCGCTCGCCGTCGATGGGCTTGTAGACGGCACGCTGCGTCGACGGCTCGCCGTCGACGACCAGCTGCACCCGGAGGGTGAGGTTGGAGGCCTCGGTCAGCACCCCCTCGACGTGGATCGGGGCATGCTCGACCAGCGGCACTCGGGCTGTGGGGTCCACGTGCTCGAGGCTCAGCGTTTGTAGCCGTTGGCTCGGGGACAGATGTGGCCTCCCGGGTCCAGCGGGCCTCCGCAGAAGGGGCAGTTCGGACGGCCACCACTCATGGCGGCCTCGCATCGCTCGGCGAAGCCACGAGCCATCCCCACCGGAAGCCGGACGATCACACTCTGGGACCCGATCGGGTCCTGTGGGTCCGGATCAGGATCCGGACCCGTAGAGCTCTCGTCCCCGTCCTCATCCTCGGTCTCCCGGTCGGTGGCCTCGATGACCACGAGCCGGCGGGTCTCGTTCCAGGCGAGAGTGAGCTGCCGGGCGCGGAAGTCCTCCTCGATCGGGGTGTGCAGCGCACCGGTGTCCACCACGGTGGGCTCGCTGCTCGCCTCGTCACCGGCCATCTCGTCCAGGAGCTGGGCCACGCCCTCTCCGAGCAGGCGCACCTGTTCCTTCTCCAGCGACACGGTCATCACCTGCGTCCCCTGCACAGCCTGAAGGAAGAACGTGCGCTGGCCAGCGGGCCCAACGGAGTCCGCGATGAAGCGTTCCGGCGGGTCGAACTCGATCGCGGGCATTGCGTCAGCCTAAACCGTGCCTGCGCCGCCACCGACCTCGGCGTGGTCCGCGTCGGAGGCCGCCGCCGCCGCTGCGAGTGCGGTGAGGTCGACGGGATCGCTGCCGCTGTCGTTGGTGCGCACCAAGAAGGTCTGTTCCCGCGCGTAGCGCACGATGCTGACTGACGCCGGATCGACGAGGAGGCGTTGGAAGTGGTCCAGGGAGATGCCCGCCGCATCGGCGAGGACCGCCTTGATCACGTCCCCGTGGCTGACCGCTACCCAGATGGCGCCCGGCCCGTGACGCTCGCTCACCTCCGCGTCGATCGTGCGGACCGCGGACACCGCGCGCTGCTGCATCTGCGGCATGCTCTCGCCGGCGAAGTCCGCGGAGTCCGGGAAGCGCACACGACTGGGGCGGGTCTGCACGTCCTTCCACAGCGGCTCGGTGGCCAGCTCCTTGAGCGGGCGTCCGGTCCAGCCGCCGTAGCGGCACTCCCCCAGATCCTCGACGGTTCGCAACGAGGGTGGACTCTCCTGGCTCTGCACCAGGGCGAGGGCCGTCTCCTGGCACCGTTGGAGGGGGCTGGACATCACGGTCGCGACCGGGGTGCCGGCCAGTCGGGTGGCCACCCGCTCCACCTGTCGCTGCCCGTGCTCGTCCAACCCGATCCCGGCGGTCCAGCCAGCGAGGATCCCCTGGGCGTTCGCCCGGGTGCGCCCGTGCCGGACGAGCAGCATGATCGCCATCAGGCTCCCCCGTGCGGGAGCTGCGATGCGGCCTCGACCGCGGTCTCCAGGGAGGCGATCCTGCCTTCGAGGTCGTTGCCCCACGGGGCCAAGGTCAAGGTGGTGACGCCAGCGGCGGCGTACCGCTGCATCCGGCTCGCCAGGCGCGTGACGTCCCCGAGCAAGGATGTCTGGTCCACGAACTCGTCCGGCACTGCTGCGGCCGCCGCTCGCCACTGCTGGTCCAGGTACAGGTCCTGGACCCGGGCCGCGGCCTGCCCGTAGCCCATGCGGACCGCCAGGGCGTTGTAGAAGTTGTGCTCACGCGAGCCCATGCCGCCGACGTAGAGGGCCGCGTACGGCGCGACCGCCTGCGCCGCCCGCGACAGGTCGGGGTCGGCCACGACGGGAACCGTGACGTCGAGCTCGAAGCCGCTGCTCGTCTCGGTCTGGGCTGGTTCTCTGCGGCTCAGACCCCGGTGGATGGCCTCGCGCTGCTCGTGCAGGTAGTCCGGGGAGGCGAAGACACCGAGCCATCCGTCGGCCACCTCACCCGCGAGCTCCAGGTTCTTCGGGCCGACCGCCGCCAGGTACACAGGCACCTTGCCCTGGGTGGGCGCCACGTTCAGCCGCAGGGCCTTGCCGGGCCCCTCAGACAGCGGAAGGGTGAAGTGGCGCCCGTCATAGCGGACCGTCTTCCGCTCCAGCGCCGAGCGCACGATGTCGACATACTCCCGCGTCCGGCCCAACGGAGAGCCGAACGGCACGCCGTGCCAGCCCTCGGAGACCTGGGGTCCGCTGACGCCCAGCCCGAGACGGAAACGCCCCTGCGACAGAGCGTCGAGGCTGGCCGCGGTCATGGCTGTCATCGCCGGGCTGCGCCCCGGGACCTGGAAGACACCGGCCCCCAGGCCAATGCGGGTGGTGCGCGCCCCGATCCAGGCGAGCACGGTGGCCGCGTCCGGGCCGTAGGCCTCCGATGCCCACACGACGTCGACCCCCAGCTCCTCGGCCCGCTGTACCAGCGCGAGGTTGTCCTGGTCGCGACGGCTGCCCTGACCCCAGAAGCCGCAGCTGAGCCCCAGCTTCACCGGCGAGGGCGCGAGCCGCCGGCGCCAGGTGGGGTGGCCGGCTCCGGCTCGGCCTCCTCGTCATCATCCTCGTCCTCGTCTGACTCCGAGTCGCCCTCTGCCTCGTCGGGGGTTTCGTCCTCCGCCTCGTCGAGGCTGTCCACATCGACGCCGTCGTGGTCCTCGGCGTCGAGGTCGTCCTCGTCGTAGTCGTCGTCCTCACCGTCGTCGCTGTAGACGTCCAGTGGCGTGACCTCGCCGTAGGTCTCGAGCAGTGCGTCGTCGTAGTCGACGAAGGCGTTGGCGATCCGCTGGTAGGCGGCGATGAGCGCCGGGTCGTCCTTGCCCCGGCGCTCGCCCGCCATGGCCAGGTGACGCTCCAGCGCGGCGACCAGGGCGTTGAGAGCAGCCCGGGGGTCCGTAGTCATACTCCAGACCGTATCTCGGATCGCTGCTGACGCGACATGCCCGGTACAGATGGTGGACGACCTACTGGACAGCGGACCGTCACCCGTCGCAGGATGCTCCCTCCATGGTTGAGTACGAGTACCGCACCGTCGCCTTCGGACGGCAGGACAGCCAGTCCCACGTGCGTGCTGTGCTGACCGAACAAGCCGAGTACGGGCAGTGGGAGCTGCACCGGGTACGGGTCTACCTGGGTGGGCGCAGGATGGCCTCCCTGCGCCGGAAGATCATCCGGGTGAAGCGCACGGCGTGAGCCTGAGTCCTCATTGCGAAGCCGCGCCCCCCGACACGTGGCCGCGGCCCCTCGTGGTTCCACGCCCCAAGTCGGCTTGTGGCCTAGACTCGCGTGAGCCGAGCTCGCAGGAGTGGGATGTTCGAGGAGCTACGTGCCCGGGTCGGGCGACGCCCGCGCGCCACCCCTCGGCAGGGTGACCTCGCGGCCGAGCGCGCGGTGGAGACCGAGGAGCTGCGAAGCCGCCTTGCTGCCGCGGAGCAGAAGCTCGCCGAGACCCAGGCGTCTGTTCATCACGCGACGGCAGCTCACGCTCCGGTACCGCACTTTCGGCGGCGCCTGCACGACATGGGCCGAGATGTGCGCTACCTCGCGCGCGTTGACCCAGAAGCTGCCCATCCTCTTCTGCGGATCCGACGCAAGCTGCGCAACTACCAATTGGCAGCCAGCCACGGCGTGCCCATCCCCGAGGTCGTGGCCGTCTGGGGAGAGCTGGGCTCGCTGGACCTCCGCGGGATGCCCGAGAGGTTCGTGATCAAGTCCGACAGTGGCTCGACCGGTCGTGGTGTGCTGCCGCTGCGTCGGCGCGACGACGGCCGGTTCCAGATGGTGGGCGGAGAACACGTGTTCTCGCACGAGGACGTGGTGCAGTTCTTCCGCGACCCGTCTCTGGGAGGTCCGTACTTCGCCGAGGAGCTCCTGGTACAGCCACAAGGGGGCGAGCTGCCCGACGACATCAAGTTCTACATGTTCTACGGCGAGGTCGGGCACGTCATGCTCCGACGTATGCCGGTGCACGCCGACCTGCGCCGATCCCGAGTACGGCTTCTCGACGGCGATGGCGCTGATCTGGGTGAGGACATCGTTCCCAACCGACGCGTCGACAGCACGATCGAGCCGCCAGACTGTCTTGCCGAGTACATCGAGATCGCACGCCATCTGTCGCGAGCGGTGGCTCTGCCCTTCGTCCGGGTAGACGTCTACGAGACGACGCACGGTCCGATGTTCGGGGAGCTGACGCGTGGGCCGGGGGGCAAGCAGCTCTTCCGCGAGGACCACGACCGACACCTGGCACGGCTCTGGGGTCAGGCGCAGCGCCGGTTGGATCTCGACGTCATCGCCGGCCGACCGCTGGATCACCTGCGCGGAGAGCACCGGGCTCCTGACCTCTACCCCGCAGGGCACGCGCCCCCCGGTGTACGGCCCGGTGAAGAGGATCCGAGTCCGCGAATGCCCTGTGAGACATGGTGTCTGGACGATCGCGGCGGCCACCGACCCAAGAAGGCAGGATAGCCAACGGCGGAAATGCAGCCTGCGGCGTCCGACCGGCTCCTGCTCCGGTTCGCGGACCCTCGTTCCGGTAAGGCGTCAGCAGTCGGCGATGAGGCGTTGCAGCACTCGAGCGCCGAACTCCACGGAGTCGACCGGCACGCGCTCGTCGATGCCGTGGAACATCCCGACGAAGTCCAGGTCGCCCGGCAGCCGCAGCGGGGCGAAGCCGTAGCCGGTGATGTCCAGGCGCGACAGGTGCTTGTTGTCGGTGCCGCCCGACAGGCAGTACGGCAGCACGTGGGCACCGGGGTCCTCCTTGAGCAGGGCCTTGCGCATGGAGTCGACGATGTCGGTCTCGAACGGCGCCTCCAGGGACACGTCCTGATGCAGGACCTCGACGTCGACGTACTCACCGGCGAGGTCCTCGATGGTCTGCAACAGCTCCTCACCGTGACCGGGCAGGAACCGGCAGTCCAACGACGCCGTGGCCGTCTGGGGCACGACGTTGTGCTTGTAGCCCGAGGCCAGCATCGTGAAGTTCGCGCTGTCTGCCAGCGTGGCTTCGACGAAGGGACGCGCTCCACCGAGCTGGGCGAGGAACGGCTCGGGGTCGGCGCGGTCCGCCTCGGCGCCGGTGATGGCGGCCACCTCGTCGAACAGCTGCGCGACCGAGGCGATGTAGGTGCGCGGCCAGCGGTGGGCGTGGATGCGGGTGATGGCCTCGGCCAGCCGCACGACGGCGTTCTGCGCGTTGGGCACGGAGCCGTGACCGGCGCGTCCGTGGGCGCGCAGCCGCAGCCACGCGATTCCCTTCTCGGCCGTCTGCAGCAGGTAGGCGCGAGTCTGGGCGCCGGTCGCCGCGTCCGGCAGCATCACCGAGAAGCCACCCACCTCGCTGATCGCCTCGGTGCATCCTTCGAACCACTCCGGGTGCGTCTGCACGACGTGGCGGGCGCCCTTGATCCCGCCCGCCTCCTCGTCGGCGAAGAACGCCCACACGATGTCCCGTGGTGGCTGCTCGCCGCTGCGCTCCAGGTAGCGCAGGTTGGCCAGCAGCATCGCGTCCATGTCCTTCATGTCGACCGCGCCGCGGCCCCAGATGCAGCCGTCACGCTCCTCGGCGGCGAAGGGGTCGACCTGCCAGTCGTCAGCCTCGGCGGGGACGACGTCGAGATGACCGTGCAGCACCAGCCCCGGCCGGCTGCGGTCACGGCCCGGGGTGCGCACGACGACGCTGGTGCGGCCCGGGTCGGACTCGGTGACCTGAGGCTCCAGACCGACCTCGTTCAACAGGCCCACGACGTAGTCGGCCGCCTCCCGCTCCCCCGGGCCGCTGCCGTCGCCGTAGTTGCTGGTGTCGATGCGGATGAGATCGCGACAGATCTGGGCGACCTCGTCGGCCGGTCCGGCGGCGTTGGCTGCTGCGTCATCGTTCATCACGCCAGGCTATCGCCGTCTCGCCGTGGAGCAGGGAGTCTCGGCGGGGGGCTTTCCCGGGACGACGCAGTGTCCTGCTGGGCAGGCACCGCACGGTCGGCAG
>NZ_DATFMA010000095.1:0-25257 GCF_035267225.1 Ornithinimicrobium sp.
CTACACCGACCTCGGCACGTTCGACATCACGCCCGACGGCGTGCGAGTCCGCGAGGCCACGGGCACCACTTCGGAAGAGATCCGGAAGCGGCTCGACGAGATCGCGTGGCTCTGACGGCCGGTCATGCGCTGTCAGAGCTGATGTGCGGCTAGGTCTGTCGGTTCTGCTCCATGGTCTTGTCGGAGTACCCGGCCATGCCGCCCTCCTCGCCCTCGCCCTCGTCCTGCTTCGCCTTCTTGCTCTGCCCGGCCGCCTTGCGGCGCTGCCGGTTCTCGATCGCCTCGGCGAGCTTGCTGAGCGCGTAGTTGATCAGGATGAAGATGACGGCGGCGAGGATGTAGGCCTGCAGCACGTTGCCGCGGCTCGAGCTGAGGTTGCGGGCCTGGGTCAGCAGCTCGGGATAGAGGATGATGTAGCCCAGCGCCGAGTCCTTCACGATCACGATGATCTGGCTGACGATGGTGGGCAGCATCGAGGTGAGGGCCTGCGGCACGAGGATGCTGCGGCGCACCTGGGCGTTGCTGAGGCCGATGGACAGCCCGGCCTCGCGCTGACCGTTGGGCAACGAACCCACCCCGGAGCGGATCACCTCGCACAGCACGGAGGAGTTGTAGAGCGTCAGCCCGACGACGACCCCGATGAACGGGTTCCAGCTGTCGTTGCTCCATTCCTGGTTGGCCAGGTAGAAGAAGGTGAAGATCATCATGATCAGGACCGGGACCGCGCGGAAGAACTCAACGAAGACCGTCGTCGCCCACCGCACCGGCAGCAGGTCGGACATCCGGCCCATCGCCAGCATCAGCCCCAGGCCCATCGAGAGCACGATGGCCACGACCGCCGCGCGCACCAGGTCCCAGATGCCGGGTAGCAGGTAGTTGGTCCAGGCCGCCGCTTCGAACAGCGAGGTCCACTTGTTGGCCGCCAGCTGTCCCTTCTCATCCATCTGCAGCAGGATGAAGGCGATCATCGCCAGCAGGGCCAGCACCCCGACCACGGCCAGGATCCGGTGCCGAACCCGGGCTTGCGGCCCCGGCACGTCGAACAGGACGTCCTGCGCGCTCATCGCTTCACCACCAGCTTCTGTGAGGCGTAGCTGGTGAGCAGACCCAGCGGCAGGGTCAGGATCACGAAGCCGATGGCGATGACGAAGAAGTTGAGGAAGATCACGTCGGGCCGGAACTCGATCATGTTCCGCAGCGCGGCTGCTGCTTCGGCGACGCCGATGGCCACCGCCACCGTGGTGTTCTTGGTCAGCGCGATCATGACGTTGCCCAGCGGGGTGATGGCCCCGCGGAAGGCCTGCGGGAGGATCACGTAACGCAGAGTCTGAGCGAAGGAGAGCCCCAGGGAGCGCGAGGCCTCGGCCTGGCCGAGCGGAATGGTGTTCACCCCGGAGCGGATGGCCTCGCAGACGAACGCTGCGTGGTAGACGGACAGGCCCAGCACGGCCAACCGGAAGTTGAGGTCGACGATGAACGTGGGGGAGTCGCGGGAGGCGGGCTCGAAGCCGAGCTGGCCCCACAGCCCAAGGCTGGTGAACAGGATGATCAGCGTCAGCGGGGTGTTGCGGATCAGCGTGACGTAGGCGGCGCCGGCCCAGCTCAGGATGGCGACCGGCGAGAGCCGCAGGATCGCGACGAACGTGCCGATGATGAGCGCGAACAGGCCGGAGAGCAGGGCGAGCTTGATCGTCATCCAGAAGGCGGCGAGGACGTTGAACTCCTCGATCAGCTCGATCATCACACTCCTTGCCTTACGAACAGGGACTGGTCGGCATACCCGATATCTGGGGTCTCAGGTATGCCGACCAGTGGCTTGTGGTCGGGCGCACCCAGCGGCGGCCGTGGGGGCTCAGCCGCAGTCGCCGCCGAACTCCGGCGGGTTGAGCTCCTCGTTCATCTCGTAGTTGTCGCCGAGGTTGTCGGCGATGATCTGCTCCATGGTGCCGTCCTCCCAGAGGCCCTCGACGATGCCGTTGATCTCCTCGCACTGATCGGAGTCCTTGGGCAGCCCGACGCCGTAGCGCTCCTCGCTGAAGGTGTCGCCGACCACCTGCAGCTGGTCCTGGTACTGGGACTGGTTGGCGAAGCCGGCCAGGATGGCGTCGTCGGTGGTCACGGCGTCGATGGTGCCGTTGGCCAGCTGGCTGACGCACTCGGAGTAGGTGCCGTACTCCTGCAGCTGCACGCCCGGCACCTCCTCCTTGACCTTGGGGGCGGAGGTGGACCCGGTCACCGAGCAGAGCAGCTTGCCGTCCAGGGAGTCGGTGCCAGTGATGTCACTGTCGCTCGTGACCAGCAGGCTCTGGCCGGCGACGAAGTAGGGCCCGGCGAACTGCACCTTCTGCTTGCGCTCGTCGGTGATGGAGTAGGTGGCGAAGACCATGTCGACCTGGCCGGTCTCCAGCAGGGTCTCGCGCTGGGCGGACGGCGACTCCTTCCAGGTGATGTCGTCCTCGGACATCCCGAGCTCGGTGACGACCGCCTTGGCGACGTCGACGTCCATCCCGGAGTAGCTGTCTCCCTCCTTCAGGCCCAGGCCGGGCTGGTCGTACTTGATGCCGACGGTGACACCGCTGGAGCTGCCGCCGCCACCGTCGGAGGAGTCCTCTCCGCCCCCGCTGCCACCGGAGGAGTCGTCGCTGCCGCAGGCGCTGAGGGCCAGGGCGGATGCGGCCAGGACTGCGGCTAGGCGGAAGGGTGCAGGGGACATGAGGGAACTCCTTAGTTGGTGATGATCTTGCCGAGGAAGTCCTTGGCACGGTCGGACTGAGGGTTGGTGAAGAACTCTTCGGGTGTGTTGCGCTCGACGATGGCCCCGTCCGACATGAAGACCACGTTGTCGGCGGCACGGCGGGCGAAGCCCATCTCGTGGGTGACCACGATCATGGTCATGCCCTCCTTGGCCAGCGAGATCATGACGTCGAGGACCTCGTTGATCATCTCCGGGTCCAGCGCCGAGGTGGGCTCGTCGAAGAGCATGACCCGCGGCTCCATGGCCAGCGAGCGCGCGATCGCGACCCGCTGCTGCTGACCGCCGGACAGCTGCGCCGGGTACTTGTGGGCCTGCTGCTCAACCCCCACCCGCTCGAGCAGCTCCATGCCTCGCTTCTTCGCCTCGGCCGACTTCACCCCGCGCACCTTGATCGGCCCCATGGTGACGTTCTCGAGGATGGTCTTGTGCGAGAAGAGGTTGAACGACTGGAAGACCATGCCGACGTCGGCGCGCAGCTTGGCCAGGGCCTTGCCCTCTTCGGGGAGCAGGTCGCCGTGGATGGTGATGGTGCCGGACTCGTAGGTCTCGAGGCGGTTGATGGTGCGGCACAGAGTCGACTTGCCCGAACCCGAGGGGCCGATGACGACCACCACCTCGCGCTCGTTCACCGTGAGGTGAATGTCCTGGAGCACGTGCAGGTCGCCGAAGTGCTTGTTGACGTTCTCCAGAACGACCAGGGGGGTGTCTGTCATGGAGGACGCGTTCTGGGCCACCTGCGCACCATAGCCACTAGGGGCCAGTTTGGGGAGGGCAGAGAGGCGATGAGACCACATCGTTTCCTCTGCTGCATCATGGCGGCGTGAGCAGCGAACCGGACGAGTGGGACGTGCGAATCGGCCACGAAGAGCTCCGCGTGCGGGGCCGATACGAAGTCATCTCGATCGTCAACGACATCCTCATCGGCCTGTGGTTCGTCGTCGGGAGCATCCTGTTCTTCTTCGACTCCACGGTGACCGCGGGCACATGGCTGTTCCTGATCGGCAGCATCCAGCTCGTCGTGCGCCCCCTCATCAGGCTGCACCGCCGGGTCACGCTGGGCCGCATCGGGGGCCAGCCCGGGTTCGGTGGCGCGCGGGACTTCTAACGCGCCGCAGGCTGGGTGACGGTCGTTGCTCTCGGGCAGCTGCGGCAGCCGCCGTCAGGCGGGTCGGGCGGGGTAGTGTCGGTGCGCCCGGTGGGCGGCCCCCTGGCCACAGGACTGTCTATGGGGGAGGTCCGCCGGGAGGCCTGCCGTGGCGGGTCAGGGCCAGTAGCTCAGCCGGTTAGAGCAGCGGACTCATAATCCGTCGGTCGCGGGTTCAAGCCCCGCCTGGCCCACCGACACCGGTGGCAAGATGGTCAGATGGCCGCGCTCAGTAGACGATCCGTGCTTGCGGGCACGGTGGTGGCCGGGTTCGGTGTCGGTGGCGTTCCTCCCGCGTCGGCTCAACAGCGGCGGTCACCCGATCGAGCGGTCTCGTTGACGAGGCTCGAGCAAGAGGAGCCACGGCGGCTCACAGCCCTGGTGACCAAGCAGCGTCCGGTCGAGCCGCTGCGATACCTTCCCCCTGATCTCGTCACCTGGAAGCGCAGCCGGCATCAGGTGCGGGCCGAGGTGGCAGAGCACCTGGATGCCATGTTCTCCGCGGCCTTACGGTCCGATCTGCGGTTGCGCGTCGTCAGCGGCTTCCGTTCCTACGACACCCAGGCAGACACCCATCGATACTGGGCGGCCCACTACGGCCAAGCCGCCGCGGACGTCACCAGCGCCCGCGCCGGACACAGCGAGCACCAGACCGGGCTCGCGGTCGACCTGGACGTGCGGGGGGACGCAGGCAGGTGCTATCTGGACGCGTGCTTCGGAGCGACACCGGAAGGGCGTTGGACAGCCGCGCACGCCTACCGCTACGGGTTCCTACAGAGCTACCCCCGGGGGTACCGGGACCGCACGGGCTACGTCTACGAGCCCTGGCACCTGCGGTATGTGGGGCCGCGGGTCGCGGCAGAGATGCGGCGCCGGGGCGTGGTGCTCCTGGCTGACTATCTCCGCCAGGCTCATCGGGTGGCGGATCCGGCGCTGCCGGTTGCAGCGTCGCGACCTCGCTGAGTGCCGTCTCCGACGGCACGTGCCGTTTCGGTGCGCTCAGATCTCCTGGATGTAGCAGAGCATCCGCTCGTCCGCCCCGGGTTGGAGGTTGGTGAAGCCGTGTGCCTCGTAGAAGCGGCGAGTGTCGAGATCCTGCTCGTCGACGTTGATGTGCACCTCATGACAGCCGCGGCGACCGAGCTCGGCGAACATCGAGTCGAGCAGCTGCATGCCCAGGCCCTGGCCTCGCAGGTGGGGCACGACGTAGAGCTCGTCGAGCACAGCGAGTGGCCCGTCGTCGTAGGCCGTGGGTCTCAGCGTCACGAGCGCGAATCCCGTGGGCGCGTCGCGGTCGCCGCCGAGCAGCACGAAGACGTCGTCGCGGTCGAGCATCCAGGCCAGCCGGCGTTCCAGCACGTCCACCGGGGGCGTCGGGGTATCGAACTCAGCGTTGAACCGTACGAGTAGAGACGCGACGACACGTGCGTCGACCCTGCTGGCCTGTGTGACCGCCACCTCCGCCATGCTGCCAGACAGATGTGGTGCAGTGGGTTCATGCGTATCAGGCGGATCCGACGTGTGGCCATCGCGATCACCGCGAGCACTGTCCTTGCCGTGGCCGGATGTGGCAGTGAGCAGGACGGCGGCGAGGAAGGAGGCGGAAACAACGAGGAGTCCTCCCAACAGGAGGGGGACAGTGAACAGCAGGCGCAGGACGAGGCTGATAGCAGCCAGAAGTACCCCGACATCGAGAGCGTCGACGTCGAGAAGATCGACGAGAACACGACAGATCTCTCGGTCACGGTGTCCTCTCCGTACGACACCCCGGAGCGCTACGCCGACGGCTGGCGAGTGCTGGACCAGGATGACGAGGTGCTGGGGGAGCACACGTTGATGCACGACCACGCCGACGAGCAGCCCTTCACCCGCACGCAGACCGACGTCACGGTCCCCGACGGTACGCAGGAGCTGACCGTGGAGGGCCGGGACTCCGAGAACGGGTACGGCGGCGGGACGGTGACCGTGAACTGGGAGTGAGACTGGCCGACAGGCGTGCGCGCCACGCCGCGTCTTGTGGCTCGTGCGACGCGTGTGACACAGTAGCGGGACAACCGAAGAGTGTGTGACTGGCCGATGGAGTCGTCCAGAGTCGCCGGATGAGGTCGTTGGGGAAGACGTCCCTCGTCACAAGGAGGCTCGGATGTCCGTCGCGATGCCGCGCGTCATGACTCGCGGGGTGGTGTTCATTCACTCCACCCCCACTGCGCTGTGCCCGCATATCGGGTGGGCCCTCGAGGGTGTGCTCGAAACCCGGGTCTCACTCGACTGGATCCCTCAGCCCGCTCAGCCGGGCAGCATGCGCACCGAGTTCTCCTGGACCGGTGCCGTGGGAACGGGTGCCCATCTGGCCAGCGCCATGCGCGGTTGGGACGGCCTGCGATACGAGGTCGTCGAGGAAGCCAGCCGCGGGTCGGACGGTGCCAGATGGACCCACACCCCTTCCCTGGGGGTACATCACTGCCGGCTGTCCGCCAACGGTGACATCGTCATCAACGAGGACCGGCTGCGCACCATCCTCAGCCGCCCGGAAACCACGGCCTCCCAGATCGGCGCCGAGGTCGACCGCGCTCTCGGGGCGGCGTGGGATGAGGAGCTCGAGCACTTCCGCTTCGCCGGGGAGGGCGCGCCCGTCAAGTGGCTGCACAAGGTCAGCTGACCTAGTCGGCGGCGCTGGCCCCACGGCGGCGGCCGGGTACTCCAGGGAGTCCGGGTTCGATGGAGCTACAGCGGGATGTTCCCGTGCTGACCGCGACGCTGGGGCGCGTCGAGGATGGCCTGGGCCAAGGCTGTCCGTGTCTTCTTGGGCTCCACGATCTCGTCGATGACCCCGATCTCCACCGCTCGGTCGAGCCCGCCGGTCAGCTCGGCGTGCTCGGCCGCGAGCTCGGACTCCACGCGCGCGCGGTCCTCGTCGGGGACCTCGGCGAGGCGGCGGCGGTGCAGGATGCGAATGGCGGCGACATGGCCCATCACCGCGATCTCAGCCGTGGGCCACGCGAAGACCCGCGAGGCGCCGAGGGAACGCGCGTTCATGGCGATGTAGGCCCCGCCGTAGGTCTTGCGGGTGACCAGCGTGACCCTGGGCACCACTGCCTCGGCGAAGGCGTGCAGAAGCTTGGCGCCTCGGCGCACCACGCCGTCCCACTCCTGACCGACACCCGGCAGGTACCCGGGCACGTCGACCAGCACGATGAGCGGAATACCGAAGGCGTCACACATCCGGACGAACCGGGACGCCTTCTCGGCCGAGATGGAGTCCAGGCACCCGCCGAGGCGCATCGGGTTGTTGGCGATGACGCCCACCGTGCGCCCGCCGAAGCGACCGAGGGTCGTCACGATGTTCGGGGCCCAGCGAGGGAAGAGCTCGACCGCCTCGGTGTTCTTGTCCAGCACGTTGGCGATCAGCGGGTGGACGTCGTAGGCCCGCTTGGCCGACTCGGGGAACGTGGAGGCGAGGTCGCGGTTCTTCACCTTCTTCACGGACAGCTCACCCTGGTCGGCGAGCAGCGAGCACAGGACGCGGCCCTTCTCGAACGCCTCCTCCGTCGTCTCGGTGACCACGTGAACCACGCCCGAGCGACGGCCGTGCGGCTCTGGACCACCCAGACGCAACGCGTCGACGGCTTCGCCGGTGACCGAGCGCACGACATCCGGCCCCGTGACGAACACACGACCATCCGGCCCCAGCACCACGACGTCGGTCAGCGCCGGCCCGTAGGCCGCGCCACCCGCCGCGGCGCCGAGGACCACGGAGATCTGAGGGATCTTGCCGGACGCTCGCGTCATGATGGCGAACACCTCGCCGACGGCGTGCAGCGACACGACGCCTTCGGCGAGCCGTGCGCCGCCGGAGTGCCACAGGCCGACCACAGGGACCTCGTCGGCGAGGGCACGCTCGTACGCCTGCAGGATGACCTGCATACCGGCGACCCCCATCGCCCCACCCTGGATGGTGGCGTCGGAGCAGAAGGCCACGACAGGAGTGCCCTTCACCGTTCCGGTAGCGGCCAGGAAGCCCGAGTCGTCGACGTCGGTGATGAACTCCAGCGTGTCGTCGTCGAAGAAGATGGCCAGGCGCTTGGTGGGGTGCCGGGGGTCCTCCTCGCGAGGCAGGCGGCCCCGGGCGGACGCAGAGGCCTGGACTGAGGCATCGCTGGGGGCGCGCGCGGTCACCGTGCGCTCCGGAAGGTCAGGGCGACGTTCGCGCCGCCGAAGCCGAAGGAGTTGTTCAGCGCGGCCACATCGTCGCCGGGAAGCTCGCGTGCCGACCCGGTGACCACGTCGAGGTCGATGTCCGGGTCCGGGTCGGCGAGGTTGATGGTGGGAGGGATGCATCGGTGGTGCAGGGTGAGCACGGTCAGGACGGCCTCCAGGGCCCCGGCGGCGCCGAGCAGGTGCCCGGTCATCGACTTGGTGGCCGTGACCGGAATGCGTGTCGCCCGCTCACCGAAGGCCCGGTGGATCGCCTTGGTCTCGGCGACGTCACCCACCGGCGTCGAGGTGGCGTGCGCGTTGAGGTGGTCGATGTCGTCGACCTCCAGCCCGGCGTCCGCCACGGCCTCGAGCATCGCCCGCGCTGCACCCTCGCCCTCGGGATGACCGGCGGTGATGTGATAAGCGTCGGAGGAGGTGCCCACGCCCGACAGCTCGGCGTAGACCTGAGCGCCTCGGTCGACGGCGTGCTCGTACGACTCCAGCACCAGCATCGCCGCGCCTTCGCCCATGACGAAGCCATCGCGCGCCGTGTCGTAAGGTCGCGAGGCCGCCTGGGGGTCCTCGTTGCGGGTCGACAACGCCTTCATCGCGGCGAAGGCAGCCACGGTGACCGGGTGGATGGCGGCCTCCGTGCCCCCAGCGACCATGACGTCGGCACGACCCTCGCGGATCATCTTCATGGCCAGCCCCATACCCTCGGCCCCGCTCGCGCATGCGCTGACCGGGCAGTGCGCTCCGGCCCGGGCGCCGATGTCCAGCGAGACCGCCGCCGCGGGACCGTTCGGCATCAGCATCGGCACAGCGAGGGGAAACACGCGCCGAGGCCCTCGTTCACGCAGGGTGTCCCACTGGTCCAGCAGCGTCCAGACGCCCCCGATACCCGATCCGATCGCCACCCCGAGCCGTTCCGGGTCGACGTCGCCTTCGGCCAGGCCGGAGTCCGCCCACGCCTCTCGTGCCGCGATCAGGGCGTACTGGCCGGCGGGGTCGTTGCGCCGCACCTCCACCTTCGTCAGAACCTCGGCCGCGGGGTTGTGCAGGGTGGCCGCGAACGTGACCGGGAGCTCGTGCTCGCTGACCCACTCCCGGTCCAGTGTGTTCACGCCGGAGCGTCCGGCGACGATGGCGTCCCACGTGGACGCGGCGGTGCCACCGACAGGGCTTGTTGCGCCGACGCCGGTGACCACGACACGACGCTCAGGGTTGGCGGACATGTGATGCTCCTTGAGGTGATGACGGGAAGGTGGACTCACTCACGGCGCCGATGGGGCTGCGCGGACAGGGACGCGGTATGCCGTCGCGCTCTTCGGCGGCATACCGCGGTCGCGGGTCAGTCCTGGTTGTTGTTGATGTAGGCGACGGCGTCGCGCACGTGCGTGAGGTTCTTCACCTCGTCGTCCGGGATGCGCACACCGAACTTGTCCTCGGCGTTCACGACGATCGTCATCATCGACAGGGAGTCGATGTCCAGGTCCTCGGTGAAGGACTTCTCCATCTGGACGGCCTCGGGCTCGATGCCGGTCTCTTCGTTGATGATCTCTGCCAGACCCTCGAGGATCTCCTGCTCGTTCATGGCCATCGGGCTGTGCTCCTTGATGCTCGGGTTCAGATGGACTGACCCGGTAACCCGCCGGGCCGCGGGAGTCTTAGGGCAGGACCACGACCTGCCCGGCGTAGGCCAGGCCGGCACCGAAGCCCAGCTGGAGGGCGATGCCACCGCTCAGCTCGGGCCTCTCCTCCAGCATCCGGGTCATGGCCAGAGGAATCGACGCCGCCGAGGTGTTGCCGGTCGTGGTGATGTCGCGAGCCACCGCGACGTGCCCGGGCAGGCGCAGCTCCTTGACCATCGCGTCGGTGATGCGCAGGTTCGCCTGGTGTGGGACGAAGGCGGCCAGCTGCTCGGTAGACACCTGCGAGTCAGCCAGGATCTTGCGGGCCACCGGCGCCATGGAGTAGACGGCCCAGCGAAAGACCGCCTGCCCCTGCATCCCGATCGAGGGCCAGTGAATGCCGTCCGGGCGCCCCGGCGCCTCCATCGCCTCACGGAGCTCGGTCCATGGTTCACGCTGCGCGATCTTGTCCCAGTGCTTACCGTCCGAGCCCCACGTCGTCGCCCCGATCCCGGGCGTCTGCGAGGGTCCCACCACCGCGGCTCCCGCCCCGTCGCCGAAGATGAACGCGCTACCCCGGTCGGCCGGGTCGGTGAAGTCCGACAGCTTCTCGGCTCCGACCACGAGCACGTGCCGGGCGCTGCCAGAGCGCACCATGTCGTTGGCCAGCCCGATGCCATAGCAGTACCCGGCGCAGGCGGCGGAGATGTCGAACGCGGCCGGCGACGGGATGCCCAGGCGGTCGGCGAGCATGGGCGCCGCCGCCGGGGTCTGGTACGGATGCGTGATCGTAGCCACCAGGACGGCGTCGACCTGGCCGACGTCGATGCCTGCGCGGTCGATCGCGGTCAGGCTCGCGGTGACCGACATGTCGATCAACGACTCGTCGGGGCCGGCGAAACGCCGTTCGGCGATACCCGAGCGCTGGCGGATCCACTCGTCGCTGGAGTCGATGTGCTGGCAGATCTCGGCGTTGGTGACCACGCGCTCGGGACGGTAGGCGCCGAGGCCGAGCACGCGCGCGTGCTGGCCCGCCGGAGGGGCCAGAGGCAGGCTGACGCTGGCGTCGGTCATGCACTGTCCTCGTGGGGATGAAGTCGCAACAGGGGCTGGCCGGGACCGACCGGGTCACCCGGCTCGGCCAGCCACTCGATCACGTGTCCGCCGTGAGGGGCTTTGACGTCGTGGCTCTCGCGCAGGGTGTTGACGGTGGCCACCACCTGCCCCGGGCGGACATCGCTCTCGGCTCCGATGTCCGCGGTGAAGGTCCCCTTCACGGGGGAGACCACCAGCCGCCACGTGGGCGCGTCGGTCGGTTCGACGGGCGAGCCGTGCTCGCGGATCATCCGGTGGGCCTCGTCGAGGTCGTCCGGGCTCTTCAAGGCCAGGGTCTCCACCCCCGGGAGCCCACGCTTGGCCAAGCCGGTCAGGGTCCCCGCGGGCGGGATCTCGATCAGGCCGGTGACGCCCAGGTCGGCCAGCGTCTTCATGCACAGGTCCCAGCGCACCGGGCTGCGCACCTGGTTCACCAGGCGAGAGAGCACCTCACGACCGCTCGCCACGACACAGCCGTCGGCGTTGGAGACCAGGGGAGTGCGCGGGTCGTGCACGGAGATGGCCCGGGCGTACCCACCGAGTCGGGTCACGGCGGAAGCCATGTGCTCGGTGTGGAAGGCACCCGCCACCGGCAGCGGGACCACGCGCGCCTTGGCCGGGGGGGCGTCGCGCAGCGCCTGGACCTCGTCCGCGGTGCCAGCGGCCACGACCTGGCCCGGACCGTTCATGTTGGCGGCGGTCAGGCCGTGAGCCTCCAGCGCGGAGGCGACCTCGTCCGGGTCGCCGCCCAGCACAGCGGCCATCCCCGTCTCGCTGGCCGCACTGGCCTCGGCCATGCCCCGTCCTCGTTCCCGCACGAAGACCATCGCCTGCTCGGCGCTCAGCACGCCGGCCGCCGAGGCGGCGGTGATCTCACCGACCGAGTGACCGGCCCCTACCCCGACCGTGGCGAACCCGTCGGCCGGATGGTCGAAGAGGGCGAGCAGGGAGACCAAGCCGGAGGCGACCAACAGCGGCTGGGCCACGGCGGTGTCCTTGATGGTGGCCGCGTCGGAGTTCGTCCCGTGCTCGACGAGATCCATGCCGGCCACGGCGCCGAGCCATTCGGTCCGGTCGCGGAAGCCCGGGAGCTCGAGCCAGGGGGAGAGGAATCCAGGGGTCTGCGAGCCCTGACCGGGGGCAACAATGGCAAGCACGGGTCCACTGTGCCGCGTTCGACCGACGTTCAACCCTTAGGGAAGCCCACGACATCTTGCGTTCAGTTTTGTGAGAATCCTCCAATTCAGACCGATGGCGCCCGCTCCCGCAGGCCCGCCCGCCAGCTGCCCGGCCGGGCCTGGTCGGCCAGTCGCCCTACAGCGAGGGCGATCTGGGTCGTCCACGCCTCCCGCGGGGAGGAGAGGTCGAGGTCGATCACCTCGGCGATCCGGCCCAGCCGGTAACGCACGGTGTTGGGGTGCACGAACAGCATGCGGCCGGTCGCCTCGATGCCGCCCCCGCACTCGAGGTAGGCGTGGGCAGTCTCGAGCAGGGCGGAGCCACTGTCCCGCAGCGGGACGTAGACGCGGTCGACCAGAGCCCTCCGAGCAGGCGCCTCGCCCAGCAGGGTGCGCTCGGCCAGCAGGTCGTCCGCGGCGACCGGACGGGGAGCCTGCTCCCACGCCGGGGCGGCATCGGCGCCGGAGAGGGCGGCGCGAGCCGAGCGACCGGCGGCGTACAGGTGGGGCACATGGGGCCCCACCACGACCGGTCCGTGCCCGAAGTGAGCCGAGAGGCGCGCAGCCTCGGACATGCAGTCCTCGCTCTGCCCGAGCACGCAGATGAGGCGCTGACCCTGCACGGCGGTGAGGGCGCGCAGTCCGTTGCGGTGCGCGGCTTCTCGCAAGGAGTGAGCGATACCGGCCGAGTTGGGCATGTCGGCCTGAGGCGGGGCGCTGCCCACGACCACGGCGACGCCGGTCACGTCAGCCCAGCCCAGCTCGGTCACGCGGCTGCGGAAGGTCTCGTCCGCCTCACCCCGGACGACGGCGTGGACCACCAGTGCCTCGAGTCGGGCGTCCCACGCACCGCGGGACTCGGCGGCGGCGGCGTAGATCTGTGCCGTGGTGAAGGCCACCTCGCGGGAGTAGCGCAGCACCCCCTCGCGCAAGGCAGTCTCATCACCGTCCACGGCGAGGTAGGAAATATGCTCCTCCACCGTGTCGACCGTGCACCGGATGAGGTCCAGTGTCTGGCGCAGGCTGATCTTCTGCGCGAGCTCGCGCGGCGTCGTGCCGAAGATGTCAGCGGTCAGCACGCGAGGATCCTCGCCGCTGCGGTACCAGGCGAGGAACGCACTGATACCGGCTTGTGCGACCAGCGACACCCAGGAGCGGTCGTCGGCGGACAGGTTGCGGTACCAGTCCAGGTCTCGCTCCATCCGCTGGGTCGCGGCCGTCGCCACGGTGCCTGTATGTCGCGAGGAGGCCTCGCGAGGAGCGTGTGTCGTCATCCACATCAGAGTAGTTCAGCGCGGCGGCTTGCACCTGCGCCTTTTGTGTGCTTTGCACAACTGGAATCGGTGCCCGGGGCTTGCGGGGAGTGCCGGTGGGCAGAATGTCGGCCATGAGCCGACCAGCGCCAGGGCGACACCCGTTCCGTGTCCCCCTGGTCATCGGTCACCGCGGAGCGGCCGGTCACCGGCCAGAGCACACGCTGGCCTCGTACGAGCTGGCTGCACGAATGGGCGCCGACTGCATCGAGCCCGACCTGGTCTCCACGAGTGACGGGGTGCTGATAGCACGTCACGAGAACGAGATCTCGCAGACCACGGATGTCGCGGTCCGGCCCGAGTTCGCCGACCGGCGGCGGACCACCGTCGTCGACGGGGTGGAGCGCACGGGCTGGTTCACCGAGGACTTCACGCTGGCCGAGATGAGGACGCTGCGCGCCGTGGAGCGACTACCGGAGATCCGCCAGGGGAACACGGCCTTCGACGGGCGGTTCGACGTGCCTACCCTGAGCGAGATCCTCGACCTGCGCGCCCGGGTCTCCCGCCAGCTCCGGCGCGAGGTGGGTGTGTACATCGAGACCAAGCACCCCACCCACTTCGCCGGTCTGGGCCTGGGTCTGGAGGAGCCGCTGGCTCGAGCGTTGCGGATGCGCGGCCTCGACCACGCCGCGGCCCCGGTCTTTCTCCAGTCCTTCGAGCTGACGAGCTTGCACATCCTCGCTCTCGAGCACGCCGTGCAGGTGCCCCTCGTCTTCCTGGTCGGCGAACAGATGCCGTACGACCTGATGGTCGCTGGTGACCCGCGTAGCGCCCGCGACCTCATCACCCGCGCCGGTCTGGAGCGCATCAGCCCACACCTCGTGGGGATCGGCCCGGCCAAGCATCAGGTGATCGCTCCGTCCACCGATGGCATGCCCGCCCGACCCACCTCGCTCGTCCGCGACGCTCACGCGACCGGCCTGGTCGTCCATCCGTACACGTTTCGCGCGGAGAACGCCTTTCTTCCGGTCGAGCTGCGGCGAGGCTCGGATCCGGGGTCCATCGGAGTGCTGACGGAGGAGATCGCCGGCCATCTCGACCTCGGAGTAGACGGCTTCTTCACCGACCAGCCCGATATCGGCGTGCGAACCCGGGACGCATTCCTCGCCCGTCAACGTCGCAGCTAGTGATGCGAGCTGTCGTTGTGGTCAACCCCCACACCCGGCTCATCAGCCGGGCACCACGCATGCGACCGCACGGCCTACGAGGCGGCGCAGCAGCTCGTCACGGGTGACCCGCAGCTCAGGCGTCGCCTCCTGCGGTGCCCGACGTACCCGCCGTGGCGTCGTTGATCCGGTACTTCTCGGCAGCTTGGGTGACCGTGTCGGGCTCGATCTCGCCTCGGTCGGCCAGCATCTGCAACGCCTTGACCACCATCGACGGTCCGTCGATGTGGAAGTAGCGGCGAGCTGCGGCACGGGTGTCGGAGAAGCCGAACCCGTCAGCACCGAGCGAGAAGTAGTCCTCGGGGACCCAGGGCGCGATCTGGTCCTGCACCTGGGCCATGAAGTCGCTGGTGGCGATGACCGGGCCCTCGCCCTCCGAGAGGCGCCGGGTCACATACGGCACGGGGCGGTCCTCGTGGGAGACGCCGAACGACGCCGCGTCGCAGGCCATCGCCTCGCGACGCAGCTCGGTCCAGGAGGTGACCGACCAGACTTCGGCGCTGACACCCCAGTCGTCGGCCAGCAACGTCTGCGCGTCCAGGGCCCACGGCACCCCGACACCGGAGGCCAGCAGCCGCACGCTGGGTCCCTCACCACTGCCGACGGCAATGCGGTGCATCCCCTTCAGGATGCCCTCGACATCGACATCCTCGGGCTCCGCCGGCTGCACCATCGGCTCGTTGTAGACGGTCAGGTTGTAGATGACGTTCTCGGGCTCGTCGCCGTACATGCGGCGCAGCCCGTCCTGGATGATGTGGGCGATCTCGTACCCGTACGCCGGGTCGTAGGAGACCACGGCCGGGTTGGTGGCCGCCAGCAGGAGGGAGTGGCCGTCCGCGTGCTGCAGCCCCTCACCGGTCAGGGTGGTGCGTCCCGCGGTGGCGGCGATGAGGAACCCGCGGGCCATCTGGTCGGCCGCCGCCCACAGGAAGTCTCCGGTGCGCTGGAAGCCGAACATCGAGTAGAAGACGTAGAACGGCACCATCGGCACACCGTGCGTGTCGTAAGAGGTCCCGGCCGCGGTCATCGCCGCGACGGATCCGGCCTCGTTGATCCCCAAGTGCAGGATCTGCCCGCTGGTGGCCTCCTTGTAGGCCAGCATGAGATCGGCATCGACCGAGGTGTAGTTCTGGCCGTGGACGTTGTAGATCTTCGCGGTCGGGAAGAAGCTGTCCATCCCGAAGGTGCGGGCCTCGTCCGGGATGATCGGCACCAGGTGCTTGCCGAACTCCTTGTCCCGCATGAGGTCCTTGAAGATGCGCACGAAGGCCATGGTGGTGGCGACCTCCTGCTTGCCCGAACCCTTCTTCGCCACCGCGTAGAGCTTCTCCTCGGGCAGCTTCAGCTTCTCGCCCTGGTCCGGACGGCGTACCGGCAGGTAGCCCCCCAGGGAGGAGCGCCGCTCGCGCAGGTACTGGATGGCCTCGTCGTCCTCGCCGGGGTGGTAGTACGGCGGAGCCCAGGGGTCCTTCTCGAGCTCCTCGTCGCTGATCGGGATCTGCAGGTTGTCCCGGAAGCCCTTGAGGTCGTCGAGCTTCATCTTCTTCATCTGGTGGGTCGCGTTGCGGCCGGCGAAGTGGGAGCCCAGGCTGTAGCCCTTGATGGTGTGGGCAAGAATGACGGTCGGCTGGCCCGAGTGCTGCACCGCCGCCGCGTAGGCCGCATACACCTTCTGGTAGTCGTGTCCGCCCCGCTTCAGGTGCCACCAGATGTCGTCGTCGGACCAGTCCTTGACCATGTCCTTGGTCACCGGGTCCCGGCCGAAGAACTCGTCGCGGATGTAGGCACCGTCGTTGGCGCGGAAGGTCTGGAAGTCGCCGTCGCTGGTCGCGTTCATCAGGCGGAGCAGCCCGCCGGTCTCGTCTCCCTCGATGAGTGGGTCCCACCCGCGGCCCCACAGCACCTTGATGACGTTCCACCCGGCACCACGGAAGTAGGCCTCGAGCTCCTGCACGATCTTGCCGTTGCCGCGCACCGGTCCGTCCAGGCGCTGCAGGTTGCAGTTGACCACGAAGGTGAGGTTGTCCAGCTCGTCGTTCGCGGCGACCTGAAGGGCTCCGCGCGACTCCGGCTCGTCCATCTCGCCGTCTCCCAGGAAGGCCCACACATGCTGCTGCGAGGTGTCCTTGAGGCCGCGGTTGTGCAGGTACTTGTTGAACTGGGCCTGGAAGATGGCGTTCAACGGCCCGATCCCCATCGAGACGGTGGGGAACTGCCAGAACCCCGGCATGCTGCGCGGGTGGGGATAGGAAGGCAGGGCGCGGAGCTTGCCGTCGACCAGGTGCGAGGCCTCCTGACGGAAGCCGTTGAGGTCGTCCTCGCTCAAACGCCCTTCGAGGAAGGCCCGGGCGTAGATCCCCGGTGAGGCGTGCCCCTGGAAATAGACCTGGTCGCCCCCGCCCCCATGGTCGCGGCCTCGCCAGAAGTGGTTGAACCCCACTTCGTAGAGCGTGGCCGCCGAGGCGTAGCTGGAGATATGGCCGCCGACGGCGATGTCCGGATGTTGCGCCCGGTGCACCATCACGGCAGCGTTCCAGCGGATCCACCCTCGGTAGCGGCGCTCCATGTCCTCGTCACCGGGGAACTTCGGCTCCATGTCCGGGGCGATGGTGTTGATGTAGTCCGTCGTGGTCAGCGAGGGGATGCCGACATGGCTCTCGCGCGCCTCCTCGAGCATCTTCAGCATGAGGTAGCGCGCACGGTTGCGGCCGCCGGTGTCGATGGCCCCCTGAAGCGAGTCGAGCCATTCGGCGGTCTCGTCCGGGTCGGTGTCGGGGATCTGGCTGGGCAAGCCGTTGACGATGGGGCCGGAGTTGACTGCGGAGTCGGCCACGGCAGGTCCTCTCTGGGCGGATCAGGCGATGCTGCTTCAGTCTGTCACGGGCAGGAGCGGCACCCGCGTGCCGCTGGGTCTCCACGACGGCCATGGCCGGTGCCGATAGCCTAGGTGCATTCGATGGCGCGCTGTGGCCGGCTATGCCGCAGACTAGTGAGGGTAAAGCGCGAGAGAGCAGTCGGGGCCGCCGGCCCCGGTCTCTCGTGCCCCGGCTCAGAGGTGAGGGAGGATCGACGTCGTGGGAGGCACCGACCGCGGCCCTGGCGCAGCGGTAGCGAAGCTGGGCTTCAAGGCGGGGCAGATCGTGATCGAGTTCGGGTACGACGACGATGTCGACGCCGAGTTCCGCAGCGCGGTGGAGTCGGCAGTGACTGCCGGCCTTGAAGATGAGGACTACGACGGCGTGGTCGACGCGGTGTTGCTCTGGTGGAGGGACGGTGAGGGAGACCTCACCGACGAGCTGGTCGACGCGTTGACGATGGTCGAGGACGGCGGCTTCATTGCCCTGCTCACCCCCGGTATGCGACGTGCGGACCGGGTCGAGGCCCCCGACGTGCAAGAAGCGTGCACGACCTCCGGGCTGACCGCCTCGGGTGCCGTCCCGGTCGGACCGGACTGGCAGGGTCAGCGGCTGGTGGGGCGCAAGTGAGTGCCGAGACCGAGTACCAGGCATCGGTGGACGTCGGGGACACAGCACCGGACTTCACCCTCGCCGACCAGTACGGCGCGGTCCATACGCTCTCAGAGGCGGTTCAGGACCGGCATGCGCTCCTGGTGTTCTTCCCGTTCGCCTTCTCGGGCATCTGCACCGGCGAGCTGCTGGAGATCCAGCTCAACATCGACCGCTTCGTCAACGACAGTGTCGGGGTCTACGGGGTCTCGTGCGACCCCTCGCCGGCGCTGAAGTCGTGGGCCGCCTTCGAGGGCTACCGCTTCCCCCTGCTGTCCGACTTCTGGCCGCACGGGCGAGTCTCGCGGTCCTACGGGGTCTTCCATGAGGAGTCGGGGATGGCCGTCCGTGGCACCTTCCTGGTCACGCCCGAGCGTCGGGTCCGGTGGTCGCTGACCCTCGGCCCGGGGGAGCAGCGGGACATCGGCGTGCTGCACGACGCGGTCAAGTCGCTCTGAGCGGGCCCACCCCGCGCCGCGCTGCCGCGGCGGGGCGGGCTGGGATCCCTGGCACAATGTCGAGCGGATCCGCGTGCCACCGAGTGCGGGGATGCTGCGGGCCTGTAGCTCAGGTGGTAGAGCACCGCGTTTACACCGCGGTTGTCGTCGGTTCGAGCCCGGCCGGGCCCACGTGATGACCAGCGGACCTGGCGTACCTCTCGCCGACGTGGTTGCCGTCATGGAACGCCTGTACCCCCCGCTCACCGCTCAGTCCTGGGATCAGGTGGGTCTGGTCAGCGGGGACGCCGCCCAGCCCGTCCGGAGCATCCTGCTCGCGGTGGACCCGACGCAGGCGGTGTTGGCGGAGGCGCAGCACCGTGGTGCCGACCTGGTCATCACCCATCACCCACTGCTGTTGCGTGGCCTTCACGCGGCCCCGGCCCACGAGGCGAAGGGACGCGCCCTGCGCACACTCATCGGCGCCGACATCGCGTTGTACTGCGCGCACACCAACGCCGACGTCGCCACGGACGGTGTCGGCCACGCGCTCGCCGAGGCGTGCGGGCTTCTCGTCACCGAGCCGCTCACCGTCAGCGAAGGACAGGAGCTCGGCAGGGTCGGTGACCTGCCCCACGCCCTGCCTCTGGCTGAGTTCGCGTCCATGCTGGCGGACCGGCTCCCCGAGACCGCCGGTGGTCTGCGGGTCAGCGGGCCGCCGGACGCTCCGGTGCGGCGGGTGGCCCTTCTCGCCGGCGCGGGCGACCATGCGTTCACCCAGGTCGTGGCCAGCGGCGCCGATGTGTACGTCACCTCGGACCTGCGCCATCACCCCGCCCTCGAGGCCCGTGAGCAGGCGCGACTGCAGGCTGGGACTCCCTACCTCGTCGATACCGCGCACTGGGCGAGCGAGTGGCTATGGTTGCCGATGGTGGCTCGTCGCCTGGACGAGGAGCTGTCCGCGACGGGCCACGGGCTGGACATCACGGTCTCTACCCTGCCCACAGACCCCTGGGACTTCGTGGTGCGGCCCGGCGAGACCGGTGACGCGCGCGGTGCCCATCCCGTTACCCCGACCCCGCGAGGTGCTTCGTGAGAGCAGACCCGAGCCGTCAGCGTTCGCTGCTGGAGCTGCAGACGTTGGACACGACCCTGGCCCAGCTGGGGCACCGGCAGTCCACCCTGCCCGAGCACGCACGACTGGCCGAGCTCGAGGCGGCGGTCTCGGCGACGGAGTCCACCCTGCTCTTGGCGCGGACCGAGCACGAGGACGTACAGCGGGAGCTGCGCAAGGCCGATGCCGACGTCCAGCTGGTCCGTGACCGGGCAGAACGCGACCGGCAGCGGCTGCAGGCCGGCACCGGCAACGCCAAGGACCTCCAGGGGATCCAGCACGAGCTGGAGTCTCTGGCCCGCCGGCAGGACGTGCTGGAGGAGGCCGAGCTGGAGGTGATGGAACGCGCGGAGGCGGCCGAGGAGCAGGTCCGGGCGGCCGAACAGGAGCTGGCGACGCTCACCGGCGAGGCTGAGCAGGTGCGTGCGGGGCGCGACGCGGCCACCGCCGACCTCACCGCGCAGAGCGCGCGCGTCGCCGCGGACCGGGACCGGTTGGTCGAGGTCACCGGCCCGGATCTGGTGGCGCTGTACGAGAAGATCCGTGCCCGTAGCGGCTCCGGGGCGGCCCCGTTGGTCGCCCGACGCTGTGGTGGGTGCCAGCTCGAGCTGCACTCGGTCGACCTCGGCCGGATGCGTGCCGCCGACGAGGACGAGGTGCTGCGCTGCGAGGAGTGCGGCCGCATCCTCGTGCGCACCGAGGAGTCGGGACTGTGACGGCCCCGCGCCGTCTGGTCGTCGAGGCTGATGGTGGCTCCCGGGGTAACCCCGGGATCGCGGGCTACGGTGCCCTGGTCCGCGACGCGACCTCAGGTCGGGTGCTGGCCGAGCGCGCCGCGCCCCTGGGCGATGCCGTCTCCAACAATGTCGCCGAGTACCACGGTCTCATCGCGGGGCTCGATGCGGTGGCCGCGATGTCCCCGGCGGTGGACACGGCGGTGCTGGTCCGGATGGACTCCAAGCTCGTCGTCGAGCAGATGACCGGCCGGTGGAAGGTCAAGCACCCGGACATGCGCCGGCTGTCGCTGCAGGCGCGCGACCTGAAGACCTTGATCGAACGAGGCGGCGCCAGCGTCGCCTTCGAGTGGGTGCCGCGGGCCGAGAACGCCGCAGCCGACGCCCTGTCGAACAAGGGCATGGACGGGGAGCGTGTGCGGGTCGACTGCTGGCCCGAGCCGAACTCCGGCGAGGGCGAGTCCGCCGGCTCGCAGGCACCCGATCCCGCGTTCGGGGAGGGAAGGACGCCGGTGTCCGCGTTGGCCACCGCCGACGTCCCGGATCGGCACGAGCCGGTGCGCCTGGTCCTCGTGCGCCACGGGGTCACCGACTACACCGTCACCAAGCGTCTGGACGGTCGGGGAGGCGCCGATCCGGAGCTGAACGACCTCGGGCTGCGCCAGGCCGCGGCGGCCGCCGGCGCCGTCCACGAGCTCGTCGGCCCGGCCGGACGCGAGGCCGTCTCGGTGGTGACGTCGTCCCTGGGCCGTGCTCGGCGGACGGGAGACATCATCGCCCGTGAGCTCGGTGTCCAGCCGGTGGAGGACCGTGACTGGGACGAGCAGGGCTTCGGTGACTGGGATGGCCTGGCTTTGCCCGACCTGGCCGCGAGCTCGCGACCAGAGCTCGTCCGGCTCCGGGCCGACCAGGACTACGCCCGGCCCGGGGGAGAGAGCCATCGGGACCTGGCGAGGCGTGTCAGCGGCGCGTGGGCCCGGGCCCTGGCCCGGGGCGGCACCGTCGTGGTGGCCAGCCACCGCAAGCCGCTGATGTGCGTGCTGGCCGAGGTCCTCGGTGTCGACCACGAGCGGATCTGGTCGATCGCGAGTGCGCCCTGCTCCTTGACCGTTCTCGAGGTCTGGCCCGACGGCGGGGTCAGCGTGGTGACGGTCAACGACACTCACCACCTGCGCGATGTCGAAGCCACATGAGCGGCGACCCACATCCGCGGCGACATCGCCCATGCTGTTCGCCGTGCGACCCTCGTACCTCACTACCCACACTCTGAAGCCAGCAAGGACCCACCCATGCGCTACGCCGACTCCATCATCGACATCGTGGGTCACACCCCTCTGGTGCGCTTGACGAAGGTGACCGAGGGGATCGAGGCCACGGTGCTCGCCAAGATCGAGTACCTCAACCCCGGTGGTTCGATCAAGGACCGCATCGCCACGAAGATGATCGACGCTGCGGAGCAGCAGGGGCTGCTTCGGCCGGGAGGAACGATCGTGGAGCCGACCAGCGGCAATACCGGGGTGGGCCTGGCCATGGTGGCGCAGCAGCGCGGTTACCGTTGCATCTTCGTCTGTCCGGACAAGGTCGGGGTGGACAAGCGCAACGTGCTGCGGGCCTACGGTGCTGAGGTGGTCGTGACCCCGACCTCGGTCGCCCCTGACCACCCTGACTCGTACTACTCGGTCAGTGACCGGCTGGCCGAGGAGATCGAGGGGGGCTACAAGCCCAACCAGTACGAGAACCCGAACGGCCCCCTGAGCCACTACGAGACGACGGGCCCCGAGATCTGGGAGGACACCGCTGGCCGGGTCACCCATCTGGTTGCCGGGATCGGCACCGGCGGCACCATCTCGGGCACGGGGCGATATCTCAAGGAGGTCAGCGAGGAGGGGGTGCGGGTGGTCGGCGCCGACCCGGTGGGCTCGGTGTACTCCGGCGGCACCGGACGGCCCTATCTGGTGGAAGGGGTCGGGGAGGACATCTGGCCCGGCGCCTACGACCCCTCGGTGCCGGACGAGATCCTCGCCGTCACCGACGCGGACTCCTTCGCGATGACGCGGCGCCTGGCTCGCGAGGAGGGCCTCCTCGTGGGCGGTTCGTGCGGGATGGCCGTGGTGGCGGCGCTGCGGGCTGCAGCCGAGCTCGGCCCGGACGACGTGGTGGTCGTGGTGCTTCCGGACAGCGGGCGCGGCTACCTGGGGAAGATCTTCAACGACGGATGGATGCGCAGCTACGGCTTCCTGCCCGACGCCACCGAGGCCACGGTGCGCGACGTGGTCAGCAGCAAGAACGGCGACGTGCCGGCGCTGGTCCACGCGCACCCGACCGACACCATCCGCGACGCCATCGCCATGATGGCCGAGTACGGAGTCTCCCAGCTGGTCGTGCTGGCGGCGGAGCCGCCGGTGATGATGGGCGAGGTCGTCGGAGCGGTGAATGAGAAGGACCTGCTGGACGCGGTGTTCCGCGGCGGGTTGCACCCGGGGGATGCGGTGTCCGAGGTCAGCGGCGAGAAGATGCCACTCATCGGTGCCGGCGACTCCGCGAGCGCGGCGCGGGAGGCCCTGGCCGACACCGACGCCCTGCTCGTGACCCAGGACGGCGCCCCGCTGGCCGTGCTCACTCGCCCCGACCTGCTCACCTTCCTCTCGAAATGACGTCACGATGACCGGATTCGACACCCGCGCGATTCACGCGGGACAGGCCTTCGACCCGCTGACCGGGGCGGTCATCCCCCCCGTCTACCAGACCTCGACGTTCGTGCAGGAGCACGTCGGCGGCCTGCGCTCGGGGTACGAGTACACGCGTGGGACCAACCCGACCCGGGATGCGCTGCAGACCCTCATCGCCGACCTCGAGGGCGGCCGCCATGGCCTGTCCTTCGCGTCCGGGCTGGCGGCCGAGGATGCCGTCCTCCGGGGGTTGCTTCGACCCGGGGACCATGTGCTGATGGGTGACGACGTCTACGGGGGCACCCACCGGTTGGCCAACCAGATCTTGGTGCCCTGGGGCGTGGAGCTCAGCACGGTCGAGATGAGCAACCTGGACCACGTCGCCGCGGCGCTGCGGCCGAACACCCGGATGCTCTGGGTCGAGACCCCCAGCAACCCGCTGATGAAGGTCAGCGACATCGCCGCGCTGTCGGAGATCGGTCACGGGCACGACTGCGTCGTGGTGGTGGACAACACCTTCTCCACGCCGGCTCTGCAGCGACCGCTCGCCCTGGGGGCTGACGTGGTGGTCCACTCGGCGACCAAGTACCTCGGTGGGCACTCGGACGTGCTCGGTGGGCTGGTGGCGACCGACGACGAGCGGATGGCGGAGCAGGTCGGCTTCCTGCAGTACGCCGCCGGAGCGGTGAGCGCGCCGTGGGAGGTCTTTCTGACGATCCGCGGGATCAAGACCCTGTCGCTGCGGATGCACCGGCACTCCGACAACGCCGAGGCCGTGGCCGAGTCCCTGCTGGAGCATCCCGCAGTCGAGCAGGTCTTCTACCCCGGGTTGCCGGACCACGCCGGCCACCAGGTGGCGGCGGCGCAGATGACCCGGTTCAGCGGCATGGTCTCGTTCGCGTTGCGCGGTGGAGCCGAAGCGGCCCGCACCTTTGCGGAGGCGACCTCGGTGTTCCAGCTGGCCGAGTCACTCGGCGGGGTCGAGTCGTTGGTGAACTACCCCGCGCAGATGACGCACGCCTCGGTGCGCGGCACCGAGCTGGAGGTGCCGGACAACATCATCCGCCTCTCGGTCGGCATCGAGGACACCGACGATCTGGTCTCCGACGTGGCACAGGCGTTGGCCCAGGTCTGAGGCGCGCGCAGCACGACGCGGCGCGCCCGTGCCCCATACTCGGGGCATGACGGAAGCGCTGGTCTTCGGTGCCCTCGGCTCCAGCGCTCTCCTGTTGGGTGCCATCGTGGGTGGCCGGGTTCAGATCCCCAAGCGGGTGCTGGCCGCCATGCTCGCCTTCGCCTCCGGAGCACTCATCACCGCGCTCGCCTTCGAGCTCTTCGAGGACTCCTACGAGCAGGGCGGCATGTGGCGCGCCGGTCTCGGCCTGGCGGCGGGCGCCATCGTGTTCACCCTGGTCAGCCACTGGCTCGACCACGTCGCCGAGGGTGACGTCGAGGAGGACCATGGCAGCGAGAAGCTCGACACCGACGCCGCCGCGAGCGACCGGGCGTCCTCGTCGGCCTCGATCAGCGGAGCGGCGGGCCTGGCCTTGCTGGCTGCGGTCACCCTCGACGGGGTCCCGGAGAACATCGCGCTCGGGGTCTCGCTGGGGGAGGGCACCGGTGGGCTCGCGCTGCTGGCCGCGATCTTCGTCTCGAACTTCCCCGAGTCGCTGGTGGGCAGCGCGTCGATGCGGGCGCAGGGCCGGTCGCAGGCCTGGATCGTGGGCACCTGGGGGATCTGCGCGCTGCTGCTGACGGTCGCCGTCGTCGTCGGCGCCGGGCCGCTCTCGCAGGCCGACGAGGCAACCCTGTCCCTGCCCCTGGCCTTCGCCGCGGGCGCGGTGATCGCCTCGCTGGCGGACACTCTGATGCCCGAGGCGTACGAGCACGGTGGGCCCAGCGTCGCCCTCAGCACGGCCGCCGGCTTCGTGCTCTCGTTCATGCTCTCGACGATCTGAAGGGGATCGCGCCGCGAGAGACCTCCGCCCCGTCGAGAGCCGCGTACGATAGCCCTGTGGATGAGTCGGCCAGGCGGCCGCGTCGAGGACGGCCCGCAAGGTCGTCGCTCGCCGAGGAACGTCCGGGCTCCACAGAGCACGGTGGTGGCTAACAGCCACCCGGGGTGACCCGCGGGAAAGTGCCACAGAAAGCAGACCGCCACCGGGTGACCGGTGGTGAGGGTGAAACGGTGGTGTAAGAGACCACCAGCGCGCCAGGTGACTGGCGCGGCTCGGTAAACCCCACCGGGAGCAAGACCAGACAGCACACGGTCGAGGGCTGCTCGCCCGAGGTGTGCGGGTAGGTCGCTGGAGACGGCT
>NZ_DATFMA010000096.1:0-142690 GCF_035267225.1 Ornithinimicrobium sp.
TTCCCCCGCCTCCCGTCGACCCGCTGGACCGGAGCCGGTTCCCGATCGACGAGTGGGCGCTGGTCGAGGACGACTACCGGATTGAGGACCTCGGCACGACCGAGACGCTGTTCGCGGTGGCGAACGGATACCTGGGGATGCGTGGCAACCCCGAGGAGGGTCGCGACACGCACACGCACGGGACCTTCATCAACGGCTTCCACGAGACCTGGCCGATCCAGCACGCCGAGGAGGCCTTCGGCCTGGCCCGTGTCGGGCAAACCATCGTCAACGTCCCCGACGCCAAGGTCATCAAGATCTACGTCGAGGACGAGCCGCTCCTGCTCGACATCGCAGACCTGGAGACCTACCGCCGCAGCCTCTCCTTCTCCGAGGGTCTTCTGCGCCGCGAGCTCATCTGGCGCACCAGCGCCGGGCTGGGCGTCAAGGTGACCACGACCCGGATGGTCAGCGTGACGGCGCGGCACCTGGCCGTGATGACCATGGACATCGAGCTGCTCGACGGCAGCGCCCCGGTGGTCATCTCCTCCCAGCTGTTGAACCGCCAGGACGGTTCCGACGAGTACCACGTCCGGTCCGCGGCGATGGGCGAGGGCGCGGACCCGCGCAAGGCCGAGGGATTCGACCGTCGCGTGCTGGAGCCGCAAGCGAGCAGCACCCAGGACGGCCAGCTCTTGCTCGGCTACCGCTGCCACGACTCCCGGATGACCATCGCTGTCGCCGCCGAGCACCTGCTCCAGACCGATAACACCTGGAGCGAGGAGCTGAGCAGCACCGACGACATGGCCAAGCACGTGTACAACATCGAAGCTCGGGAGGGTCAGCCGATCCACCTGCAGAAGATCGTGACGTACCACACTTCGCGGGGGGTGCCGGTGCGCGAGCTCACCGACCGGTGCCGGCGCACCCTGGCCCGCACGGTGGCGCGGGGGGTCGAGGCCGTGCACCGGGACCAGCGCCAGTGGTTCGACACCTACTGGGCCAACTCCGACGTCCGGATCGCCCATCAGCCCGCGGTTCAGCAAGCCGTGCGGTGGAACCTGTTCCAGCTCGCTCAAGCCACGGCCCGCGCGGGAAGCCACGGCATCCCGGCCAAAGGGGTGACCGGATCGGGCTACGGGGGCCACTACTTCTGGGACACCGAGTGCTACGTGCTGCCCTTCCTGTCCTACACCGACCCCCGGGCAGCGCGGAACGCCCTGCGGTTCCGGCACCGGATGCTGCCCGCGGCCCGCGAGCGCGCAGCCGAGCTCGCCCAGCACGGGGCGTGCTTCCCCTGGCGCACGATCAACGGCAAGGAGGCGTCGGCCTACTTCGCGGCGGGCACAGCGCAGTACCACATCAACGCCGACGTGGCGCACGCCCTGATGAAGTACGTCCGCGCGACGGGTGACCGCGCCTTCCTGGTGCGCGAGGGGGTGGACATCCTCGTCGAGACCGCCCGCCTCTGGGCCGATCTGGGCTTCTGGCGGCACAACAGCACGGGGACCTTCCACATCCACGGGGTGACCGGGCCGGACGAGTACACCACCGTGGTCAACGACAACCTCTTCACCAACGTGATGGCGCAGTTCAACCTGGCGGTGGCAGCGTCCACCCTGAGCGACGTGGAGCGAGACTCCCCCGAGGACTACGCCAAGGCGGTCTCCCGGCTGAAGCTGCGCCCCGGCGAGGTCGACGAATGGCGCGAGGCGGCCAAGGGCATGTTCATCCCGTTCGATGAGGACATGGGCATCCACCAGCAGGACTCGCACTTCCTCGAGCGGGAGATGTGGGACCTGGAGCACACACCCAACGACAAGCGGCCGCTGTTGCTGCACTACCACCCGCTGGTCATCTATCGCTTCCAGGTGCTGAAACAAGCCGACGTCGTGCTGGCCATGTATCTGCAGGGCGAGCGGTTCACCGCCGAGCAGCGCCGGGCGAACTTCGAGTACTACGACCCCATCACCACCGGTGACTCCACCCTGTCGGCCGTGGTCCAGTCGATCGTCGCCGCCGAGGTGGGCTACTCGGAGCTGGCGCTGCGCTACTTCTACGCCGGTCTCTTCGTCGACCTCGACGACCGACACGGGAACACCACGGACGGGACCCATGTGGCCTCGACCGGCGGCATCTGGAGTGCACTCGCCGGCGGGTTCGGGGGGATGCGCGACGAGGGTGGGTCCCTCACCTTCGACCCGCGCCTGCCCGCGGAGTGGGAAGAGATCAGCTGGCCCATGCTCTGGCGTGGTTCCCGGATGCGTGTCACGGTCCGCCAGCACGAGATCACGTTCCGCGTCCTGAACGGCCCGGATGTCCTTCTTGCGGTGCGGGGGGAGCTGCACGTCGTCGGGCCGGAGGAGGTCTGCATCTCGGTGGCCGACCACGGGCCCAGACGCGAAGGCCTGCTCGACATCTCCACGTTGCTCGGCAGTAAGCGTCCGGACGGCAGCAGGTTCTCCGCGACCGTGCCCCACTCGTGGTCCGAGGAGATCGACGGGGTCGACGTCGAGGCCGCCCAGGCCGGCAACCTGCCTGGTTGACCCTTCTGACCAGGCGTGCGATGTGGTGCGGAGCCCACTGAGTGTGGTGCCATGGGTAGATGACGAGCACCCCTGAGTCCACCGAGGGCGGCTCTCCGGCCGGCCAGGCTGATGACCCTCCTCCCCCCGAGTCCGAGATCGACCGGCTCGTCGATGCCATCTCGGGCGAAGACGACCACGTCGGTATGGCGGCGCTGTGGCGCGTGACCATGGACCTGGACCAGTGGTGGTTCATCGCCGTCGGAGAGCCCGGGGAGGAGTCGCCCGCGGCCGCCGACATCGACGACCAACTGATGTTGCTCGCGTTCACCGACGGCGCGCGAGCACGTCACTTCGCGGTGGCACAAGGCATGATCGCCCGTGACGACCATCTCAGCGCGATCGCCCTGCGCCCCGACGAGGTGGTCGCGACCTCACGGGACTACGTCGACGCGGGCATCGACGGCCTGATGTTCGACCCCCACATCAGTGGCTACTTCATCGCCTCGGACCAGTTGCCCGTCGTGCACGCAGCCGTGCGGCAGCCCGCCTCCTAGGCCGCTGGGAACCCGATCACGGGACGACCAGGGTCTGCCCCGTCTGTAGGTGCAGGCTGTTCAGTTGGTTCTCCCGCTGCAGCGTGACGATCGCTCGGTCCAGCGGCAGGTGTGGCAGGTGCGTCGCCGCGATCTCCGACAAGGTCTGACCCGGCTGCACGACCACCTCAGAGGAAGCCGACGCCGGCCCCAGCATCAGGGTTGCCGAGACCAGCGCCGCCACCACGGCCAGGGTCAACGACACGGTGAGCGTCAGACGGCCGCGTCGAGTCAGCCGCCACACCTGCTCCTGTCGCCGACCACCGGCGCCGGCCGCGGGTGCCAGCCGCAAGTGACGCTCACGAAGGCCGGGGGCCACGGGGGCAAAGCGTTCAGCAGCAACAGCACTCATGGGGTCTCCTCGCGTACGCACTCAGCGACTCGTACATACGTACACTGTATAGCACGCGTGTACGAGAATGGCGACACGCCGGTCGAACACATGTTTGTCCGCCATGGCGAACATTCGTACGATGTCTTCATGGGATGCAGTGCACCAGATCGCACCGACAGACCCGATGAGCAGCGATGATGGTGGAAAGGGGATGAAGTTGATGGGCGATGTTCGCAGCCTGCCCGGCGAGGAAGGGCCTGCCGAGCTGAGCGGTCGCCAGCGCCGGGTCCTGGAGGTGATCCGGGACGCGGTGGACCGGCGCGGCTACCCACCGAGCCTGCGGGAGATCGGTGAGGCGGTCGGCCTCACCTCACCGTCCTCCGTGGCTCATCAGCTGAAGATGCTGGAACGCAAAGGCTTCCTCCGTCGGGACCCGCACCGTCCGAGGGCGATCGAGGTCGTGCTTCCCGGCGCCGAGCCGCACCAGTCCCGTGGCTACCGACGTGGCGAGACCGAGCACGCTGCAGCCTCGTTCGACGAGACGGACAGCGGCGACGAGCGCCCCGCAGCGTCGTACGTCCCGGTGGTCGGTCGGGTGGCCGCGGGCGGCCCGATCCTGGCCGAGCAGGCCGTCGAGGACATCTTCCCGCTGCCGAAGCAGATCGTGGGCGACGGTGACCTGTTCCTGCTCAACGTCGTGGGCGACTCCATGGTGGACGCGGCCATCTGCGACGGGGACTACGTGGTGGTCCGCCGGCAGCCGTCGGCGGACAACGGAGACATCGTGGCCGCCATGCTCGACAACGAGGCCACCGTGAAGACGTTCAAGCGGACCGCGAGCGGTGTATGGCTGCTGCCGCACAACGAGGACTACGACCCCATCGACGGCAGCGATGCGGTCATTTTGGGCAAGGTGACAGCGGTGCTGCGCCGCGTCTGAGCCCGTGTAGATCCGGTGCCGTCCGCCGACTCCATCCCTCCGGCGGGCGGCACTGCTGCGCTCGGGATCTCTCAGGCCCCGATCTGGTCGGCCAGGCGCGGGAGGACATCTTCCAGCAGCGCGTCCACGTGCACACTGGTCTCCGCGGATCCCCGGGTGGAGCCGCGGGTGATGACCGCGACCGGCTTGGCCAGGGCGGCGGCGCGACGGACGAACCGATACCCGCTCATCACCTGCAGCGAAGACCCGAGCACGAGCACGCTGCGGGCACGTTCGACCAATGCGAACGATGCCTCGACAAGCGCCTTGTCCACCGTGCCACCGAAGAAGACGACGTCCGGCTTGAGCCGGTCGGAGCCGCAACCCGGGCACGGAACCACGGTGAAGGCCCGCACCTGCTCGGCCGTCAGCACCACGTCCCCGTCAGGCTGCACGACGGAGTCGCGGTCGGCGACGAGGAAGGTGGGGTTGGCCTCGGCCAGCCAGCCGTGCACCTCCGGGCGTGGGTAGGCCCGAGAGCAGTCCAGGCAGACGACCCGTGCGAGGCTCCCATGCAGCTCGATGACGTCGCGTGCCCCGGCCGCCTGATGCAGCCCGTCCACGTTCTGGGTGATGATGCCTGACAGTGCGCCCGCACGCTGCCATCTCGCGACGGCGTGGTGGGCCACGTTGGGCCCGGCAGCCGAGAAGCGCTCCCACCCCGCGAAGGCCCGTGCCCAGTACCGGCGCCGACCTTCCAGGTCCGCGAGGAACTCGCTGTACATCATCGGCTGGACCCGACGACGTCCGTCGGGGCCTCGATAGTCCGGGATCCCGCTCGGCGTCGACATTCCGGCGCCGGTGAGCACCGCCACCTCGCCCCCCTGCAGCAGGGAGCTCACCTGTTCGTAGGCCGAGACATCCACCGGGGCCGGTGAGGGCACGGTGGGGTGGTGCAGCATCGGCTCAGCGTAATGCGCCGTCCACCAGCTCCACGTCGTCGGGGGTGTTCCACAGGTGGAAGCCGACGCGCACCAGGCCGGCACGGGAGGCGACTGTCGCACCGGCTTCCGCGCACGCCGCGGCACGCCGGCCGTCGGGGTCCTGGATCGCGACGACGGGAGTGGCTCGGGGCGGCATGTCCAGCCGGGCCCGCAGGTCGTTGGCCAAGCCGACGCCGTGTGCGCCGAGCTCGGCGACGTCGACGTGCCGGAAGACCTCGCCGGCCGCCGCCGCACCGACCCAGGTGAGCCAGCTGGGCGAGACGTCGAAGCGCCGAGCGTCGGCGGCGAGATGCATCTGGGGGCCGTAGACCGACTCCCAGACCGACTCCCCGGCGTACCATCCGGCGTTCACCGGGATGAGCCGATCGCGACCTTCCGGCCCGACGGTCAGGTAGGCGGCTCCTCGCGGCTGGCAGAGCCACTTGTAGCTGGCGCACACCGTGAAGTCGAAGCCCGAAGCGCGGACCGGGTACCAGCCGGCAGCCTGAGTGACGTCACAGAAGGTCAGCGCCCCGCACCGGCGGGCCGCCGCACGGACCCCTTCGAGGTCGACCACCTCGCCGGTGGAGCTCTGCGCGAGGCTGAACACGACCAGGTCGGTCGCATCGTCGATAGCCGTGGGCAAGGCCGCGAGCGAGACCATCTCGACCTGTACCCCGCGGTGACGTCCCGCTTGCACCAGGAAGGGAAAGAGGATCGAGGTGAAGTCGTCCTCGACCGCCAGCACGCGGGTCCCGTCGGGAAGGGAGGCGGCCACGACCCCGGCGAAGACCGAGACACTCGGGCCGACCGCGACGGCGCTCACCGGCGCGTCGACCAGGCGCGCGTAGTCACGGCGCGCGCGGATGACCGACTCGTCGTAGGCCAAGGGCGAGGCGATGCCCTGCTGCCAGTCCGACAGCCCTCGGCGCATGGCCTCGACGACCGCCCGGGGCGGCAGACCCATGGTCGGCGCGTTGAGATACCCCGGCGCAGGAGCGAACGCGTCGGTCACCCACTGCGGCAGAGCCACCCCTACTGGAACAGCTCGCCGATGCCGGAGCTCGAGCTGCTGGAGCTGGCATGACCACCGGTGGCCACGCCCTCCGACGGCTGGACCAGGACATACCCCTGCCCACCGAAGGCCATCTGCAGCATCTCCCCCGTGCCCCCGCGCACCAGCGACCCCAGGCCCCCGCTGTCCACCTTGACGTCCATCCGCACGCCTGCGGTCCACATCACGACGGCCTGGGCGTCGCCGAACGTGGGGGCCGAAGCCACGTCGAAGGCCACGGGATCGCCCTTGGTGGTGATCGCCACGTAGCCCGTTCCGCGCAGGTGCACGTTGTACAGGCCACCGGTCGCCATGCCGCCACGAGCCTGGATGCGCTTGATGTCCCAGTCGATCGAGGAGGAGAAGGCGAGGATGCTGTTGCCGTTGACGGAGATCTCGTCGTTCTCCAGGTACATGACCTGAATCTCCGAGGCGTCGTCGGCCACGAACAGCTCCCCCTGACCGGTGCAGGTCATCATCTGGACCCCTTCACCGGTCATCTTGGACTTGATGATCTTGTTCAGCCCCCCCGAGCCCTTGTTGGCGAACTTCACGTCGCCCTGGTAGGCGACCATCGAGCCGGTCTTGGCCATGACCGGGCCGTAGTTCATCGAGATCTTCAGCAGCTTCTTGTTCTGGAGGACGAACGGGTCGGTGGACGGGTTCTCCTGGTGTTCCTTGAACAGCGAGCCGTGGATTGCCATAGCCGTAGTGCCCTTCCGTGATGGTGTGGTCCTCACTATCCTCTACCGAAACCTGGAAGTGGTAGGGCTGTATCGCGACAGCGTCCCGGTCGCGCGACACGGGCAGGAGCATCATGGGGTTCTTGGACAAGGCCAAAGCGGCCGCGACCGACTTCGCCGCGAAGGCGGACACCGCTCTGACACAGGCGGCCTCGGGCGCGAGCCAAGGCGAGACCGACCGCTACCTGCGCGACCTCGGCGTGGCCGCGTACGCCGAACACTGCGGTCAACCGGTGGACGGCGAGTCGCGGACTCGCGCCCTGGCCGGCCTGGACGCCCTTCGCGAGCACGGACAGCTCGGCTCGCTGGCCCCCTCCGAGCCGCCTCCGCCGGCCCCGGGAACGGCCGCGGCGCCACCGCCACCGGGCTCTCCCCCGCCTCCGCCACCAGGCTCTGCCCCACCGCCGCCGACCGGGTCCTCCTCGACACCACCCCCTCCCCCGCCGCCCCGACCCAGCACTTAGCCATTATCTCGAGTTATCGTTGCTGGCATGTTCGATGCTGCCGGTATGCGAGTCATGCGGGCCATCGCCGATCATGGCAGCTACACGGCAGCGGCAGCCTCGCTCGGGTACACCCAGCCGGCCGTCTCCCAGATGGTGCGGCGGCTCGAGCAGCGCGCGGGAACCGTGCTGGTCGAGCGGCTCGGTCGATCCGTACGCCTGACCGAAGCAGGTCGGGTGCTCGCACGTCACGCCGGTCTCGTGCTGACCGCGCTGGACAACGCGGAGGCGGAAGTCACCGCCATCGCAGGGATGCAGGCCGGCCGCGTGCGGCTCATGGCCTTCCCGTCCTCCTCCGCCGTCCTCGTGCCGCGGGCCCTGGCCAAGGTGCGTGCCGAACATCCAGGCGTGACCATCCAGTTCTCCGAAGGTGAGCCGGAGGAGTCGCTGGCCGCGGTACGCGAGGGAGCGTGTGACCTGGCCGTGGCGTTCACCTACGACGGCACGGACGTGGGGCGTGGCGTCGACGACCTTCAGGGGCTGGACGTGATCGAGATGCTCACCGACCCGGTGCTCGTGGCCCTGCCGGCGCAGCACCGTCTGGCCGCCCAGGAGGTGGTCGCGTTGACGGACCTGGCTCCCGAGCCGTGGATCGCGGGGTGCCCCCGGTGTCGTGGGCATCTGCTGGCCCTGGCGGGACGGGCGGGTTTCGCGCCCGACGTCGCGTTCGAGACCGAGGACTACGTGGCGGTGCTGGGACTGGTCGCCGCCGGGCTGGGGGTTGCGCTGGTGCCGGCCCTGATCCTGAACTCCGTCTCCCACGAGGCCGTGGTGACACGGGCGATCGAACCACCATCCCGACGATCTGTGCACGTCGTCACCACCCCGGACCTGCGGCGTGTGCCCGCCGTGGAGGCGACCATCAGCGCCCTGCAGCTCAGTGCCCGCGAGCTGACGGACTCGGCCTACCAGGGAGAGGCCGTCTAGCGATCGGCGGCGTGGAGCACGCTCATCCCACCACCGGGTGAGGCGAGGACGGCCACGTGACCGTGCAGGTCCGTACGCCGGACGCGCATCCCCGCGCCTCGCAGCAGCGTCAGGGTGGCGGTCGTGGGGTGACCGAACGAGTTGTCGGCGCCGACACCGATCAGTGCGAGTCCGGCCCCGACCCCGCGTACGAGCGGAGCATCCTGGTCCGCCGAGCCGTGATGGGCCACCTTCAGCACGTCGAAGCGCCGTCCGGCCACCAACCGGCGCACCCGCCGAGACGCCTCGGCCTCGATGTCGCCGGTGAACAGCACCCGGGTCGGGCCACTGGTGACGTCGAGGACCAGGCTCGCGTTGTTGGCTGCTGACTCGCCCGCAACCCCGCGGCCCGACGGCGGCCACACCACCTCGGCGGCACCACCGGGCCAGCTCATCCGGGTGCCGCTCACGGCCACGCGCGTGGGGACCTGTGCCTGCTCCAGGGCCTGCAGCGCCTGTGCGGCCTCCGCAACCGGGTCCTGGACCGGGGTGACGAAGGCGGCATCGACCTCCACGGCGGCCAGCACCTCCCCCAACGCCCCCACGTGGTCTTGGTGGTAGTGACTCAGCACCAGGGCCGAGACACGAGACACACCGAGGTCGCGCAGACACGACACGATCCCTGACTCCGGTGGGCCCACGTCGACCACGACCGCGGTCTCCGGGGAGCTCGTAGGCAGCACGAACGCGTCACCCTGGCCGACATCGCAGGCCACCAGTGTCCAGCCCGGGGGCGGTGGCCAGCGCGAAGCCCCCGGCACCGGCGCCAGGGTCGCGGCGATGGCGCAGGCCAGGACCGCGCTCACCGCACGACGCGCGCGCAGCTGGGCGGACAGCCACGGCCCCGTCAGCAACAGCAGCCCGGTCAGGACGGCGAGCGTCCAGGCCCCCACGGCGCCGTCGGCCCACTCCACGTGGCCCCAGGGCAGCGCCGCACAGGCTCGCGCCACCGCACCGATCCACCAGGCAGGAAGCGCGCCGAGCGCCGCCAGCCCGGTTCCCAACGGGACCCACACCCATGCCCCGAGGGCCGCCGCCACACCGGCAACCGTGGTCATCGCTACCACCGGCGCCGCCAGGAGGTTGGCCAGCACGGCGACGACGGCGATGTCCCCCTGCAGGAGCACGATGACCGGGGCGCAGACGACCTGTGCCGCCAACGGCACCGCGACGGCGTGACCGAGCACCGCGGCCCGTGCCGGAAGACGCGCGGCGAAGGCCTCACCCCATGGCCGGGCGAAGATCACCAGCCCCAGTGTGGCCAGCACCGAGAGCGCGAAGCCGAAGGAACGAGCGAGGTGCGGGTCCACGCACAGCAGCACGATGACGGCGCATCCCAGAGCCGGCAGGGTTGCCGCCCGGCGCGAGGCGCTCAACCCGGCCAGGCCGATCAGCCCCATGACGCCCGCCCTCAGCACACTCGGCTCGGGGCGACACAGCAGCACGAAGCCCACCAGGGCCAGCACGGCCAGCGGCGAGCGCCAGCGACGGGGAACGCCGGTCGCACGACACCCCAGCACCACCGCTGCCAGCACGATGGCCACGTTGCTGCCGCTGACGGCGCTGAGGTGGCTCATGCCCGTTTCCAGCATCGCCTCGGACAGCTCGGGTGGCGTCAGGGAGGTATCGCCGATGACCAGGGCAGGAATGAGGGCACGCGCGTCGCGCGGAAGGGGGTCTACCGCCGCGCGCAGGCGGGCCCGCACCCGGTCCGCCCCTCGGAGCAGGGATGGTGGTGCCCGTTCCAGGACGGGGTCGCTGGGCGCGGTCAGCACCGCCACCACGTCGGCCGACGTGTTCACCGACCCGGCGTCGTCCCGCAGCACAGCCAGACGGCCGGTGGTGCTCACCGTCCCCCGCCAGGGCACGCTGCGCCACTCCGGGCCCGCGAACACCAGCACCGGACTCGACGAGCGGCTCACCGCACCGCGGGCGCTCACGTGCTCCACCCGCAGCCGGAGCACCACCCGCTGCGTCCCGCCGGGCCCCTGCTCGAGCGCACGTGGCTGCGTGGTCACCACTCCTCGGACGCGGGCGACCGCCTCCTGCTGAGCCAGGTCAGCAACCGGTCCGGCTCGCTCGACCTGTCGAGCAGCAGTGGCACAGGCCAACACGGCCGCAACGGCGAGGGCACCCAGAGCCACCGTGGCGCTCCAGGAGCCGGCACGCCGGCCGGCACCGCCGGTTCCGTCCGCGCCCGGCGTGCGCCGCGACGGCCGGCGCAGAATCTGGGCACCCGAGACGAGCAGGACGAGGCCGGCACCCGCCAACCCGACCGAGGCCCGGGGCGACGGCTGCCCCGCGGCCCAGGCGGCGCACGCCCAGGCGACGAGGGCGGGGAGCAACAGCCGAAGGTCAAGCCCTGCTCGCACGCGGTGCACTGGCGCGCGGGCTGACGGCCTCACGGGTTGACCGTCACCTGGGACCGCAGTCGCTCCACGGTCTTCGGGCCGATTCCGCTGACCTCGAGCAGCTCCTCGGTCGAGCTGAACCGTCCGTGCTCGGCCCTCCAGGCCAGGATCGCCTCCGCCGTGACCGGACCGACCCCGGACAAGGTCTGCAACGTCGTGGAGTCGGCGGCGTTCAGGTCGATCGGACCGGCAGCGGCGCGCGAGGAGGCCGAGGGGGCGACACTGCCCGCTGCAGGACGTGACGGGGCCACGGCCTCCGCGGGGGCTTCCGCGCCCTTGACCGGCACCCAGATGCGCTCTCCGTCCGCAACCAGGCGTGCGAGGTTCAGCCGGGCCGGGTCCGCCTTCGCTGACAGGCCGCCTGCCGCATCCACCGCGTCTGCGACCCTCGAGCCCGCGGGAACGTCCACCACGCCGGCATCGCGGACCGCTCCGATGACGTGGACGTATGCCGTTCCCGACGCCGTGCTCGCCGCAGCCGGTGCGGCGTCGGCATGCATGCCGGCCCCGGGAGAAGGGGCCTGCGTGGCCGTGACCGCAACCGAGTCCGCCCGCGGGATCGCGGTCGCCTCGGAGCTCGGCTGCGCAGCGAGGACCCGCACCCCGAGCACCGCAAGGACCGCCAGGACCACGAGCACCGCGCCCGCCAGGACCGGCGAGGCCACGCGGACCCTCGCCCGGCGCAGAGCTCGTGGAAGCGTGAGGACGCCGGGGGTGGAACCTGCACCGGGTCCCACCTCGGTCTGGGTCTGGGTCTGGGTCTGGGTCTCGGTCGTCTCCATCGCCCCGAGGAGCCGCGAGACCCGGTCGGAGGAAGAGGCCATGGCCGCACGCTAGAAACGCGCAGTCCGGTCCGACCCGTTCTGCGGCACCTCTGGGGACCGTGAGGCGAAGACGAGCGGGGTGTGGACGAGGCCCCTCAGCGACCGGCCGACGAACGGCGGCTCAGTCCGGGGCCGGCTCGGGGCAGACGACGACGGCGACGGTGCCGGGTCCGGTGTGAACCCCGATGACGGCACCGAGCTCGACGATGTCCACCGGGACCTCTGCGTCTGCCGCCAGGTCCGCCTGCAGGGCCGCGGCGAAGCCCTCCGCCCGGTCGGCGGCGTCGAGGTGGTGGATGCCGACCCGCACCGGGCGGCCTGCGGCCAGGTGCGCACCGATGTCGCTCACCGTCTGCGCGCGCAGCCGCGCCAGGGCCTTGGCCCGGGTGCGCACCCGCTCCCACGGCTGCACCTCCCCGTCGGCCACGGTGAGCAGCGGCTTGATGGCCAGGGCGCCACCCAGCAGCGCCGACGCCTTGCCGATGCGCCCCCCGTGGCGCAGGTACTCCAGGGTGTCGACGTAGAAGTAGGCCGAGCAGGCGGCCGCACGCTCGGCGACCGTGTCGGCCACCACCTGCGCCGGCTGACCGGCGGTGGCCAGGTCGGCACCGGCGCAGACGGCATACCCCATGGCGAGCCCGAGGGTCCGCGAGTCCACCACGGTGACCTCGATCTGCTCCGCCACCTCGGCTGCGGCCAGCCGCGCGGACTCCACGGTGCGGCTGATGCGGCTGGAGAGGTGCACCGAGACCAGGCTGCGCACCCCGCGACGGCGGGCCACCTCGCCGTAGAAGTGCGCCAGCTGCCCCGGCGAGGGCCCCGAGGTGCTCAGCGGGTACTCCTGGCCGCGCAACAGTGACGCCACCTCGCGGCCGGAGATGTCGACCCCCTCGGAGTAGGTCCGTGCCCCGACGATCACGTGGAGGGGGACGAGCTCGACGCCGTGCTGCCCGGCCATGGCAGCCGACAGGCTGGCCGTCGAGTCGCAGACGACGGCCACACCGTCGGAGGCTGGAACGGGTGCCATACGAGGAACCGCCCTAGGCGGGGACGATGTTCACGAGCTTGGGCGCACGGACGATGACCGTGCGCGGCTCGACGCCGCCCAACAGCTGCTGGATCCGCTCGGTCCCCAGGGCCAGGTCTCGCAGCGCCGTCTCGTCGATGTCGGCGGCCACCTGGATGCGGTCACGCACCTTGCCCTTGACCTGCACCACACAGGTCACCGACTCCTGGACGAGCCACGCGGGGTCGGCCTGCGGGAAGGGCGCGAAGGCCAGCGACTGGGCATGTCCGAGGCGCGACCACAGCTCCTCGGCCAGGTGCGGGGCCACCGGCGCCACCATCTGGACCAGTGGCTCCGCCGCCGCCCGCGGTACGGCCTCGAGCTTCGTGAGTGCGTTGTTGAGCTCGATCATCTTGGCGATCGCGGTGTTGAACCGGATGGCCTCGTAGTCGGCACGTACCCCCTCGATCGTGCGGTGCAGCGTCCGGGACAGCTCGTCCGACAGCGGGGCCTCGACCACCCGGGGTTCGCCGGTCTCCTCGTCGACGACGTTGCGCCACAGCCGTTGCAGGAAGCGCTGGGAGCCCACCACGGCACGGGTCTCCCAGGGCCGGTACTGCTCCAGGGGACCCATCGACATCTCGTAGACCCGGAACGTGTCCGCGCCGTACTGCTCGCACATCTCGTCCGGTGTCACCACGTTCTTCAGCGACTTGCCCATCTTGCCGTGCTCCTGGGTCACCACCTGGCCCTGCCACGTGTGGGTGGGCGTCCCTCCCTCGGGGTCGGCGACCTCCACCACCTCATGCGCCGGAACCGGCTGGCCTCGGGAGTCCCGGTAGACGTAGGCCTCGACCATGCCCTGGTTGATCAGCCGGCGGAACGGCTCTTCGCTGCTGAGGTAGCCCAGGTCGTAGAGGACCTTGTGCCAGAAGCGCGCGTACAGCAGATGCAGCACCGCGTGCTCGACCCCGCCGATGTACAGGTCCACACCGCCGGGGTCGCGAGCACCGTCGGGAGCGCCGGCCACCGGCCGTTCGCGCGGCCCGATCCAGTAGCGCTCGACCTCCGGGTCGACCGGGAGCTGGGTGTTCGCAGGGTCCAGGTAGCGCAGGTGGTACCAGCAGGACCCGGCCCAGTTGGGCATGGTGTTGGTGTCCCGTCGGTAGGTCTGCACCCCGCGCCCGTCACCCAGGTCCAGCTCGACCTCGAGCCAGTCGCTCGCTCGCGCCAACGGCGCCTCGGGCATCGACTCCGCGTCGTGCGGGTCGAAGGTGCGTGGGCTGTAGTCAGGCACCTCGGGCAGTTCCACCGGCAGCATCGCGTCCGGCACCGCGTGAGCCACGCCGTCTGCGTCCCAGAGCACCGGGAACGGCTCGCCCCAGTACCGCTGGCGGCTGAACAGCCAGTCGCGCAGCCGGTAGGTCACCGTCGGCGCGCCCGTGCCGTGCTCGGTCAGCCAGGCGACGATCGTCTCCTTGGCCTGCTCGACACCCATGCCGTCCAGACTCACGGTCTCGTTGGCCGAGTTGATCGCCGGGCCGTCGCCGACGAAGGCCTCGTCTTCGGGGTGGCCCTCCGGCGGCTGCACCGTGCGCACGATGGGCAGCCCGTAGGCCTGGGCGAAGTCCCAGTCGCGCTCGTCCTGCCCGGGCACCGCCATGATGGCGCCCGTGCCGTAGCCCATCAGGACGTAGTCGGCGACGAAGACCGGCAGCGCCGCGCCGTTGACGGGGTTGGTGGCGAAGGCGCCGGTGAACACGCCCGACTTGCTCCGGGTGTCGGACTGGCGCTCCAGGTCGCTCTTCATGGAGGCGTGGCGCTGGTAGGTCTCGACCGCCGAGCGCGGGTCCGGCGCACCCGCAGTCCACGACGCCGGGACGCCGGAGGGCCAATCCGGCGGCACCAGCTGCTCCAGCAGCGGGTGCTCGGGAGCCAGCACCATGAACGTCGCTCCGAACAGGGTGTCCGGACGGGTGGTGAATACCTCGATCTCCGCTCCGGGCGCTGCGGTGGCGAACCGCACCATCGCACCGGTCGAACGTCCGATCCAGTTGCGCTGCATGGCTTTGACCCGCTCGGGCCAGTCCAGCCGGTCCAGGTCGTCCACGAGCCGGTCGGCGTAGGCGGTGATCCGCATCATCCACTGGCTGAGGTTGCGCCGGAAGACCGGGAAGTCGCCGCGCTCGGTCAGGCCCTCGTTGGTGACCTCCTCGTTCGAGACGACGGTGCCCAGGCCGGGAGCCCAGTTGACCGGGGCCGAGGAGACGTAGGCCAGTCGGTAGTCGTCCAACACCCGCGACTGCTCGACGGGGGTGAGCTCATCCCACGGCTGACCGCCCGGCGTGCGGCGCTCCCCGGACGCGAACTGCGCGACGAGCTCACCGATCGGGCGTGCTCGCCCCCGCTCCCCGGAGTCGCGGAGCGCCTCGGTGTCGTACCAGGACTCGTAGATCTGGGTGAAGATCCACTGTGTCCAGCGGTAGTAGTCCGGGTCGATCGTGGCGAACCCGCGACGCCTCTCGTGCCCCATTCCCAGGCGCCGCAGCTGGGCGCGGTAGCCCACCATGTTGGCCTCGGTGGTCGTGCGCGGATGCTGACCCGTCTGGACGGCGTACTGCTCGGCCGGCAGCCCGAACGCGTCGAAGCCCATGGTGTGCAGCACGTTGGTGCCGGTGGTCCGTTGGAAGCGGCAGTACACGTCGGTGGCGATGAAGCCCAGCGGGTGTCCCACGTGCAGCCCGGCCCCCGAGGGGTAGGGAAACATGTCCATGACCATGAGGTGGGGCCGGCCTGGGGCCACCCGCGGATCGTCGGGACGCCCCCACGGCCCGGCGGGATTGACCGAGCTGAAGGTGTCCTCGGCCTCCCACCGGTCCTGCCAGCGCCGTTCGATCTCGTTCGCGACGGCCGCGGTGTAGCGGTGGGCGGGTATGTCCTCACTCATCCGGGTGGTCTTCTCCTCGGTCGTCGGCGGTGGATGCACAAAAAAGCCCCTCGTAGCACGAGGGGTCGGCCGCACTGGGTGGTGCCCGCGTCAGCGCAGCCGGGTCACCAGGAGCCGGGGATGGGTCGGTCCGGTCATGGTGTCGTCATGGTAGCGCAGAGGGCACCGAACCCGTCCCGGGTCGGTGCCCTCGACAACACGAGGTCCTGCGGTCAGCCGAGGGTCTTCGCCTGCTTGGCCATGGCCGACTTCTTGTTGGCGGCCGTGTTCGGGTGCAGCACGCCCTTGCTGACGGCCTTGTCGAGCTTGCGGGACGCCTGGCGCAGGGCCTGCTGGGTCGCCTCCACGTCGCCGCTGGCGTGGGCACGGCGGAACTTGCGGATCCAGGTGCGCAGCTCGGACTTGTACGCGCGGTTGCGCTCGGTGCGCTCGGCGTTGGTCTTGACGCGCTTGATCTGCTGCTTGATGTTTGCCACGTAGGTTCTTCCTGCTGGGTGACGGGCCGGTGGTTCGTGTTGCGAAGGATGTGGGCCGCCGCGTGGGCAGCGGAGCCAACCGCCCACCATACGCGCAGGTTCAGACCAAGACCAATCCGATGGTCGTATCCTCCGCAGATGTCCGGTGCGTCCTCGTTGCCCCGCGTCGCGTGGGCGATGCAACCCCTCTATGTCGTGGCGGAGGTGGTCATCGGGGCCACGCTCGGTGTGTCCTACTCCTTCCGGGACGACACCATCAGCGCACTGGGCACGACCTGCCCGCCCGGGGGGACCGGGTGCGCCGATGCCGGGGCGGTGATGAACGCCGTCTTCGTGGTCTTCGGCGCATTGCAGGTCCTCGGAGCGTGGCCGGCACTGCGCTCCCGGGGAAGGCGCAGCGACCGGGTCGCCGGCGCGCTGTGGGCGAGCGCGGGTGCCTTCTCGATCCTGGTGGGGCTCTTCCCGGTGGACTCCCGGCCGCTTGCGCACACGCTGGTGGCGCTGCCGGTCTTCCTGTGCCAGCCGGTCGCTCTGCTGCTCCAGCTACGTCTGCGCCCGGCTTCCGCCGTGCGCTCCATCGGGATGGGGCTGGCCGCGCTGTCGGTCACGGGGACGCTCGCCTTCGCCCTCTTGCTCGGGGCACCGGCGGGGGCAGGTCTGGCCGAGCGCGCGGCCCTCTGGCCGGCCAAGGTGTGGCTCGCGCTCAGCCTGGCGGGCACCTCGTCCTGGCGACGCTGAGCTCGGGGTCGGTCCGGAGGCTCTCAGCGGTTGCGCTCGGCGCAGATCGTGAGCACGGCGCGCTCCACGGCGTACTCGGGCGAGCGCGCGACCGCCGTACCGCTACGCAGCCCGCCCTTGACCTCCACGTCAGCTGCGGCCACAGCCTCGATGGCCCGGCCGAGCCGCGGCCCGTCCCAGCCCTGCGACGCCCGCCGCGCCTGCTCGACCTGCCACGGTGCCATCCCGAGGTCCTTGGCGATGGAGGCCGGGCTGGCCCGGCCGGCCGCCGCCACGCGGCCGACCTGTCGCAGCTGCATGGCCAGGACCGCGATGATCGGCACCGGGTCCAGTCCCCCGATCATCACGTGTCTGAGCAGGCGCATCGCCTCGGCCTGGTCTCCGGCCAGAGCGGCGGCGGCGACCTTGAAGCCGGTGGTCTCGACACGCTCGCCGTAGTAGGTCTCGACGTCGGAGACGCTGATGGCGCCCGAGGTGTCCCGCACCAGCTGCGAACACGCCGAGGCCAGCTCTCGGACGTCCTTTCCGACGGCGCGGACCAACGCCGTGGCGGCCTCCCGCTCGATGCGGCGACGGGCGGTCTGGACTTCCTTCACCACGAAGCCGACCTTGTCGCCCTCGCTCTTGATGGCCTTCGCCTCCATCACCCTGGCCCCGCCGGAGCGCAGGGCGTCCAGCACACGCTTGCCGCGGTTGCCGCTCTTGTGGCGGATGACGAGGGTCACGTCGTCGGCGGGCGCGCTGATGAGCTGCATGGCGTCCTCGATGAGGGTGTCATCCGCCTCGTCGAGGTCATGCACGACCAGGACCGTGGCCCCTCCGAACAGGGAGGGGCTGGCGTGCATCCCCAGGTCTCCCGGCACGTAGGCGGAGGCGTACAGCCGGACCACCTCGACCTCGGGGTCGTCCTGGCGCACGGCCGCCACCACGTCGTCGACGGCGCGCTCGGCGAGGATCTCCTCCGGCCCGGAGACCAGGACCAGTGAGGGTGCGGGAGTCGCGCTCACGGCGCGACCGCCTTCAGTTCCAGCTGGTTCAGCCTTGAGGTGACCAGGTCCGGGGGCAGGGACAGGTGCTCGGCCAGGGCCTCGGTGGTGAGGCCTGCCTCCACCGCGTCCCGCAGCTGCCCGTCCTCCTGCTCGGTCCAGGCATGCCCGCCGGTCACCGCCGTACGGGGCGAACGTGCGACCGGTGGCGCGGAGGTCACAGCCGACCCCCCTCCACCGGCCCACGGCAGCACCTCGGGAGCGTCACGGTCGAGACGGGCCAGTGCGCCGAGGACGAGGTCCCGGTCCGTGGTGGGCCAGAACGGTGGCAGCGAGCGTTGCAGGAAGGCGGCGTAGCTCTTGGTCGTCATGCGCGAGTCCAGCAGGGCCACCACTCCCCGGTCGTCATGCCGGCGGATCAGGCGGCCCGCCCCCTGGGCGAGCTTGAGTGCCGCGTGGGTGGCCGATACGGCCATGAAGCCGTTCCCGCCGATACGACCGATCGCCTCGGTGCGCGCTGAGGACAGCGGGTCGTCGGGCCGAGGGAAGGGGATACGGTCGATCAGCACGAGCTGGCACGCCGATCCGGGCACGTCGACGCCCTGCCACAGCGACATGGTGCCGAACAGGCAGGTCGAGGCGCGGGAGGCGAACTCCCGCACGAGGGCTGGCGTCTGGTCATCGCCTTGGCACAGCACCTCGATGTCGGTGTCGGCGAGGCGGTCCCGCATCTGCTCCGCAGCGGTCTCGGCCGCTCGACGCGAGCTGAACAGCCCGAGGGTGCGGCCCCCCGCCGCACGCATGAGCGCCTCGATCTCGTCGAAGACCACGGGGCCGGCTCCGTCGCGACCCAGCGGCGGCAGGTGCTGTGCGACGTACGCGATGGCTTGGCGCGGGTAGTCGAAGGGGCTGCCGACATCGAGGCCGACATAGCCCGGGGTCTCGGAGCCGCGCAGCCCGATCGTGCCGGCCACCGCGTCGAAGGAGCCACCCAGCTCCAGGGTCGCCGACGTCAGCACCACGGTGCGGTCGGTGAAGACGTTCTCGCGCACCGCCGCCGCCACGCTCATGGGGGCCACCCGCAGGGCGGGCTGGCCACGCGGGTCACGGGCCACCCACGTCACGTCGAGCTCACGCTCGGCCAGGAGCCGCTCGCAGCCGTCGAACACCTCACCGACGGCGGCACGAGCCGCCTGCCGGGCGCCGTCGGCCCCACCGTCGGAGGACGAGGAGATCTCACTGGTCAGCGCTCGTGCCGCATCGCGCACCACGGTCAGCGCACGCCCCAGGCCCTCCGGCAACCCTAGGCTCAGCCGTCCCTCGGGCAGCGAGGCGAGCACCTCGCGCAGCTCCTCGGCCGCCTCGGTGAGGTCGTCGGCAGACTCCTGCCGCCCCGCCTTCCGGGCGGCGGCGGTCACCGATGCCGCACTCATCTCGTCGGTGACGGTGGAGGTCACCCGGTCGGTGAGCTCGTGCGCCTCGTCGATGACCAGCAGGTCGTGCTCGGGCAGCAGGTGCCGGCCCTCGAAGGCGTCGATGGCCATGAAGGCGTGGTTGGTCACCACCACGTCGCTCTCGCGGGCGACGGCGCGCGCGGCCTCGACATGGCACTCGCCGAACAGAGGGCACTTCTGCCCCAGACACTCCCGGGCGCTCACCGAGACCTGACGCCAGGCCCGGTTGCTCACCCCGGGAGCCAGCTCGTCACGGTCGCCCGACTCGGTCACCTCGGCCCACTCGCGCAACCGGCTCACCTCGGCGCCGAGCGCCGATCGCTCGGTGTCGACGGCGCCGACCGCCATCAGGGCATCGGCGTCCTTGTCGACGAACCCGCCGACGACCTTGTGCCGGCACAGGTAGTTCGAGCGTCCCTTGACCAGCGCGAACGTCGGCTCCCGCCCCAGCTCGCCGCGCAGCGCCCGCGCGATGCGCGGCAGGTCGCGGTCGATGATCTGCGACTGCAGAGCCAGCGTGGCGGTGGCCACCACCACGGGCTTACCGGTGAGCACCGCGTGAGCCAGCGCCGGAACGAGGTAGGCCAGTGACTTGCCGGTACCTGTCCCCGCCTGCACCAGCAGGTGCTGCTCGTCCTCCACTGCGTCCCGCACGGCGTGCGCCATGCGGACCTGGCCCTCGCGCGTCGCGCCCCCGACCGCCTCCACCGCCTTCGCGAGCAGCGCCTCGAGGTCCGCGGTCATGGCAGACAGGGTATGCCGTGCCGGGCGCCGACCTGCGAGCTCCACAGACCTGGCGCAGCGGCCGAGCGGCTGCGGCTACGAAGCGTAGGCCGCCAGCGCTCCGTGCAGGTCAGGGAGCACCTTGGCCTCCAGTCGTGTGCCGTGGGCGGTGTGGTTCTCGGTGAGGATCTCCCCCTCGGCGTGCAGTCGGCTCACCAGGTCGCCGCGGTCGTAGGGCACCAGTACATCGATCAGGATCTGCGGACGAGGCAGCGCCGCCTCGAGCGCGTCCACGACCTGCGGCATGCCCGCAGAGGTCCGGGTCGAGGCCACCACCGCCCCCGGGTAGGCGCGCTTGAGCCGCTCGACCGTCAGCGGGTTGGCCACATCCGCCTTGTTGAGCACCACCAGCTCGGGCAGGTCGCCGACCGCGAGGTCGGCCAGCACCTCGTGCACGGCCCGGATCTGCGCCTCCGGGTCCTCCTGGGAAGCGTCCACGACGTGCAGCAGCACATCGGCTTCGCCGGCCTCCTCCAGGCTCGAGCGGAAGGCCTCGACGAGCTGGTGAGGCAGACGGCTCACGAAGCCCACGGTGTCGACGAGGGTGTAGGCCCGTCCCTCCGCGGTCTCGGCGCGGCGGACGGTGGGGTCCAGCGTCGCGAACAGCTGGTCCTGCACCAGCACCCCGGCGCCGGTGAGACGGTTGAGCAACGAGGACTTGCCCGCGTTGGTGTACCCGACGATGGCCACGCTCGGCACCTGGCCCGCCTTGCGGGAGGACCGCTTGGTCTCGCGGGTCACCTTCATCGACGCGATGTCGCGACGCAGCTTGGCGATCCGGGTGTTGATCCGGCGCCGGTCCAGCTCGATCTTGGTCTCGCCCGGGCCGCGCGAGCCGATGCCCTCACCTCCGGCCACGCGGCCGCCGGCCTGCCGGGACATCGACTCACCCCAACCTCGCAGGCGCGGCAGCAGGTACTGCAGCTGTGCCAGCTCGACCTGGGCGCGACCCTCGGCCGACTTGGCGTGCTGAGCGAAGATGTCCAGGATGAGCGCGGTGCGGTCGATGACCTTGACCTTGACGATGTCCTCCAACGCCCGGCGCTGCGAGGGTGCCAGCTCGTCGTCGCAGACCACCGTGTCCGCCCCCGCGGCCTGGACGATCTCGCGCAGCTGCTGCGCCTTCCCCGAGCCGAGGAAGGTCGCCGGGTCCGGGCTCGAGCGTCGCTGCAGCACGGCGTCGGTGACCGTCGACCCGGCGGTCTCGGCCAGTGCCGACAGCTCCCGCAGCGAGCCTTCGGCGCTCTCGGAGCTACCCTGGCTCCACACCCCGGCGAGCACGACCCGCTCCAGGCGAAGCTGGCGGTACTCGACCTCGCTGACGTCACGGAGCTCGGTGGACAGGCCGGCGATGCGTCGGAGCGCGGCCCGCTCCTCGCGGTCGAGCTGCTCCCCGTCCAGGTCGTCGGCGGGTGGGGTGCTGACCGGCTCCAGCCCCGGCGAGAGGTCGGGGTCAGCGTGCTGGTGGTGTCGGTATGCGGTCATCGTCTCCCTCGGGTCGCGTTCAGCGTCTCATCCCTCAACGCAGCAGGCCATCGTTTTCCTCCGCCGTAGGATCGAAGGCGATGTCCACGCCGCCCGAACCCGAGGACCAGACCGAGTCACCGCCGCAGCACTACTTCACCGCCGAGCCGGTGTCCGACGCCGACCTACGGGTGCTCGAGGTGCACCTGGCCGGTCGGCCACTGCGCCTGCTCACCGCCTCGGGAGTCTTCTCTCCCGACCGCGTCGACAAGGGCACGGCGATGTTGCTCCGGCATGTGCCCGAGCCACCGGTGCGCGGCACCTTCCTGGACCTCGGATGCGGATGGGGCGCGCTGGCCCTGACCATGGCGTTGACCTCGGCGGACGCGGCGGTGTACGCGGTCGACGTCAACCGGCGCGCGCTGGAGCTGACCGGCCGCAACGCCGATGCCGTCGGGGCCCGCGAGGTCAGGGTGGCCGAGCCCGACGACCTGCCGGGCGATGTCCGCTTCGACCTGATCTGGAGCAACCCGGCCATCCGCATCGGCAAGGTCGCCCTGCACGAGATGCTGCTGCGCTGGCTTCCCCGTCTGGCGCCCGGAGGGACGGCGTACCTCGTCGTCAGTAAGAACCTCGGCGCCGACTCGCTCCAGACCTGGATCGCCGGTCAGGATGCACGCTGGGAGGTGGAGCGCCACGCCTCGGAGAAGGGCTTCCGCGTCCTGCGGGTGCACCTGCCCGCGGACGGCTCGGCCGCCTGAACCGCCACGGGCACGTGGTCCCCCCGATCTCTGCCAGACTTCGGAGCGACCCGCACGCGAGCTGCTCAGTCATCGCCCACCCTGGAGGACGAAGCCATGGAGACGGTCGAGGTTTCCCTGGACGAGGTGGAGTCCGTCACCGCGGCCGCGCTGGAGCGCCACGGGGCCGCACCCGCCGTCGCCGGCCACGTCAGCCGAGCGGTCCGCGTCGCTGAAGCGACAGGGAACCGGATCTGTGGCCTGTACTACCTGGAGAGCTACTGCCGCCAGCTGGTCACCGGGCGCGTTGACGGCCAGGTCGACCCCGTCGTCACGGTCGCCCGTCCCGGCGCGGTCCGCGTCGACGCGCGGTTCGGCTTCGCCCAGAGCGCTTTTGCCGCGGCCTTCGAACCCGCGGTCGAGGCCACGCGGAGCAACGGCACCTGTGGTCTCGCGGTCGAGCACAGCCACACCTGCACCTCGCTGGGATTCTTCACCGAGCAGTTCGCACAGGCCGGGCTGCTGGCGATCGGTACCACCACCGCGTCGGCCCGGGTCGCGCCCCCGGGTGGGAACCGCCCCCTGCTGGGCACCAACCCGATCGCCATGGCCGTGCCGGCGCGTGAGGGCGGGGTGGCCTTCCAGTTCGACTTCAGCACGAGCGCAGTGGCACTGGGCAAGATCACCATGGCGGCCGCCGAGGGCGAGCCCATCCCCACAGGCTGGGCGGTCGACGAGGACGGCGAGCCGACCACCGACGCGCAGGCGGCCCTGCGCGGCTCGTTGCTCTCGGCCGGGGGCTACAAGGGCTACGCCATCGGTCTGATGGTCGAGGTGTTGTCCTCCGCGCTGACCGGGTCGGTGGCCAGCGCCGACGTGCAGGCACTCAAGGCACCCGAGGGGCCCCCGCACGACCTCGGGCAGTTCTACCTCGTCGTGGACCCGCGCTCCTACAGTGGTGAGGCCTTCTACGATTCGCTCGCGCTGTTGGCCGAACGGGTCGACGAGCAGCCCGGGGCGCGCCTACCCGGAGCCCACCGCACCCTGCCCGACCAGGTCACGCTCGACCGAGCGCTCTGGCAGGACACCGTGGAGCTGGCCGGCGGGACACCCGGCTGAGGTGCTCCTCCCGGAGCAAGCCGCCGCCGGCTACCGCACCGTGATCCCGAACTCCGCTCCAGCGTCGAGGATGGCCTCGAAGAGGTAGGACCCGTACGAGCGTTCACAGCTGATGTGGTAGGACGGGGCGCCGTGATCGTCCTGACGGAGGATGTGGCACAGCACCAGGGCGACCGACCCGGAGACCACCGCACCGTCGGGCATCATCGACTCGGACCAGTCGAGGCCGCAGATCTTCTCCAAGGTGGCGGCAGCCAGGGCACCGCGGAGCCGGAGCAGTGCCACCCCGTGCGTCACGTCGACAGAATGGGCATCCTCGGTCACTTCGAGTGAGGCGACCAGCGCGTGCACCGCCACGGAGTCCCCGGTCAGCGCCCACGCGCCCGGTCGCTGGCCGGAGATCGTGACCCCCTCCGCGACACGACTGGCGCCGTAACGCACGCCGATCGATGCCGCGAGGTCCCCGTCCGGGTCCGCGCGCAGCAGCACCATCGCGGTGCCCGAGCAGTCGGACAGGCTCACCTCGCTTTCCCGCGCTGACGGCGTCGGCGAGACGGGGCTGGCGAAAGTGGGTGACTCAGCCACGAAGACGCGCCCCCTCGGGATCGAAGTGTGCGTGCTCTTCCAGGACCCGGGCGAGGACCCGTTCACCATTGGTCAGCCTCACCGTCACCTCCGCGCCGGGGTGAGCCACCTCGGCCGCAACCTGCCCGAGACAGATCCCACGCCCGAGGGTCGGGGACATCCGCGAGGACGTGATCCTCCCGAGAATCTCGTCAGTGCCGGCCCGGACGATCTGGCACGCCTCGTCCGGGACCACCCGCGGGTCGACCGGTTGCAGGGCCACCAGATGGGGCGCCTGCGGCTGCTGCAGCGCCCAGGCCAGCTCGGGCTTGCCCGCGAAGTCGGGCTTGTCGAGGGCGATGAGCCGGCCGAGGCCGGTCGTAGGCGCCTGGGTCAGCCCGTCGGTGTCCTGCCCGACGATGAAGTGGCCCTTCTCCAGACGCATGATCCGCTGGGCCTCCAGCCCGAAGGGGGCGACCCCGAGGTCGCCTCCGGCCTCCAGCAGCGCCTGCCACACGTGCAGGCCGTAGCCGGAGGGGACGTGCACCTCGAACGACAGCTCGCCGGTGAAGCCGATCCGCCAGACGACGCAGTCTGGCGACCCGGCGATGGCTCCGCGCCGGACGCGCATGAAGCCGAAGGACTCCGGGTCGAGGTCGATGTCGTCGGTCAGCCGGGCCAGCAGGGTACGGCTGTGCGGGCCTGCGACGTTGATGCTGGTGAAGGCGTCGGTGACCGGTGTGAGGTGGACCCGCCACTGCGGGTGCTCGGTCTGCAGCCAGCTCTCGGCCCATTCCAGGACCGTGCGGGCCCCGGAGCTCGTGGTGCTCATGAGGTAGTGCTCCTCCCCCAGGCGGCCGGTGACACCGTCGTCGAGCACCACACCGTCCTCGCCGCACATCACGCCGTACCGCACCGAGCCGACGGGCAGCTTCATCCACCGGCCGGTGTACAGGTGGCTCAGCAGGAGAGGAACGTCCGGCCCCTGCAGGTCGAGCTTGCCCAGAGGAGTCACGTCGGTGATGCCCACGCCGGTGCGGGTGCGGACGACCTCCGCCGCCGGGTCGCCGTAGTGCTCGGGCCGGATCCACTGCCCGGCCACGATCGGGTGGGCACCGTGTGCCTCGTGCCAGGGCTGGATGGGGGAGACCCGCTTGGGCTCGAAGATCCGGCCGGCGAGAGCACCCAGGCTGACCGGTGCGTACGGGGGACGCCACACGGTGGTGCCGACCTCCCCGATGCTCTGGCCCCGCAGCTCGGCCAGCACGGCCACGGTGTTGACCGTCTCCAGCTTGCCCTGGGAGGGACCCATGGTGGCGGTGGTGTAGCGCTTGAGCAGCTCGATGTGGTCGTACCCTTCGGCCGCCGCGGCCACGAGGTCCTTGGAGCTGACGTCCTCGGAGTAGTCCACGATGCCGTGGGTGCGCGCCCGGAACAGGCCCGGGTGAGGCTCCCGTGGCAGCGCGGACCGGGTGTCGGCCGGCCAGGGCGGCTCCTCGCCGTCGACGGCGGCGGCGTGCGCAGTCCGCGTCTGCAGCCGGTGCGCCACCACCGCGGCTCGCGCGGCAGCCAGCCGGCCGGTCTGGGCGGCGTGGTCGAGCAGGCTGTGGCCGTCGCTGTCGCCGTCGCCGGCCAGGCCCCCGGTGGCCAACACGTGCTCCAGCGCGTCCGAGCCGAAGAAGCGCGCCGAGGTGGGGTCGAAGTCGGGCCGGTCGCCGGCCATGTTGAGCAGGGACGTGGGCGCCGTCCATCCGACGGCGGTGACGAGCAGGTCGCACGGCAGCGTGCGTCCGTCCTCGAGCTCCACCGCCTCGACCCGTCGCGCGGTTCCGTGAGCAGCGACGATGCCCTCCCCGGCCCGCGCGTCCACGACCGCGACGATCTCGACCCCTGCCGCGCGTAGGGCGGCCACAGCCGCGTCACCGTCGGGGTTCGCAGTGAGCACCACGGCACGCTCACCGGGTTTCACGGCATACATGCGCACCAACCGGCGTACCGCCCCCGAGGTCATCACCCCGGGCCGGTCGTTCCCAGCGAAGACGTAGGGACGTTCGACCAGACCGGGAGCGACGACCAGCATCTTCGCTCGGGCCTTGATGAGCCGCTCCGCCACGCCGGGATGGCTGCGCTGGGCGATGGCGACCCAGTTGTCCTCGTAGCGGCCGGTGACCGTCGAGTCGGTCAGCAGCTCGACGCCGGCCCGGACTGCCTCGTCGGCCAGGCGCACCGCCAGCGCGACGTCCTGCGCCTCGCCCCACAGCAGGTGACCGCCCAGGCGGTACTCATGCTCGGCCAGCATCACGCGAGCGCCCGCCCGGGCGGCATGCGTCGCTGCCACGAGCCCTGCCGGCCCGCCGCCGGCCACCACGACATCCGGGTGCGCGTAGCGCTTGTCGTGACGACCGTGTGGGGTCTGCAGGTCCACCCGGCCGCCGGGAGCGAAGGTGGCCAACACCTTCTCGTAGGCGGGCCACAGCCGTCGTGGGCGGATGAAGGTCTTGTAGTAGAAGCCGGCGGTGAGGAAACGCTGCACCAAGCCGTTCGCCGCGCGCACGTCCCGTTCCAGCGAGGGCCAGGCGTTCTGCGCGCTCACTCTCATCCCGGCCTCGAGCCGCCGGTGCGCCGCGCGCACGTTGGGCTCGTCGCCGACCTGCACCAGCGCGTTCGGGTCCCAGTAGTCGGCGGTGAGCAGACCCCGGGGTCGGTGGTACTTCATCGAGCGGGACACGATCCCCTTGCCGCTGGCCGCCAGCGCCGAGGCAATGGTGTCCCCGTCGAAGCCGGTCAGCGGGCGGCCGTTCCAGCTGAACTCCAGCACCCGGGAACGGTCGATCACCTCGGTCGGCTGCGGGGGGAGCCGGGAAGGCAGGCTCATGCTCCTCGACCCGTCTTTCTGCCCGGCACGGGCGGGGCGGAGAAGGTGTTGCTCACGGTGTCCCGCTCGACGACGAAGTAGCGGCCGCACCCCGCTCGGCAGTACCAGGTCTCCCTCAGGAGCCCGGCCGGGTTGCTGCGCAGGTAAAGGTACTCGCGCCACTGCGACGGTGACGTGGCAGCCGGGTCGGGGCGTCTTCGCGCCTCCCCGACGTAGGCCAGGTCGGAGGCGTTGCGCGGCCCGCAGTGCGGGCACGGGACGAGCAGCATGAGTCTCCTTCTAGTGCCCGACCGCCGCGGCGCCCTTCTCGCCGACGAGGCACCCCTCGACGAACCGGGACAGGCGGAACGGCTCGATCAGGGCGGGCGTGCGCCCGGTCGCGATCGCCATGGCCATCTGCTCGCCGGAGACGGGACCGGCCTTGAAGCCGTAGGTCCCCCAACCCACGTCGCACAGGAAACCCGCCACCGGGGTGAACCCCATGACCGGCGAGTAGTCCGGAGTCATGTCGCAGAGCCCGGCCCACTGCCGCAGCAGCCGCAGCTTGGAGATCCCGGGCATGAGCTCCAGGACGTGGGCGGCCAGCTCCTCGGTGAACGCCAGGGAGCCGCGGGTGTCGTAGGTGTTGAAGGGGTCCACCGACGCGCCGAAGACGAGCTCGCCGCGGTCGGTCTGGCTGACGTAGACATGCAGCGAGCCGGAGACCACCACCGTCGGCAGGAACACCTTGACGGGCTCGGTCACCGCGGCTTGCAGGGGTCGGGTGCTGATCGGTAGTGCTACCCCGGCCAGGGAGGAGACCACGCTGGCCCAGCCTGCCGTGCAGTTCACCACCACCGGCGCAGAGACCTCGCCGCGACTGGTGCGCACCCCGGTGACCCGGCCCCCCGGCCCCTTGCCGTCCGCCAGCTCGCCCCCCTCGACGACGACGTCCACGACCTCGGTGTCCTGGTGCAGCTCCACCCCGGCGTGGTCGGCGGCGCGGGCGTAGCCCCACACCACCGCGTCGTGGCGGATGGTGCCCCCGGGGGGGTGGTAGAGCGCACCCAGCACCGGGTAGCGCGGGTCGCTCGAGGTGTCCAGGCTCGGGGCGAGACGCTTGCACTCCGCGGGGTCGATGACCCGGGAGTCGACCCCCGCGAGGGTGTTGACCTCGGCGCGCCAGCGCATCGTGCGCAACGCCGCGTCGTTGTGGGCCAGCGTCATGTGTCCGCGTTCGGAGAACATCACGTTGAGGTTGAGGTCGACCGCCATCGAGCGGTAGAGCGACAGTGAGCGGTCGTAGAAGGCCACGCCCTCGGGGGTGAGGTAGTTCGAGCGCACGATCGCCGTGTTCCGGCCCGACCCGCCGCCGCCGAGGTAGCCCTTGTCGAGGACGGCTACGTCGGTGATGCCGTGCTCAGTGGCCAGGTAGTACGCGGTGGCCAGACCGTGGACACCTCCCCCGACGATGACGACGTCGTAGGTCGGCTTGAGCTCGCGCGCGCGCCACACCCGCGGCCAGGGCTGTTCGGTAAGCCCCCGCCTCAGCAAACCGGCTGCCGAGTAGCGCGTCGGCCTGTCGCGCCGCCGGCCCCGGGTCGAGGCCGCACCTGAGGCACGACTGACGGACGGCATACGCCGACCGTATGGGCAGCGGAGGGCGGCGAGAAGTATCAATCCGCGGACAACTCATATCTTTTCGATATCATTGACGGGTGGATCTCAGGCGTCTGCGCTACTTCGTCACGGTGGCTGACCACCTGCATTTCGGACGAGCCGCGGAGCAGCTGCATATGGCCCAGCCCCCGCTGAGCCAGCAGGTACGCAGGCTGGAGGGCGAGCTGGGGCTGCGCCTCCTCGAGCGCACCACCCGCCGGGTCACCCTGACCGAGGCGGGGGCCATGTTCCTGCCCCACGCCCGGCAGGTGCTGGCGCGCGCCGACGAGGCGGCCCGGGCGGTCGAGACGTTCCGTCGCGGGGAGAGCGGGGTGCTGCGGATCGCCTTCGTGGACTCCGCCTCCTACGACGTCATGCCACGGTTGCTGCGCTCCTCGCGGGAGCGCTATCCCGGCATCGAGTACCGGCTGGAGACGATGTCCTCCGACGAGCAGCAGCGAGCTCTGCGAGAGCGGCGGATCGATATGGGTGTCGGCAGGGTCCGGCCACGCGGCCGCGAGGTGGTGGCCACGTCCTTCCTCCGCGAGCGCCTGATGCTCGCCGTCCCCAGCGGACATGAGCTCTGCGCGCACGAGTCGGTGACGATCGAGGCGCTGGGCGACTCTGCCTTGATCGGCTTCCGGCGCACGGTCTCCCCGTCGCTCTTCGCCGACTACGTGACGCTGTTCGCGCGGCGCGGGCTGACCTACGACCCGATCATCGAGGCCACTGAGTACGTCACCGTGCTCGGGCTGGTCGCGGCCGGCCAGGGCATGGCGCTGGTGCCGGCCAGTGTGCGCTCCTTCCGGCCCTCGGGGCTTTCCTACCTGCCCGTCAGCGACCCGGACGCGCGGGCCAGCTTCTACCTGGTGCGGCGAGAGCAGGAGTCCTCGCCGCTCGTGCGTCACACCACGACCCTGCTCATCGACCTCTTCGCGGGTGCGGACGAGGCGGGGTGATCCGGTGCTCATCCAGCCAGCGCCAGGGCTCGCTCCACCAGGTCGGGCGCGTCGTGCGGAAGCCACACGACGCGGGGGTCGGCGCCGAACCACGAGATCTGCCGTCGGGCCAGCCTGCGGGTGGCCACGACCGTGTCCGACTGCGCCTGCTCCTCACTGAGCCGTCCGTCGAGCTGAGCCAGCGCCTGTGGATAGCCCGCAGCACGGACCGCGGTGCTGCTCGGCCGCAGCCCCTGGTCGACGAGCCCGCTCACCTCGTGCAGCATCCCTGCGTCCCACATGTCGCGGACGCGCCGCGTGATCCGCTCGTCGAGAGTTGGCCGGTCGGCCCCCAGCCCGATCATCACCGTCGGCGCCGCGAACTCCCGGGTCGGCATCGTGGCGCTGAACGGACGGCCGGTCAGGTCGATGACCTCCAGGGCCCGCACCAGCCGGCGCCCGTTGCGCCAGTCGATGCCGCGCGCCGCGGCGGGATCCCGGTCGGCGAGCAGGTCGTGCAACGACTGCGCTCCTTCCCGCGCCAGGCGCTCCTCCCACCGCGCCCGCACGCCGGGGTCGGTCGGCGGGATGTCGAGTCGGTCCAACAGCGCCCGCACGTACAGCCCGGACCCTCCCACCACCACCGGCCGCGCCCCCCGTGCGCGGATCCGTGCCATGTCGGCACGGGCGTGCTGCTGGTAGGCCGCCACCCTCGCCTCCTGCCACACCTCGAGCACGTCGATCTGATGGTGGGCGACGTCCTGGCGGCGATGGGCCGGGAGCTTGGCGGTGCCGATGTCCATGCCGCAGTACAGCTGTGAAGCGTCGGCGCCGACCACCTCACCGCCGAGGGCGCGCGCCAGGGCGAGGCCCAGGTCGCTCTTCCCCGTGGCGGTCGCGCCCACGACCGCCACCACGGGGGCGTCGGCGGGGTGGCCCATGCCCGGAGTCTGACACGCGGCCGACCACCGGGCCGGTTAGCCTGTCACCACCGCATGCCCGTCGTTGGGGCCGGCGCGGTGACGTCCAGGAAGGGACCTCGTGAATCGTGAGCGCTCGCTAGCACGCATCACCCCGGCGGGGGTGCGTCGGTGACCGAGGCGATCCTGCTCCTGCTGGCCGGTGTCGGTGCGATCCTGCTCATCATCGCGGCGAACGGCTACTTCGTCGCTCAAGAGTTCGCCTACATGTCGATCGACCGCAACCAGCTCGCGGCCCAGGCGGAGCAGGGGGACGCAGCCTCCGAGCGCGCCCTGAAGGTGACCAAGCGCACCTCGTTCATGCTCTCGGGTGCACAGCTGGGCATCACGGTGACGGGTCTGCTCATCGGCTACGTGGCCGAGCCCCTCGTAGGCCGGGGCCTCGGGACACTCCTGGGGGGCGCCGGCGTCCCGCCGGCCCTGGCCATCACGGTGGGCACGGTGTCCGCGCTTGCGATCGCCACCATCGTGCAGATGCTCTTCGGTGAGCTCTACCCCAAGAACCTCGCCATCGCCAACGCCGGGCCGATGGCCCGGTGGATGGCGCGCTCCACGTTGATCTACCTGGCGATCTTCGGCTGGCTGATCAGTCTCTTCGACAAGTCGGCGAACCTGCTGCTCCGATCGGTCGGGATCGAGCCGATCGACGACGTGGACTCGACCGCCACCGCGGAGGACCTGGAACGGATCGTCTCGGACTCCCGCGACAGCGGCGACCTTCCCGAGGAGCTGTCGGTGCTGCTCGACCGCATCCTCGACTTCCACGAGCAGGATGTGGAGCACGCCATGATCCCGAGGGCCCGGGTGGACACCGTCGAGCCTGGCACCACCGTGGCCGAGGTGCGCGAGCTGATGGCCGCGGCGCACACCCGCTATCCGGTCGTCGACGCGGAGGGACAACCGGTCGGCGTCGTCGAGCTCGTCGACCTGCTCACCCATCGGCCGGACCCCGAGACCCAGGTCGATGACGTGATGCGCCCTGCCGTCGTCGTACCGACCCTCATGCTCATGCCGGCGGCGGTGGACAAGCTCGCCGAGGCGAACGAGAAGATGGCCTGCGTCATCGACGAGTTCGGGGGCTTCGCGGGCATCCTGACCGAGGAGGACCTCGCCGAGGAGCTCGTCGGGGAGATCACCGACGAACACGACGAGGCCCCATCCGAGCTCATCGTCAGCGAAGGCGACGACGCGTGGCGTATGGACGGCGACGTCCACCTGGACGAGGTGGCGCGGGCTGTGGGCAGTGAGCTTCCGGAAGGGGACTACGAGACCATCGCCGGCCTGGTGATCGCCGAGGCAGGCGACCTGCCCCAGGAGGGAGACCTGGTGACCCTGCAGCTCCCGCCGGACCCCAGTGAGGTGCTGGCCGAGGAACCCGTGGACAGAGCATTGGAGATCGAGGTCCAGCAGGTGGAACGGCACGTGCCCAGCGAGGTGCTGGTCCGGCTCACGACCCGGGCGCACGAGGCCGAGGGCGAGGCCGTCGAGGGTGCCATCGACGGCGAGCCCGCCGACTCCTCGGTCGACCGCGACGCCACCCGGGAGCAGAAGTCATGAACGACCCGCTGGTCGTCTTCGTCGTCACCACTCTTCTCATCGTCCTGAGTGGGTTCTTCGTCATCATCGAGTTCTCCCTGATCGGGGCTCGACGCCACCGGTTGGAGGCAGAGGCAGCCACGTCCCGCTCGGCACGGGCGGCTCTCGCGGGGATCAACGAGCTCACCGTCATGCTCGCCGGTGCCCAGCTGGGCATCACGGCAGCCACGTTCGCCCTCGGAGCCGTCACGAAGCCCGCCATCGACCACTGGCTGGGGCCGGGTCTGGCCGCGTTGGGAGTGCCCGGGTGGCTGGCCGGTGGTACCTCGTTCGCACTGTCCCTGCTGTTCGTGACCTTCCTGCACCTGGTCGTGGGCGAGATGGCCCCTAAGTCCTGGGCCATCGCCAACCCGGAGCGCGCGGCTCAGCTCGTCGCGGTCCCGGCGCGTGCTTTCGTGTGGGTCGTACGGCCCGTGCTGCTCGGGGTCAACGCCCTGGCCAACCGGTTGGTCCTGGCCAGCGGCATCACACCGGTGGACCGTGCCGCCGCCGGTGGACGGGACGCCGACACCATCCGCCAGCTCGTCGAACAGTCCGCGTCCGAGGGGGTCCTCGACACTTCGTCCCAAAGCCAGATCTCTGATGCGATCGAGCTTCAGCACCTGACGGTGGCCGACCTCGTGCCCGAGGGCCAGGAGCCCGCAGCGGTGGGAGTGGACGCGACCGTCGAGGAGGTCCACGACGCCGCGGCACAGAGCGGCCACCTGCGGATCCTGCTGGCCACTGCCGACGGTGGCCTGCCCGAGGTCGTCCACGTGCGCGACACCTTGAACTGGCCGGCGCAGGATTCAGTGCGACCGGCCGCCCGCTCCGCATTCGTGCTCACCCGGGAAGTGCCCGCTTACGAGGCGCTGGGCAGGATGAGAGAGAGCGGCGAGCAGCTGTGTGTCGTCGCGGACGGCGACCGTGTGGTGGGCCTGATCAGCGTCCAGGACATCCTGCACCGCGTCCTGCCCGCGTCACAGCAGCCGGCCTGAGGCCTGTTCCCACGCCGGCGGGACTTCGAGCGCGGACGGTCCGGATCGGTCGGTCCGACTCCGGTCGAGTCCATACTGGGCGCATGGCCGAGCAGAGGGACGCTGACGTCATCCAGGTGCATGTGCTGGCCGACTCGACCGGGGACACCGCGGCACGGGTCGCGCGGGCAGCCTGCGCGCAGTACGCGGGCTTCCACACCAGGATCGTGCGCCACGCGCGCCTGTCCTCCGCGGACGGCGTGCGCGGCGTGCTGCAGCGGATCGACCAGGAGAGCCGGGCGGTGGTCTTCTCGACGATCATGCAGCAGGACCTGCGCGAGTTCGTGAGGCAGGTGTGCGACGAGCGGGGAATCCCGCACGCGGAGCTGCTCGACGACGCGGTGGCCGCCTTGAGCCAGGCCACGGGCGCCGCCCCGGAGCTGACGGTGCGCCCGGTCGGGGTCGGCGAGGACTACTTCGCCCGGATCCAGGCTATGGAGTTCTCGATCGCCAACGACGACGGCAAGCTGCACCACCCCTTGAGGGACGCTGACGTCGTGCTGATCGGGGTCTCGCGTACGGGCAAGACCCCGCTCGCGATGTACCTCGGCTATCTCGGCTACCGCACGGCCAACATCCCGTTGGTCCCCGGGATCGCACCCCCCGACGAGCTCTACGACGTGGAGCGGCACAAGATCGTCGGCCTCACGATCGACCCCGAGCGCCTGCACGCCATCCGCAGTCGCCGAGTGACGGCCATGGGCTCCCCCAGCGACCAAGCCGGGTATGCCGACCTCTCGCGCATCTTCTCCGAGCTGGAGGAGATCGCGGGAGTGCAGCGCTCGCTGGGGTGTCCCGTCATCGACACCACCCAGCTGGCCCTGGAGGAAGCGGCCGGCCGGGTGATCGAGGTCCTCGAGCGCCGCAGCGCCCGGGCTCGTCGGCGCACCCCGCGCTGACGCAGCACGCCGGGGCGACCGCGCGGGCGGGACTTCGGTCCTGGCCGCCGGGGCGGCGCGGGGGTAGCGTTCCCGGCACACCCGAGGAACGCAGGAGCCCTACATGAGCGAGTCCGTCAACGATGCCGGAACCCCCCCGCACAGCTACCTCTACGACCTGTCCGAGGGGGATGCCTCGATGCGTCACCTGCTCGGGGGCAAGGGGGCCAACGTCGCCGAGATGAAGAAGCTGGGGGTCCCGGTTCCCGACGGTTTCACCATCAGCACCCAGGCCAGTGTCGCGGCCATGAACTCCGGGGGGACCTGGCCGGAGGGGCTCTGGGAGCAGACCGTCGAGGCGCTGGAGCGGATGCAGCAGCGGACCGGCAAGGTGCTGGGGTCGCCGTCCGACCCGCTCCTGGTCTCCGTGCGTTCCGGAGCGGTGGTCTCCATGCCGGGGATGATGGACACCATCCTCAACCTCGGCATCAGCGGCGAGACCGTGGAGGCCCTGGGACGCGAGTCGGACAACCCGCGCTTCGCATGGGACTCCTACCGCCGGTTCCTGCAGATGTACGGCGAAGTGGTCGAGGGCGTCCCGGCCTACGCCTACGCCGACGTGCTGGAGGAGATGAAGCACGAGCGGGGGGTGGAGTCGGACAACGAGCTCAGCACCGAGGACCTCAAGGAGCTGGTCGACCGGTTCCTGGAGGTGTCCCGGGAGGAGATGGGCGAGGAGATGCCCACCGACCCACTGGACCAGCTCCGGCGCTCGATCGACGCGGTGTTCGCCTCCTGGCAGACCCCCCGCGCCGGGGTGTACCGGCGCGCCAACGGCATCTCGGACTCGCTCGGGACCGCGGTGAACGTGATGCAGATGGTGTTCGGCAACCGCGGGGAGACCTCCGCCACCGGGGTCTGCTTCACCCGCAACCCCGCCACCGGCGCCAAGGAGCTCTACGGCGAGTTCCTCCTGGACGCCCAAGGCGAGGACGTGGTGGCCGGCATCCGGACTCCGCGACCCCTGGCCGAGATGGAGCAGGCCCTGCCCGAGGCCTACCAGCAGCTCGTCGACACCATGCAGCGGCTGGAGGAGCACTACGGCGACATGCAGGACATGGAGTTCACGGTCGAGGAGGGCACGCTCTACCTGCTGCAGACCCGCTCGGGCAAGCGCACCGCGGCCGCCGCGTTCAAGGTGGCCTGCGACATGGTGAACGAGGGCACGCTGAACCGGGAGCAGGCCTTGCGCCGAGTGGACGCCGCCCAGCTCGACCAGCTGCTCCACCCGGCGATCGACCCCGGCCACGGCCAGGAGCCGCTGACCACCGGGCTCAACGCCTCCCCCGGTGCCGCCGTGGGTGAGGTGGTCTTCGACTCCGATCTGGCCGAGGCGCGCGGCAAGGCCGGCGACGCTGTCGTGCTGGTCAGCCGCGAAACCTCGCCGGACGACATCGGCGGGGTGCTGCAGGCGCAGGGGGTGCTGACCTCACACGGAGGCATGACCTCCCACGCCGCCGTGGTCGCCCGGGGGATGGGCAAGCCGTGTGTGGCCGGCGCCTCCGAGGTCAGCATCGATGTGGCCGCCAAGACCCTCACCCTGGGAGCCACGGTGTTGCGCGAGGGGGACCTGGTCACCCTGGACGGCTCCACCGGAGAGGTCTACGCCGGCGCCCTGGCCCTGATGCCCCCGCAGCTCAACGAGGACTTCGAAACCATCGTCGGCTGGGCCGACGAGATCCGCCGGCTCGGGGTGCGAGCGAACGCCGACACCGGAGAGGACGCGGCCAAGGCCCGTGAGTTCGGGGCCCAGGGGATCGGGCTGTGCCGTACCGAGCACATGTTCATGACCGAGGATCGTCTGCCCGCGATGCGCTCGATGATCCTCGCGGGGGACGCGGAGGCGCGGGCCCAGGCGCTGGAGTCCATTCTGCCGATGCAGCAGGAAGACTTCGAGTCGCTCTTCCGGGCGATGTCGGGCCTACCCGTGACCATCCGCCTGCTGGACCCGCCGCTGCACGAGTTCCTCCCCGACCTGGTCGAGCAGGCGCTCGAGGTGCAACGCCTGGAGGCGGCCCGTCAGCGCGGCGAAGATGAGCCTGACCCCGCGCAGCTCAGCCATCAGCGCACACTGTTGCATCAGGTGGAGAAGCTCACCGAGATGAACCCGATGCTGGGCACCCGCGGCGTCCGGCTCGCACTGCTCTATCCCGAGATCCCCGTCATGCAGGTCCGGGCCATCGCGCGCGCCGCGTTCGCGGTCAAGGCGGAGGGTGCAGAGCCCATCGTCGAGATCATGGTGCCGCTGGTCGCCTACGCCGAGGAGCTGCGCCGGATGCGTGCCGTGATCGAGGAGACGCTGGAGGAGGAGTTCGAGAGCTCGGGCCAGCGGTTCGACTACACCGTGGGCACCATGATCGAGGTACCGCGCGCCGCGATGGTGGCCCACCAGATCGCCGCGCACGCCGACTTCTTCTCCTTCGGGACCAACGACCTGACCCAGACCGGGATCGGGATCTCACGAGACGACGCCGAGGGCAGCTTCCTGAGCGCCTACCAGGACAAGGACATCGTGCCCGGCAACCCGTTCTCCAGCATCGACGCCGACGGGGTGGCGGAGCTGGTGCGGATCGGTGCCCACGGCGGCCGCCGCACCAAGCCCGACCTCAAGCTGGGGGTCTGCGGGGAGCACGGTGGAGACCCGGCGTCGATCGGCCTGTTCTCCTCCATCGGCCTGGACTACGTCTCGTGCTCCCCCTACCGCGTGCCGATCGCCCGGTTCGCGGCGGCTCGGGCAGTGCTGGACGCCCGTGAGAGCGAGAGCGAGAGCGAGGGCTAGGCAGGACGGGAGCCGCCTGCCACGGCTCGCAGTGTGAGGCATGCAGCGGGCTCGGTAGTCGCCACCTCTTGTCAAGGTGGTCGGGGCCTGGGAACATAGGAGGGTTGGGCAGAAGGACCCGGGCTCGAGCCCGTCGTCGGTGGACGAGCCCCGTCCTCGGCTGCTCCCTCGTCGGGTCCGAAGCCGCAACACCATGGCGTCAGGGATGCGTGCGGGCACGGTCATCCGACGTCGCACGGGTTCGACACAAAGCTGTAATCGAAGCCGGAATCATATTCGCGCACCCAGACGTTACACCAACGGGTGACGGCCACAGGACCGCCACCGTCACCTTCACCGACGTGTCAACACCTCGCGCACCTGTCCTCAAGGGGCACCGTCACGAGACCGCAACAAGGAGCACCTACATGGACTGGCGCAGTCGCGCTGCCTGCTTGGAAGAGGACCCGGAGCTTTTCTTCCCGATCGGCAACACGGGCCCGGCCCTGCAGCAGATCGAAGAGGCCAAGGCCGTTTGCCGCACGTGCCCGGTGTTGGACACCTGCCTGAAGTGGGCTCTGGAGACAGGACAGGACGCCGGTGTGTGGGGCGGGCTCTCCGAGGACGAGCGGCGAGCGCTCAAGCGACGCAAGGCCAGGGCCCGACGCGCCGGCTAGTCATCCTTCACCGGACTCGGTGGCCCGGAGTCGCGCGGTGAAGCACGCCGAGGTGCCGTGCGGCAACATCCGTTCCCAGGTGATGCTGCCGTGGACGTCGGCCAGCAGCGACTCCACGATCTGCATCCCCAGCCCGGACGTCGCAGGGGCGTGAGAGCCTCCGGGCAGGCCCAGCCCGTTGTCCGTCACGCGTACCGTCAGCCCGGCGCGGCCGTGCTCCAGGCGCCGCTCGGCGTGGACGTGCACGGAGGGCGCGACGTCGCCGGTCCATCCCGGTGCCGCGAAGCCGTGCTCGACCGCGTTCTGAACCAGCTCGGCCAGCACCATGGCCAGCGCGGTCGCGTCCTCTGCCTGGAGGGGGCCGAAGGCGCCCGACAGGCTGGCCTCGACAGCCACCTCGTTCGCCGCCACCTCGGCCGTGGCCCGCAGCACCCGAGTCGCCACCTGGTCGAAGTCGGCGATCTCGTCGAAACCGTGGCTCAGCGTGTCGTGGACCATCGCCACCGTGCTGAGACGACGCCCCGCTTCGCGCAACGCGGCCCGCGCCGTGGCATCCTCGACCCTGCGCGACTGCAGGCGCAGCAAGGCCGACACGGTCTGCAAGTTGTTCTTCACCCGGTGGTGCACCTCGCGGATGGTGGCGTCCTTGGTGACCAGCTCGCGCTCCTGGCGGCGCAGCTCGCTGACGTCCCGCAGCAGCAACAGTGCCCCCGTGCGTCGACCCCCCACGTGCAACGGCACCGCTCGCAGTGTCAGGTGCAGCCCCTCGGTCTCGATCTCGGTGCCCCACGGAGCGCGCCCCGTCAGCACCAAGGGCACGGCCTCGTCCAGGGTGGCCCCGGGACGCAGGTGCGCGGTGACGATCTGCGACAGGTCGGCCCCGATCACCTGGTCGGTGTGCCCAAGCCGGCGCAGCGCCGAGACGGCATTGGGGCTGGCGTACTCGATCGAGCCCTCGGAGCCCAGGCGCACCACCCCGTCACCGACGCGAGGGGTGCCGCGGCCCACCCCTGTGTGCGGCGGGTCGGCGGGGAACGTGCCCTGCGAGATCATCACCAGTAGGGCCTGTGCGATGTGCAGGTAGTTGACCTCCAGACCACCCTGCTGGCGCATGTGGTGCAGGTCGGTATGGCGCACGAGCACCCCCAGCGTCGTTCCCGCGCGAACCACCGGGACGTACTGTTCACGGACGTACTCGGCATCCTGGTGGGTGGCAGAGCGGCCGGTAGCCGACACCTCGCTGAAAACCTCCGCGCGGGCGGACGTGGCGCGTGAGCCCACCACGTCGTCGGCGTAGAAGTTCGGCCCGGTGCTGGGTCGAGCGTGAGCCGCAAGCACCCAGCCGGCCGGGTCGTCGGGGCAGTCCTGCCCCCGCGGAGCCCACAGTGTGAGGTCGGCGAAGGACAGGTCGGCGATCATCTGCCAGTCCCCGACGAGGCGATGGAGCCACTCGGCATCCTTGGCGGACATCGCGGTCTTCTGTGACAGCACATCATGCAAGGTGGGCACGACAGTGACAGTAGACCGCGCGGGCCTCGGGCTACTCGGCGGTCCCCTGGCGCACCAGCCCGCGCAGGGTGCGCAGCGCCACCGACACCGGGGCCAGGCCCGGCTCGTCCATCTCGCTCACGCGGTTGAGCACCTGGGAGACACGTGCCAATGCTTCGGACTGCTGGGTCATCCAGTCGTGCACGCGCTCCAGCGGCTCCTGCTCGGGGTCGGTGGCCAGCATGACCGCGCGGGTGAGGGCCCGCATCACTCCGTACATGTCGTCGCGCACCGCGCCGCGGGCCAGGGAGGACCACCGGTCGGCCCGCGGGAGGTGGGAGACCTGGGTGAGGAGGGCGTCGATGCCGAACGCCTCGGACACGGCGAAGTACACCTGGGCGGTCTCGGCGACCTCACGCTCCGCGTCCGCAGCCACCTCGACGACATCCAACAGTGAGAAGGTGTCGAGCAGCCCGGCCCATCGGCTCGAGAGGTCACGCGGGACCCCCTTGTCGCACATCTGCTGCACGTAGCCCAGATGCCGGTCGCGCTCCTCGCCCTGCAACAGCCGCACCAGCTGGGGCGAGTGGGTCTGCACCGGCTCCGAGAAGCGCTCGATCTCCGTCGTCAGGTTGGCCGAGAGGGGGCGGTTGTTGAGGAACCACCGGACCGCGCGGTCCAACAGGCGCCGGAACTCCAGGTAGAGCTCGGTCTGCACGTCGGTGTCGACCTCGTTGTCGAGCTGTTCGACCTGCGCGATGTAGCCGGCCATGTCGAACACCGCGCGGCAGACCACGAACGCTCGGGCGATCTGCGTGCTGTTCGCCCCCGTCTCCTCCATGGCCCGGAACACGAACGTCACGCCACCGCGGTTCACGATGTCGTTGGCCACCTGGTTGATGACGATCTGACGGCGCAGCGGATGCTCCGCGAGCTCGTCGCTGATCCGTTTCCGCAGCGGCTCCGGGAAGTAGGTCACCAGCAACGGCGTCACCGCGGGCTCGTCGGGCAGCTCCGAGTCCAGCAGGTCCTCCTTGAGGCCCAGCTTGGCGTAGGCCATCATCACCGAGAACTCGGGAGAGCTCAGGCCGTGTCCGGCCCGTTGGCGGCGCGAGAGCTCGGAGCTGTCCGGAAGGAACTCCAGCTCCGGGTCGAGCCCCACGTGCTCGGTCAGATGACGCATCAACCGCCCGTGCACGCTGACCATGCGCCCGCCCTGGTCTCGCGCGTTGCCGATCAGCACGTTCTGCTCGTAGTTGTGGCGCAGCACCTGCTGCGCCACCTCATCGGTCATCTCGGCCAGCAGCTCGTCACGCTGCTCCATCGTGAGCTCGCCGCGGCCGACCAGCGGGGTCAGGGCGATCTTGATGTTGACTTCGTGGTCGGAGGTGTCAACGCCCGCGGAGTTGTCGACGGCGTCGGTGTTGACGTGCACGCCCGAGCGCGCCGCCTCGATGCGGCCCAGCTGGCTCAGACCGAGATTGCCACCTTCGCCGACGACCCTGACCCTCAGGTCGCGTCCGTCGACGCGGATGTTGTCGTTCGCCCGGTCCCCGATGTCGGTATGGAGCTCGGTCGAGGCCTTGACGTAGGTTCCGATCCCGCCGTTCCAGAACAGGTCGACCGGAGCGAGCAGGATGGCCTTGAGCAGCTCGGCGGGCGTCAGTGACTCCACCTCGGCCTCCAACCCCAGCACCCCTCGCACCTGCTGGCTGATGACCACCGACTTCGCCGTGCGCGAGTGCACCCCTCCCCCGTCGCTGATCAGCGAGGTGTCGTAGTCGGCCCAGCTGGAGCGGGGCAGCTCGAACAGCCGCTGCCGCTCGGCGAAGGAGGCCGCCGGATCCGGCTCGGGGTCCAGGAAGATGTGCCGGTGGTCGAAGGCGGCGACCAGCTTGATGTGCTCCGAGAGCAGCATCCCGTTGCCGAAGACGTCACCACTCATGTCGCCGACCCCGACGACCGTGAACTCCTGGCTCTGGGTGTCCACGCCGAGCTCGCGGAAGTGACGTTTGACGGACTCCCAGGCGCCCCGTGCGGTGATGCCCATGGCCTTGTGGTCATAGCCCGCCGAGCCGCCCGAGGCGAAGGCGTCGTCGAGCCAGAACCCGTAGTCCCGGGACACGCCGTTGGCGATGTCGGAGAAGGTGGCGGTCCCCTTGTCCGCCGCCACGACGAGATAGGGGTCGTCACCGTCGTGACGGACCACCCGCTCCGGGGGCAGGACGGTGGTGCCGTCGCGGTTGTCCGTGACGTCCAGCATCCCACTGATGAAGGTCGTGTAGGCGGCGACTCCCTCGGCCTGGTAGGCCTCTCGGTCCACGGAGGGGTCCGGCAGCTGCTTGGCCACGAAGCCACCCTTGGAGCCCGTGGGCACGATGACCGCGTTCTTGACCAGCTGCGCCTTGACCAGGCCCAGGATCTCGGTGCGGAAGTCCTCCCGGCGGTCACTCCACCGCAGCCCGCCGCGGGCGACCGAGCCGAACCTCAGGTGGACGCCCTCGACCGTGGGCGCGTAGACCCAGATCTCGAAGGCCGGCCGAGGCTCGGGCAGCGCGTCGATCCGGCGGGGCAGCAGCTTCAGGCTCACCCGGCTCTTGGGCTCGCCGTCCCCGTCGCGCTGGTAGAAGTTCGTCCGCACCGTGGCGTTCACCACGCGCAGCAGGAAGCGGATGATCCGGTCCTGGTCCAGGCTCGACACCGAGTCCAGCGCTTGTTCGATCCGGTCGACCACGTCCTGCCCGGCCGAGTCCCGGTCCTGGCGCACCGAGTCGTCCGCATCGGGGTCGAACCGGGCCGCGAACAGCTCGACGATCATGGCGCTGATCTCCGGGTTGGCCACGAGGGCCTCCTGCAGGTAGCTCAGGCTGGAGGAGCTCACCTGCCGCAGGTAGCGCAGATGCGTGCGGAGCACGACGACCTGGCGCCAGGTCAGCCCCGCCGTCAACACCAGCTCGTTGAGCGAGTCGCTCTCAGCCTGGCCCTCCCACACGGCGGCGAAGGCATCCTCGAACAACGCGGCCACGATGTCTTCCGAACCCGGCTCGAGCCAGGACTCACCACTGCTCGCCCGCAGCCCGAAGTCGTAGACCCAGGTGCTGCCGTCGCTGCCCGCGAGCTCGTAGGGCCGCTCGTCGGTGACCTCCACACCGAGGTCGGCGCAGACGGGCAGGACGTCGGTCAGCGACAGCTCCTGCCGGCGGTACAGCTTGAGTCGTCGCTCCTCCTGCGCGCCCCCGGGTGCGGCGTACAGGTAGGGGCGCAGCTGGACGACGGACTCGTCGGCATCGAGCTCGGCCAGGCGGGTGAGGTCACCGAAGGCGTCGACGGCGTCGAAGTCCTCCTTGTACGACTCGGGAAAGGCCTCGACGTAGTGGGCCAGAGCGTCTCCGGCCGTCGGGTCCCCGTCGAACTGCTCCTCGACGATCTGACCGAGCCGCTCGCCCCAGCTGCGCGTGGCCTCGATCAGGCGGTCCTGCAGGTCGTCGGTATCCACCTGGGGGATCGGTGTGCCCTTGGGCATGCGCACGACGAAGTGCAGCTGCGCGAGGACCGACTCGCCCACACGCGCCGAGTAGTCCACCGAGTCGGTGCCGTAGGCCTGCTTCAACAGCTCCTGCATCCGCAGGCGCACGGTCGTGGTGTAGCGGTCCTTCGGGATGTACAGCAGCGCCGAGACGAACCGGCCGAACTCGTCCGCCCGCACGAACAGCCGGGAACGGCGGCGCTCTTGCAGGTGGAGCACCTCGTAGGCGGTCTCGCTGAGCTCGTCGACCGACGCCTGGAACAGCTCGTCCCGCGGGTATGCCTCGAGCACGCCGAGCAGGTCCTTGCCGGAGTGGCTGTCCGGAGCGAAGCCGGAGCCGTCCAGGATGCGCTGCACCTTGCCGCCGATGATCGGCAGCCGCTGGACCGACTCGGCGTAGGCGCTGGCGGTGAACAGACCGAGGAAGCGACGTTCGGCCACGACGTGCCCGGACTCGTCGAACCGTCGCACCCCGACGTAGTCGAGGTACACCGGCCGGTGCACCGTGGACCGGGAGTTGGCCTTGGTGATGCTGAGGAGGCGCGCTTGCCGGGCGGTGCGCTGGGCTCGCTGTTCCAGGTTGGTCACGGACGGCTCGTCCGACTCCGAGCGCAGGATCCCCAGACCGGTGGAGGGGATCGAGCGAAGCTTGCGCTCACCCTCCTCCTCGGTCAGCTCGTACTCGCGGTAGCCCAAGAAGGTGAAGTGGTTGTCCTCCAGCCAGGTCAGGAACTCGAGCGTGGGCTCGACCGTGTCGGGGTCCACGGTCTCGGGGGGCCCCTCGCGCAGCTCGGCCACGATGTCCAGGCACTTCTGGCGCATGGCCCGCCAGTCGGCGCAGGCCTTGCGCACGTCGTCCAGCACCCGCACCAGAGCCCGGCGCAGATCCTCGCGGGCGTCGGCGCCGGGTATGCGGTCGATCTCGACGTAGATCCACGACTCGACCCGGGCGCCCTCCGGCGCGTCGGCCGGGTCGGTGGAGGTCACCACCAGCCCCTCGGCGCCACGGCGCACCACCATCTGCGGGTGGATGAGCAGATGTGCTGTGAGCTCGCGCCTGGTCAGCTCACCCAGGACGGAGTCGACCAGGAACGGCATGTCGGCCGCGCAGGCCTGCACCACCGTGTGGCGTCCGGTCCAGCCGTGCTCGTCCGCCGTGGGGTTGACCACACGGACTACGGCTTCGTCGGTCGAGCGGGTCGCCGCCAGGTCGCGCGTCGACCTACTCATCGCATGGAGCGTGTCGCGGTCGCGACCCTCGACGTCGTCGGACACTACGTGCTCGAAGAACCGTCGCGTGAGCGTCTCGTCGGCCGTCATGGGATCGACACATCCTCTTTGTTGCTCAAGCGAAGCTGCCCTGACAGAGCTGCTGACACCACGCCGTTGTGGGGCCACTGACGAGGGTAGACCCACAACCGCGTCGTCGGCGCCGAACCGCCGGGTACGCCGCCGTAGGGTGAGCCGATGCGGGTGACGGGGTGAACGGCTCAGAGCGGCTCGCTGCGCTCGCCGAGCAGGTCTGCAGCGTGTACGCCGATGTCGGCCCGGCGACAGCGCAAGCGTGGGTGGTCGCCGCGACCGACGCCCTGGCCCACGCCCTCGTCGACCTGTCGGACGGGCGTGAGCACTTCACCCGGGACACCCCGGTACGGGCCCTGCCGCTGCTGTGCCCGACTCCGGCCGAGCCTCGGGAGGGCCGTGTCGACCGAGCCTCCTGCGCTGCCGCGGCCGCTCACCTGCGTGGGGTCCAGCACCAGCTCCGGCCGCTGCTCGCCGCCCCCGGGGGCATCCCGGCGGGTGCTCGCGCCGACACCGCTCGCGCCCTGGACCTCCTGGCCGGCGCGCTGGAGGAGCTGGCCGCGGAGCCACCCGCCTCTGCCCGCGCCACCGCGGTGCGTGCGGGCGCGATGCGCGCGATCCGGACGGCCTACCGCCTCCTGCAGCCCGACGAGCGGGCACCCGGGTCTCGGTAGTCCGCCGGACGCAGGGCGCGAGAGGTCGCGCGGCCGGTCAGCCCATATGGGGGTAGGTGTAGTCGGTCGGCGGGTCGAACGACTCCTTGATCGCTCGGGGGCTCACCCAGCGCAGGATGTTGAACGGCGACCCCGCCTTGTCGTTGGTGCCGGAAGCTCGAGCGCCCCCGAAGGGCTGCTGGCCCACCACCGACCCCGTCGGCTTGTCGTTGATGTAGAAGTTCCCGGCCGCGAAGCGCAACCTGCGCGTCGCGTCGGCGATCACCGTCCTGTCCTGCGCGATCACCGAGCCGGTGAGTGCATAGGCGGCCACCGGCTCCATCTGGTCCAGCACCGCGTCGTACGTCTCGTCGGGATAGACGTGCACGGCCAGGATCGGCCCGAAGTACTCCTCGGTGAACATCTCGTGCTCGGGGTCGCTCACGGTGACGATGGTCGGCCGGACGAAATAGCCCACCGAGTCGTCGTAGGTGCCACCGGCCACGACCTCGACGCCTGGGTCGTCGTGGGCCATGTCGATGGCCGCTTTGTGCTTGGCGAAGGCCCGGTCGTCGATCACTGCGGCCATGAAGTTGCTGAAGTCCCGCGGATCGCCGCAGCGGATGTTCTCCGTGGTCTGCACGAGCTCGTCCTTGATCTGGGCCCAGATGGACTCCGGGACGTAGGCCCGGGAGGCGGCCGAACACTTCTGGCCCTGATACTCGAACGCCCCGCGGATCATCGCGGTCGGCACGATCGAGGGGTCCCCGCTGGGGTGGACCAGGATGAAGTCCTTGCCTCCGGTCTCGCCGACGATCCGCGGGTAGGACTTGTAGGTCGCGATGTTCTCGCCGACGCCCTCCCACATCATCCGGAACACGCCGGTCGACCCGGTGAAGTGGATGCCGGCCAGGTCGGGGTGGGACAGGGCCACCTCGCTGACCGCGGCGCCGTGACCGGTGACCATGTTGATGACCCCGTCGGGCAGCCCGGCCTCGGCCAGGATCTCCATGGTCATGTGCGCGGCTCGCTGCTGGGTCACCGCCGGCTTCCACACGACTGTGTTGCCCATGATGGCCGGAGCCGTGGGCAGGTTGCCCGAGATGGCGGTGAAGTTGAACGGGGTGATGGCGTAGACGAAGCCCTCCAGGGAGCGCATCTCCATCCGGTTCCAGGTGGCCGCGGGGTTGACCGGTGGCTGCTCGTTGAGAATCTGGCGTCCGTAGTGCACGTTGAAGCGCCAGAAGTCGATGAGCTCGCAGGCGGCGTCGATCTCGGACTGGATGACCGTCTTCGACTGCCCCAGCATGGTGGCGGCGTTGATCCGCGCGCGCCAGGGACCGGACGCCAGGTCGGCCGCCTTGAGGAAGACGGCGGCACGGTCGTCGAAGCTCATCTCGCGCCAGGCGGGAGCGGCCACCATGGCCGCCTCGATCGCTGCGGCCGCGTCCTGGCCGGTGGCGTTGCGCAGCGTGCCGAGCACCTCGGAGTGGGCATGGGGCTGCACCACGTCCATCGGCTCCCCCTCGCCCTGGACCGGCCGACCCGCGATGATGTGTGGCAGCTCGATCGGGTTGGCGGCCACCTCCTTCAGTGCGGCCTCGAGCTCCGCCCGCTCCGGCGAACCGGGCTCGTACTGCTTGACCGGCTCGTTGACCGGCTCCGGAACGGTGGTGACAGCATCCATCGTGAACTCTCCCAAACTACTCATGTGGTGAGGTGACGCAGGACCTGCGCCACCTCGCTGACGTCATACCAAGAAAGGTCGATCGCCTCGTCGGAAGCGGCGGTCGAGTCCGCGTCCTGACCCTGCAGGGCCACGTCGTCGAGGTGGAAGGAGGCTACGCGCCGGGCCTGCAGGGCCACTCCCAGCTCTACGACCGGGCCCTCGACACCACGCCCGATGTGCGCCAGGGCCGAAGCGGGCACGTCGGCGGCCGCGATGACCACCGGCTGACCGGCTGCGCGAGCCGCGAAGGCGGCCTGTTGCAGAGCCATGTACTCCTGTTCCTCCACGTCGTCGTCGACGCTCACTCGGCGGATCTGATCGGTCACGGTGAAACCGCGGAGACCGGCCTCGAGCTCTTCTCCGTCCTGCAGGGCGGCCAGGTGCTCGGGCTGCAGGGGGAGATAGACGCGGATCTCACCCGACATGCTGGTCATTTTTGCAGACATCGTCACTTTCCGCGCCGCCGCAGCCGGTAGGCCCGGCGGGAGCGGGGGCGGGGGCGCCCTGCCACGTCATCGGCCAGCTCCGCGAGCGCCAAGCGTACTGCGCTCCCCGGCCGTACCTCGCTCAGGGTCGCCCCCTGAAGCAGGGCCGCGTCCATCGCCTCCCGGTCCTCGGGGACCAGGTGCACTTCGTCGATGCCGCCGAGGCGGCTCAGGACGTCGCGGACCCTCTGCTGCGGGTCGTGGCCCACCGCGCTGGAACGGACCCGGGTCACCACCACCCGCACCGGCCCGGGGACGTGCCCCCGCAGCTCGGCCACCGCCCGCACGACCCGCTGCAGCCCGATCGGGTCGGCACGGCCGACGACCACGACCTGCTCCGCGCTGTCGAGCACGCGCAGAGCCACGCCGTTACGCCGTGGTGCCGCGGTGTCGAAGCTGATCTCCTCGTCTTGCTCCAGGCAGAACCCGATGTCGACGACCGTCCACGGCCACAGCGCTCTGGCCGTCTGCAGGACGTCGACGATGGCGTGCTCACGCAGCTCCGGCCACCGGTCGGCCCGCGGCAGGCCGGTCAGCACTCGCAGCTGGTCCTGCACCAGCGGCGCCAGCCGGACCAGGGCGGCTTCGTCCAGCGTGCCGTGGTCAGCCGCCCGTGCCGCTGCCGCGACCCCCGGCGCTTCGTCGAGGATCGCCAACATCTGGGCGTGGGCACCCCCGTAGGTGTCGGCGTCGACCAGCAGAGCGGGCTCGGTGCGGGCAAGCTCGGCCGCCAGGTTGACCGCCACACTGCTGCGGCCGGGGGACCCTGTCGGACCCCACACCGCGACCACCTGGCCCGTCGGACTTCTCTCGACCTGCCCGGCCGCCGGCGGGTCCGGGTGCGGCGAAGTCACGCCGGCGCTCGAGCCGAGGTCGTGGACGTGCTCCCGCGAGCCCTGCGCCGACCCCGGCTCCTCCTCGTCCGCCACCTCGGGCCGCCGGGGCGTGTTCCTCAGCAGCGCCGAGAGCGCAACCTCGAGGTCATCGGCCGGTGCGTCGGCGGGCAGCACCTCGCCGACGCCCCACCGCAGCAGCGCCTCCCGCCCGGCCGCGTCACCGGGCGGGTGTACCCCGAGCACGCGTACCCCCTGCTCGCTCAGGCTGGCCACTGCAGTGCGGTCGACGCCGCGAAGATCAACCGAGACCACCGCGATCCGGCCGACCCCCGCCGCCGCACAACCGAGCAGCTCGGCGAGGTCCGCGCACCGACGTGCCACGTGCACGTGCTCGCTGCGGCCGAGGTGTCCGGCCAGCGCCCCCTCCCAGCGTGGGGTGACGGCGGTCAGAGCCGGCAACCTCACGAGCCCTCACCCCCGCCCTGCCCGGGTGCGGGCACCAGGGTGATCCGCGCCTCCTGGTCCACGCTCGAGATCACGGCGCTGACCTCGCTGGCCGGCACGACCAGTGAAACCGGCGCGCGGCCCACTCCGACGTCGAGCCCCCGCGCCGCGCGGGGCACCTCGGCCACCACCGCGCGTTCGAGCAGCAGCTCGGGGTCGAGGTAGCGCACCCCCGCCTGGTCCGGGTCGCGGCGGCTGACCCAGACGTCGACGATAGCGCCGACCTTGAGACTGGCCGAGGCCGCCGGGTCGAGGGGGACAGCGACGGTCTTGTCCTGCGCCTCGCGGGCCGAACCGAGGGCGGCGGCGGGGATCAGCTCGCCTTCAGCCACCGCCCTCAGAGCGTAGGTGCCGGGTCTCAGCCCACCTGAGGCGTCGGTGTACGCAGCGGCGGTCTCGTCCAGATGCACCGAGACCACGGTGACATCGGACTCCCGGACCTCCTGACCGGGCAGCAGCGGCCCGGTCGCCGCGTACACCCCGGTGGTGTCGTCGGCCGCGGCGATGACCCAGGCCCCGGTCAGCACCGAGAGCAGCACCAGCAGCACCCCCACCAGCAGACGGGCATCGCGCCATGAGGGGCGGCGGAGGCGAGTGGCCTGGGCGGCGGACGGTGACGACATACGGCGGCCTTCCGGGCGGACGGCGGTGCCACGCTCGACCGTTCGCCCGCGCGGCGGCACTGACTGGCTCAGTATTCACACGCGCACACCGGTCGGACCGTCGTTGTCCACAGCCGCGCACGCCCCACAGGGGTTGGGACGTAAGATCGCGGTCAACATACAGCCGGGAACAGGCCCGGGCCTAGTGGTTGACGTGGAGCCCGAGCGCGACGACGACGTGGAGGTGCCGTGGAGCCGCGATTCCTGACTCTCACCGACGTCTCGGAGACACTGAACGTCACCCTCGCCCAGACCAAGTCGTTGGTGCGCAGTGGGGAGCTGGCCGCGATCAAGATCGGTGGTCGGGGCGCCTGGCGGGTGGAGCGCAGCGCCCTCGAGGACTACATCGCTCGCATGTACGCCCAGACCAGGGACTACATCGAGCGTGAGGAGCGGCACAGCGGGAGCGGCGGAGACCTGTGACCCGCCGTGGCTCCAGGTCTCAGATCTGACGGACGGCGCAGATCGACCAGAAGGGCACGGCGACGCTCGTCCGCACCTGCCCACGGCGAGGGGGCACGTCGTCCGGGTGCGCCGACACGTCGATGTGGTCTTGGGCGACCCGGTCGATCGTTCCCAGCACGGTGTCGTCCACCAGGTGCACGCGCACGGTCGCACGGTCACGACTGAGAGCCCGCAGAGCCAGGCGCAAGCCGAAGTGACGCGACGAGACCGAGTCCCGCTGGTCGACGAACCCACTGAGCCCGGAGACGGTCTGCACCGAGGACAGGGGTAGCAGCACCGACCGGCGGCGCTGAGGAGCCTGGACGTCGATGTCCACGGTGAACCAGTCCTGGCCTACCTCGGCCACAGTCCCGGTCACCCGGCCGACGCCGTGGGCTCGCACGCTCACCTGTCTGCCACGGTCGGCCGCAAGCGCTTCGACCAGCTCGACTCTCCCCCGCGCGGCCCGGCTCTGTTCCGCGATCTCGGCCGCCCGCTCATCCTGCTCGAGCCGGCGCACCTGGGCTTCGAGGTCGTCGAAGAGACGGGTCCAACGCACGGCCTCAGTGTGGCACCGCGACCGCGAGGCCGGAGTGACGGCCGAGCACCTCTTGCCAACCAGGCGTCAATAACCTTAAATGAACGCAAAAGCAGTTAAACGTCCGCCAATGGAGGCATCATGTCGCCCACGAGACCGAGCCGAGCTCACTGTCGTCGCGCCAGTGCCCTCGGTATCGCCGCCACGGCGCTGCTGGCGTGTACCGGAACCGCGGTCCTGAGGGCCGCCGGAGGCCGTGCGGCCACCATGACGACAGAGGTCGTGCCCGTGGAGGAGGCCGTGGTGACCTTGGCAGCGCTGGGCGTGGGTGCCGGCCTGCTGCTGCTGGCGTGGCTGTCTGGCCTCGGCTCTCTGGCCGCCGCATCGCCGTCCGGGCCGGATCGCCGCCGCGTGCCGGGTGGTCGATGGGCAGGCCGCGCCGGCGCACTCCTGCTCGCGCTGACCATGAGTACGCCGGCCGCCCAGGCGGTCTCGAACGGCTCGTCGGACCCCGGTGTCCAGGGCTCTTCACTCGCCGGCCTTGCGACCGCCGCCCCGCACCGGCACCTGCCTGCAGCGTCCGGTCCCGGGCCGGACGAGAAGGAACCCCAGCGCCGCTTCCCGCTGCCGGGCTGGCGGTCTGTGGACCCGCAGGACGGCGCCGGCGACGGCGACGGCGACGGCGGGACACTCGGTCAGGCGCCAGCCGACGGCGCAGGACAGACGGACTGTGAACGTGTCGCCGTCGTGGTGGCAGACGGCGACACACTGTGGGGCATCGCGGCGTCTGGATTGGGACCAGCGGCGACGCCCCGTCAGATCGCGCAGCACTGGCCTCGTTGGTACCACCAGAACCGGCGCACGATCGGCCGGGACCCGGACCTGATCCGCCCGGGCCAGGTCCTCGACCCGCCGCCGGTGGGCTGCCCGACAACGCGCCGACCGGGTCAGGAGGCCTCATGAGCGCCCAGCCCAGCCAGACCGGCCCACGCGCCGCCGCCCCACCGCCCGACCGGCGGCCTCACCTGCGCGTGCTGCCCATCCCGGCGACCGACCCGGCGCCGTTGTCGCCCGAGGAGCTGGCGGTGGCGTTGAGCGCACCCGCGAGGTCGCGACCGTCCTACCGGCAGGAGGCTCTATCGGTCAGCTTCGACCAGGAGGGCGACGCCCTCTTCCGCCCCCAGCCGACCCCGGCGTCCCGGCTACCCGAACCGTCACTGTGGGCTGAGCAGGCCCTGCGGCTCCTGCTCGAGGTCATGGACGGGCTGCGTCCGGCCCGCCAGCTGAGCCGGTGGGTTGACCATGGCATCGCCGAGCGGGTGGCACGCCGCGGGATCGTGGCGCGTCGGCGCGGCGGACGATACCCCCAGCCAGGACGCGTGTGCTCGGTTCACCTGTCGACGCCGCGCGACGATGCCTGCGAGGTCGCTGCGCTGGTGGTCCACGCGGGGCGCTACCGTGCCGTGGCGCTGCGGATGACGGGCATGGACGGCCGATGGGTGCTCACGGCTCTCGAGGTCGGCTGAGCACCAGCACACTCACCGACGCTTCTTGGCCTTGCGTCGCTGGGCTCGGTTCCCACCCGCCGCGGGGGCCGAGGACTCGCCGCCCGTGGTCGGCCCGCTCGACCCCCGTCGCTGGGTCACCGTGCCGTCCTCGCTGGGCGCGGTATAGGTGAGGGTCTCGCTGCGAGCCCGCAGGGCCGCACCGGCACCGCCGGCCGTGGCGGCGGCACCCGCCGCGGTCAGCACCGGCATCGCCTCCGCCGAGTCGCCGTCCGCGTCCTCCGTGGCGATCTCGGCGTGGAAGAGCAGCCGGACAGACTCCTCCTTGATCGACTCCATCATCGCGGCGAAGAGCTGGTAACCCTCGCGTTGGTACTCCACCAGCGGTTCACGCTGGGCCATCGCGCGCAGGCCGATACCCTCTTTCAGGTAGTCCATCTCGTAGAGGTGCTCACGCCACTTACGGTCCAGCACCTGCAGGACGACCTGTCGCTCGACCTCGCGCATCACCTCCGAGCCGACGGCCTCCTCGCGCTGGTCGTAGGCATGCTGGGCATCGGAGGTCAGCTGCTCGACCAGCGCCTCCGGCGTGACGGCGCTGGGTCCACCCACGCGCTCGGCGACCTCGTCGGCCGTGATCCCCACCGGATAGACGGTCGCGAGCTCCTGCCACAGGCTGGGCAGGTCCATCTCGTCGGCGAACGCGGCACTGGTGCCCGCGGTGACGTACTCCGTGACGACGTCGTTGATGAACATGCGGATCTGCTCGTGCAGGTCCTCCCCCTCGACCACCTTGCGCCGCTCGGCGTAGATGACCTCGCGCTGACGGTTGAGCACGTCGTCGTACTTGAGGACGTTCTTGCGGGTCTCGAAGTGCTGCGCCTCAACCTGGGTCTGCGCCGACGCGATGGACCGGCTGACCATCTTGGACTCGATCGGCACGTCGTCCTCCAGCTTGGCCGTGGTCATGACCCGGTCCACCACCGCGGCGTTGAACAGGCGCATCAGCTGGTCCTGCAGCGAAAGGTAGAACCGGGACTCCCCCGGGTCCCCCTGGCGTCCCGCACGTCCACGAAGCTGGTTGTCGATCCTCCTGGACTCGTGCCGTTCGGTGCCGAGGACATAGAGCCCGCCCAGGTCGACCACCTCACGATGCTGTTCCGCCACCGCCTCTTCGGCGCGCGACAAGGCGGGGTGCCACGCCTGCTCGTACTCCTCCGGGGTCTCGTGCGGGTCCAGCCCGCGCTCTCTCAGCTCCGCGACGGCCATGAAGTCGGGGTTGCCACCCAGCATGATGTCTGTTCCACGGCCGGCCATATTGGTGGCCACGGTCACTCCCCCGCGCCGGCCCGCCTCGGCCACGATATTGGCCTCCCGGGCGTGGTTCTTGGCGTTGAGCACCTCGTGCCTGATGCCACGCCGACGCAGCTGCTCCGACAGGTACTCCGACTTCGCCACGCTGGTCGTACCGACCAGAACCGGCTGACCGCGGGAGTTCCGCTCGGCGATGTCCTCCACCACCGCGTCGAACTTCGCCTCCTCGGTGCGGTACACCAGGTCAGGCTGGTCGAGGCGGATCATCTCCTTGTTGGTCGGGATGCTGATCACCCCCACCTTGTAGATCTGGTGCAGCTCCGCGGCCTCGGTCTGCGCGGTCCCGGTCATGCCGGCGAGCTTGTCGTACATCCGGAAGTAGTTCTGCAGGGTCACCGTGGCCAGGGTCTGGTTCTCGTTCTTGATCCGCACGCCCTCCTTGGCCTCGATGGCCTGGTGCATGCCCTCGTTGTATCGCCGGCCGGGCAGCATCCGTCCGGTGTGCTCGTCCACGATGTGGATCTGACCGTCGACGCTGACGTAGTCCTTGTCGGCGACGAAGAGCTCCTTCGCCTTGATGGCGTTGTTGAGGTAGCCGATCAGGGGGGTGTTGGCGCTCTCGTACAGGTTGTCGATGCCGAGGTAGTCCTCGACCTTCGCGATGCCGGCCTCCAGGACACCGACGGTGCGCTTCTTCTCGTCGACCTCGTAGTCGCCTTGGCCGTCCGCGCCCCGCTCGAGCCGCTGGACCAGGATCGCGAACTCCTTGTACCACTTGGTGGGCTCGTCCGCGGGGCCGCTGATGATCAAGGGGGTGCGTGCTTCGTCGATGAGGATGGAGTCGACCTCGTCGACGATGGCGTAGTGGTGGCCGCGCTGCACCATCTCCGCCGTGGAAGCACCCATGTTGTCGCGGAGGTAGTCGAAACCGAACTCGTTGTTCGTGCCGTAGGTGATGTCCTTGGCGTACTCGGCCCGGCGCTGTTCGGGGGTCATCGAGGCCAGGATGCACCCGGTCTCCAGTCCCAGCGCCCGGTGGACCCTGCCCATCAGCTCGGACTGGTACTCGGCGAGGTAGTCGTTGACCGTCACCACGTGCACGCCTTTGCCCGCCAGGGCGTTGAGGTAGCAGGGCAGCGTGGCCACCAGCGTCTTGCCTTCACCGGTGCGCATCTCCGCGACGTTGCCCTGGTGCAAGGCAGCCCCGCCCATGATCTGGACGTCGAAGTGACGCTTGTTGATGGTGCGCTTGGCAGCCTCGCGGACGGCGGCGAACGCCTCGACCATCAGGTCGTCCACCTTCTCCCCGCCGGCCAGCCGTGCCTTGAACTTGTCGGTCTCCTCGCGCAGCTCCTCGTCGCTGAGTCCCTCGAAGTCCTTCTCGAGCCGGTTCACGGCGGTCGCGATGTGCTCCAGGCGCCGCAGCGTGCGGCCCTCACCGGCTCGGAGCATCTTCTCGAACAGTTTCACCACGAGACACAGGCTAGACGGTGCGGCTGCGGCGAGGCTGTGAGCGCCTCGCCTCTGTCGCGTCGCGTGGCGATGGGACTAGGCCCGGACCAGTCGCTCCAGGCCGAGCCAGCCGGCCATCGATACCAGCTCGCCCTCCAGCCGCTCCGTGGTGTGCCGTGGCGCCTCGGGCTCGATGGAGGTCGCGAGAACGCGCAGCGCTCCGGCCGCGCGGTCGGCCTTGAGGTCCACGCGCGCGACGAGCTCGCCGTCCAGCAGGAACGGCAGCACGTAGTATCCGTGGACCCTCCTCGGCGCCGGGGTGTAGATCTCGAGCCGGTAGCGGAAGCCGAAGAGACGCTCGGTGCGCTCGCGCTGCCAGACCAGCGAGTCGAAGGGGCTCAGCAGCGCCGTGCCGTGCGACCTTCTCGGCCGACGTGCCTGCGGGTCCAGGTAGGCCGGGCGGCTCCAGCCCTCGATCTGCACCGGCTCCACCTCGCCGCCGCGCACCAGCTCCTGCAGAGCCTCGCGAGCCAGTGCCGGTGGCAGGCGGAAGTAGTCACGCAGGCAGATCTCCGTGCCCACCCCATGGGCCCGGGCTGCGATCCGCATCAGGGCCAGTGCGCACTCGCGGTCGGTGGGCGCCGCCGCACGCCACGGCCCGCGACGCGCCACCTGCGCCGGAAGGACCGCTTCCGGGGTGGCGTAGCGGCGCTCGAACTGCGCCGTCCGGCCTGCGCTGGTCACGAGGCCGACGCTGAACAGGTGCTCGAGGGCCTCCTTGGCTGCGGACCAGTTCCAACCCCAGTGCTGGCGCCGGGCGCGGGGGACGGTCGGCAACGCCGCCTCCACCTGCCGGCTGGTCAGCGGTCGGTCCGCGACCACCTCGCGCACCGCTTCCAACAGGCCCGGGTGTCGTTGCTCCAACCTGCGCCCGTGCGCCTGCCATCGCGCCGCTCGCATCCGGAAGGTCAGCCAGGGCCAGGTGCTGGCCGGCACGAGACTCGCCTCATGGGCCCAGTACTCCACCAGGTCCTCGGGCCCGGGGTGGGGCCGACGCCGCGGGGCGGGAACGCCCTGGTCCCGACGCTCGTCCACCAGTTCGTGGGGGTAGGCGCCGAGTCGGGAGAAGAAAGGCAGGTAGTGGCTGCGGGAGACGATATTGACGCTGTCGATCTGGACGACCTGCACACGGTCGACCACCCGGGTGATGTGGCGCCGCGTGACCGGACCCCTGACCGGTGGATCAGCGAAGCCTTGGGCGGCCAGGGCGATGCGTCGAGCCGACCGCCTCGACAGGCCTGGGAGAGCTCGGCCCACGGCCGGACTACGGTGCGCCCGCCGGCTGCCCCGCTGCGCTCGACTCCTCTCCGGTCAGGTGCAGCACCCCGTAGGACCAGCCGCGACGGCGGTAGACCACGGACGGCAGCTGGGAGCCGGAGTCGTGGAAGAGGAAGAAGTCGTGTCCCAGCAGCTCCATCTCGTTCAAGGCCTGGCCGACCGTCATCGGGGCCGAGGCATGCACCTTCTGCCGCAGCTCGATCGGGCTGTTCCCCCGGGTCCCGAGGTCCTCGTCCATCGCGTCGGTGGGGTCGGTGTCCGCACGGGCGGACTCCTGGGTACCGTTGGCACGGGCGCCGGCCAGCGGTTCGGTCGGCAGGCCGAAGGTGGCCTCGGACACCGAAGGCAGCCGGTGCTTGCCGGTGTGGGAGATCCGGCGCTTGTCGTTCGTGCGACGCAACCGCTCCACGAGGCGGCTCATCGCCACATCCAGCGCGGCGTACTCCTCGTCCGCTGCGGCCTCGGCGCGAACCACGCTGCGCTTGACGAAGCACGTGATCTCCACCCGTTCGCTCTCCTTGGCCTGCCGCGGGTTGGCCTCGCTGGTGAGCACGACCTCGACTCGAGAGACACGGGGAGCCACGCTGGGGATCTTCTCGAGCTTCTCGTCGAGATGGCGTCGGAACCGATCGGTCACGGTCTTCTTTCGGCCGGTCACAGTGATGTCCATGGCTACTCCTAGTCAGTTGAGCGGACGGTAAGAAGTCGGCAGTCGGCTGCCGTGGATTGACCTGGTCCCACCTCCCCTTTCCGGGTGAGATCGTGCGCCGGACCGCGAGCGCCGGACCCCTGGCTGGCCTGAGGGGCGCGACAACAGTCCATCGAATCACCCTACCCGTGGCCGCGCTCAACGCAGAAGGTCGTGACCCCCTGCCCTGCGCACGAGCCCCGGTGCCTCGGGGTCGCCGCGACGGTGACCGCGAGCAGCGGCCCGGCACCGCAACGGGTCAGCACCCTGGCGGCCTCGGCGAGCGTGGCTCCGGTCGTGACGACGTCGTCCACGAGCACCACCGGCATCCCTCGCAGCACGTCGCGGTGTGGCGCGCGGACCCACATCGAGCCGGCGAGGTTGTCCGCCCGGGCCTCGTGCGTCAGGCCGGCCTGGTCACGCACGGCGGGCGAGACAGCCAGAGCCGGCAGCGGCCGCATCGCCTCCGGGCTGCGCGACACCAGACGGCGCACCAGCTCGTATACGGGGTAGCGGCCGCGGTGACGGGTCCCGGCCGGGCGGGACGGGACGGGCACGACCAGCGCGGGGCGCTCTCGCAGCGCGTGCTGCCACGTCGGTGACCCCGAGACGGCCTGACGGAGCGCGCGAGCCAGCAGCGGCACGAGGGTGGCGCCCAGATGGGGCCGGTCGTCGTCCTTCCAGGCCCTGATGACCACCGAGGCGGTCTCGCTGTAGGTGGTGCCCGCCCACGTGGTCGGCATCCCGGCCGGGCAGGGCTCGGGCGCTGCGCGCACGGGCCCGGCCCCGCGCAGGCGTTCGCGGCAGGCATCACACCACCCGGTTCCGACCTGGGCGCAGCCCACACAGGACTGCGACCACACGAGGTCGAGCAGCTCACGCACGCGAACCAGAGTCACACGGTTGCGACCGCCGGGCGTCGAGGCTGTGCACCGCCCGTGACCGGCTCAGCCGCTGGGGACGATCAGCTCGTCACCGTTGCGGTAGGGATACCAGCCGGCGCCTTCAGGGGTGAACACGCGCCCCTCCTCGGTGACCAGGAACAGGTCGAAGCCCTCGTCGTCGGGCACCCCGAGCAGCTCGATGGCGTCGGGTTCGGGCTGCAACGGACGCAGCCAGCCCCCGACCGGCAGCTGGTACGGCATGTTCTCACCGTCTTCGTCCTCATCGCTGCCGCGCCCCAGGATGGCCAGCGACTCCTGCGACGCCCACGTCACGGTCGCGACCGACTCCAACGTACCCCCGATGCGTGTCGGTGGGGTCAACCCCGTAGGCCGGCTCCTCTCGTCCCGGACGATGCCGGTCAGGACGAGACGCTGCTCGCCGTCTTCGCGCAGGATCATGGCGGCGCGCTGGCCATCCGGGGCCACCGTGAACGACTCGACGCGGGTGGAGGTGTCGAGCCAGTCGGTATCCAGCACTCGTGGCGGCTCGTCGAGCTCACCCGCAGTATCGATCGTCCAGACCCGCGAGCCTCCTCCTGAGCGCCCCGCGGTCCACAGCGTCCCCCGGGGGTCGAAGGAGGGGTCGACGAGGTCCTCGCCGATGTCGTCACGCCGGGCCCGCTCACCGTCGGCAAGGCGCCACAGCACGGACCCGTCGGCGCTGACCGCAGCGAACTGCGTGGCGTCGACGTTCATAGCGACGCCCCGCCACCGAGGGTCGATCGCCGGCAGGTCGAGCTCCTCCTGGCGTGCCGACGACAGGTTGCGCAAGGCGTAGTGGGTGGGGTCGACGGCGGTGAGCGACTCGCCCACCCGCAGCACGGCGTAGCCAGGTCCGGGGAGCGGGTTGCCCAGGTCGAGATCCTCCATGGCCACGGCCGCCGAGTCGAGGCCGGGGTAGGGCACCGACTGACCGTTGATCTGCAGCTCCACCCGCTGCACCCCGGCGGCCTGGGTCAACGTGGAGGTGAACTGAGCGTAGAGCGCCCGCACCTGTTCCGGGGCGTCCGTCAGCCCCGGCCCGCCCAGGTTCACCGTGGCGGTGCCCGTGGCCAGGTCGACCGGGACGGCGCTGGACATCAGCGTCGTCTCCTCGCCCGTGCCGGTGCGCACCGCGCCCTGGAGGTACTGCGGAACAGGGGCGAGGAGTGCGCGCGCGAGGGCAGTCGGCAGACCGTCGTCCCGCGAGAACCAGCGGACCTCGGGCACGAAGACGTCGTCCTCCGCGGCGAGGTAGTTGACCGCCGCCGTCCGGAACTGCGTCTCGAAGGAGTTCTGCGGCATCCACAGCCCGAAGTCTTCTGGGAAGGCCGAGATGCGCCACTGCCCGTCGACCTCGGTCAGCTCGAACTGTTCGGTCCGGGTGGTGTTCGGCGGTAGCTGGGTCAGCGTGCCCTCCGCGTCGAGCTCGCCCAACACGGTGGCGCGCGCGCGGACCAGACCGTCTTGGGTGGTGGTGAGCTCGGGCTCGCCCTGGTTCACCAGGACCTGCTCGGTGGGCACCCAGGAGGTGGCCAGGGCGTCCGTGAGGTACATCCGGGCGACTTCGTGGCTGTCGTTGAAGCTCACGTTGGCCAGCAGGAACCCGCGGACGATCTGCTCGGCCGTCGCGTCCGGGCGGGGCCCCTCCGGGCGCACCTGGATGACCTGCCGTGGCTGCCCCTGAACGGCCCGGCCGGCGCGGGGCGACTCGTCCGTGGGCAGCCCGGCGCAGCCGGCCAGGACCAGCAGGGTGAGCAGGACCGGGACCAGCCACCGGCGTGGCTGACGCACTGGTGCTCTCATGGTCGCGCTCCTTGGGCTCCGTGTCGGTCCGCAGGCTGCCCGCACTGCAGCTCCTCGATGGTCGGGGAGGTGTCGGGCTCCGCGGGCGCCAGGACCGCACCCGTGGGCACGCGCCTGGGGAGCGTCAAGCGGAAGCATGCGCCGTCGTGCGGGCGTCCGGCAGCCCGCAGGGTGCCGTGATGCAGCCGGGCGTCCTCCCGGGCGATGGACAGCCCCAGGCCCGTGCCCCCCGTCGTCCTGGTACGCGCGGTGTCGGCACGCCAGAACCGCTCGAACACCCGGCCGACCTGTTCGTCGGTCAGCCCGATGCCGTAGTCGCGCACGGAGACCGACGCGACGTGCTCGTCCTGCTCGAAGGCGACATCGATCGGCTTGCCCTCCCCGTGCTCCACCGCGTTCACGAGCAGGTTGCGCAGGACCCTGGTGATCCGTCGCGCGTCCATCTCCACCCAGACCGGCACCGGAGCGGACAGCCGGATCTCGCTCCCGGCGGTGGCGGCAATCGGCTCCACCGAGTCGACGACCTCCCTCGTGAGCTGCACCAGATCACCGTCATGCGGCTCCATCACCATGGTCCCCGAGTCGTAGCGGCTGATCTCCAACAGCTCGCTGAGCAGGTCCTCGAACCGGTTCAGCTCGCCGTGCAGGAGCTCGGCGGAGCGTGACATCGGCGGACCGAAGTCGTCGCGCGAGGAGTACAGGACATCGGCAGCCATCCGGATGGTGGTCAGCGGCGTCCGCAGCTCGTGCGAGACGTCCGAGACGAAGCGCTGCTGGGTCTGGGACAGCGCCTCGAGCTGCTGGATCTGTTGCTGCAGGCTGTCCGCCATGGTGTTGAACGAGGTGGCCAGCCGAGCCAGCTCGTCCGTGCCGTTGACCTCCATCCGTTCGTCCAGCTCTCCTTGGGCCAGGTCCTGGCTGACGGAGGCCGCCTGGCCGACGGGGTCGGTCACCAGTCGCGTGGCCAGCCACGCGAGCGCGGCCACGAGCACCAGCAGCGCCAGGCCTCCGACCAGGAACCACTCGCGCACCAGGTTCAGGATGTCCCGCTCCCGGTCCATCGGGTAGACGAGCACGAGGTCGTAGGGCCCGGCGCGGGGGATCTGCACCCGGGAGACCACCGAGACCGCCGGCTGCTGGTCACCGACACGATCGGGGATCTCGGCCACGAGCACCTGCTGCAGCTCCGGGGTCTCGCGCACCGCCTCGCGCAGCGCCGGTGGCACGTCGGCCACCTCGAGGTCACCCAGGGTCACGGGCGCGATCAGGGTGTCGCGTTGGCTGTCCAGAGACTGCACCAGCAGGGCGCGGCGGTCCTCCCCCTGTCCGCCCGGCCCGATCTGGTTCACCGTCTCGATGGCGGCGGCCGAGAGACCGAAGTCGTCTCGGCGGTCCGTGGCGTCGAAGAGCTCCTGGGCCTGTTGCACCTGCTGCGCCGCGTCCGCCTCGGCTCGGGCCACCGCCTGCTCCACCAGTCCCGAAGCCACCTGGCGGTAGAGCACGGTGCCCAACAAGGTGACCAGCACCATGCCGAGCAGGACCGTGCTGCTGATGACGCGCAGCCGCAGCGATGATCGCCACCAAGCCAGCGACCGTGACCGGAGGAGCCGTTCGGCGCGGCCGGGGGTCGCCGACGCCGCAGACCGGTCAGCCAGAGCCGGCCTTGTAGCCCACGCCGCGGACCGTGAGCACGATCTTGGGGTTCTCCGGGTCGACCTCGATCTTCGAGCGCAGCCGCTGGACGTGCACGTTCACCAGGCGTGTGTCCCCCGCGTGCCGGTAGCCCCATACCTGTTCCAGCAAGGACTCGCGGTCGAACACCTGGTGCGGGCGGCTGGCCAGGGCCACCAGCAGGTCGAACTCCAACGGCGTCAACGGCACCACGGCGCCGTCCCGGGTGACCGAGTGACCCGCCACGTCGATCGTCACGTCTCCGATCCGCAGCTGCTCTTCCCGGTAACGGTCCATCCGGCGCAGCCGGGCGCGGATGCGGGCCAGCAGCTCCTGGGGCTTGAACGGCTTGACCACGTAGTCGTCGGCCCCCGCCTCCAGGCCACCCACGACGTCCTGGGAGTCGGTTCGCGCCGTCAGCATGACGATGGGAACCATCGACTCCGATCGCAGCTGCCGGCACACCTCGACCCCGTCGAGGGTGGGGAGCATGACGTCCAGAAGCACCAGGTCGGGCCGGTACTCGCGGAACATCCCCATGGCGCGTCCGCCGTCGGCGCAGTGCGCGACGTCGAGATCCTCCTTGCGCAGGACGATCCCGAGCATCTCGGCCAACGCCTGGTCGTCGTCGACCACCAGAATGCGGGGGTTCACATGGACGCCTTCCTCAGCCCGCAGGCTGCTCAGTAGCGGTAGTGGTCCGGCTTGTAGGGCCCGGCCACGTCGACCCCAAGGTACTCGGCCTGTTCCTTGCTGAGCTCGGTCAGCTCGGCACCCAGCGCCTCCAGGTGGAGCCTGGCCACCTCCTCGTCGAGGTGCTTGGGCAGGACGTGGACCCCCAGCGGGTACTCCTCACCCTTGGTGAAGAGCTCGATCTGGGCCAGGGTCTGGTTGGCGAACGAGTTGGACATCACGAAGCTCGGGTGACCGGTGGCGTTGCCCAGGTTCATCAGGCGCCCCTCGGACAGGACGATGATGGAGCGCTCGTCGCGGTCGGTGACCGACCCGTCCTCGGGATCGGTCACCGACTCGGCCGGCATGACCCATTCGTGCACCTGGGGCTTGATCTCGATCCGCTTGACCCCCGGGATGCGCGCCAGGCCGGCCATGTCGATCTCGTTGTCGAAGTGTCCGATGTTGGCCAAGATGGCCTTGTCCTTCATCGCCCGCATGTCGGCGGCCGTGACGACGTCGCGGCACCCGGTGGTGGTGACGACGAAGTCGGCACGGCTGACGACGTCGTCCAGGGTGGCGACCTGGTACCCCTCCATCGCGGCCTGCAGCGCGCAGATGGGGTCGATCTCGGTCACGATGACCCGGGCCCCTTGCCCGGCCAGCGCTTCAGCGCAGCCCTTGCCGACGTCTCCGAACCCGCAGACCACCACCGTCTTGCCACCGATGAGGGTGTCGGTGGCCCGGTTGAGCCCGTCGACGAGGCTGTGCCGACAGCCGTACTTGTTGTCGAACTTCGACTTGGTGACCGCGTCGTTGACGTTGATCGCCGGGAAGAGCAGCTGGTCCGCCTCGTGCAGCTGGTAGAGGCGGTGCACACCGGTCGTGGTCTCCTCGGTCACGCCGAGAACCCCGTCGGAGATGTCGGTCCACCGGCGCGGACGCTCGTGCAGGCTCTGACGCACGGTGTCGAGGATGACCTTCCACTCCTGCGGATCCTGCTCGTCGGCGGTGGGCACGACGCCGGCAAGCTCCCACTCCCGTCCTTTGTGCAGCAGCAGCGTGGCATCCCCCCCGTCGTCGAGGATCATGTTGGGGCCGTTGCCGTCGGGCCAGTCGAGGATCTGGGTGGTGCACCACCAGTATTCCTCCAGGGTCTCGCCCTTCCACGCGAACACCGGCACTCCGGCGGGTTCGTCGCTGGTGCCTTCCGGGCCGAGCACCGCCGCGGCAGCCGCCTCGTCCTGGGTGGAGAAGATGTTGCAGGAGGCCCATCGCACCTCGGCACCCAGGGCCACCAGGGTCTCGATGAGCACTGCCGTCTGAACCGTCATGTGCAACGACCCGGCGATCCGGGCTCCCGCCAGAGGGCGGCTCGCCGCGTACCGCTCGCGAATCGCCATGAGGCCGGGCATCTCGTGCTCGGCCAGACGGATCTGGTGGCGTCCCGCAGGCGCCAGGGACAGGTCCGCCACGCGGAAGTCGAATGTCATCGGTGCTGGTCCTTCGCTGTGATCGGGCATGAGTCGGTACGTCGCGGGTGCCGGCAGGGTCGATGTCGCTGACGCTGCCGACGTCCTGGTGTGCGGGCATCGTGCCCCGCTGGGGTGACACCGGGCTCCCGGTCCATCGTCAACGGTAAACCTGGGAGCGCGGTGCGAACACGCTCCTAGGGTAGACGTCCGCGCACGTGGTCAGGGCGGTCGCGCGCCGAGCGCTCGTCAGTCGACCTCGAGACCCAGCAGCGCGTTCTCGACGACCTCGGCCAGGGCGGGATGGATCCAGTACTGCTCGCGGGCCACCTGCCGTGCCGGGATGGACAAGGTCATGGCCTGGATCAGAGGCTGGATCAACGAGGGCGACTGCGCCCCGAAGAGGTGCGCACCGAGCACGAGGCCGGTCTGTCGGTCCCCGACCACCTTCATGAAGCTGTGCTCGTCCTCCATCGCCCACCCGTAGGCGACGTCCCCGTACGCCTGGGTCGAGACACTGACCCGATACCCGGCGTCGCGCGCCTGCTGCTCGGTCAACCCGACCATCGCGATCTGCGGGTGGGTGAACACGGCGGCCGGTACGACGTCGTGGCGAAAGGCCTGCAGGTCCTCCGGGTGGCTCAGGTTGTGCCGGACCACCCGTGCCTCATGGTTGGCGACGTGCTTGAGCTGGTAGGGCGAGCTGACGTCCCCGAGCGCCCACACCCCCTCGGCGCTGGCCCGGCCGTACTCGTCGACCACGATCCGCCCGTCGTCGTGGACCTCGACCCCAGCCGCGTCCACACCCATTCCATCGGAGTTGGGAGTGCGCCCGGTCGCCGCCAGGATGAGGTCCACCTCGGCCACGTGGCCGTCGGACAGCTCGACGCGGGCGCCGTCCCCGACGGCCTGGACGTGGACCACCTCCGTCTCCAGCCGGACGTCCCACTGCCGGCACGCCGCCTCGGTGAACGCCCCGCTCACGTCGGCGTCCTGGTCACGAAGCATGACGTCGGTACGGTTGACGAGCGTCACCGCCGTTCCCAGGGCACCGAAGACATGGGCGAGCTCGGCCGCGATGTACCCGCCCCCCACGACGAGCATCGAGCCGGGCAGGGTCGGCACTCGCATGACGGTGTCCGAGGTGTGCACGGGCACCGGGCACTCGCGCAGGACCGGTGGCAGGACAGGGCGCGAGCCGGTGGCGATGACCACCTGAGCGCCGCTGATCTCGGTGACGGTCCCATCCGGGCCGGACACCTCGAGCTGGCGGGGCCCGGTGAACCGCGCCCACCCGGTGAGCAACGTCGTGTTGTTTCCGTCTCTGCGGTACTCGCGGCCGGACTCGGAGATCGGGTCGATCCGCCCGAAGATCCGGTCCCGGATCGCCGGCCAGTGCACGGCCGTGACCTGGGCGTCGATGCCGTACCGAGAGCTGCCGGCGACCATGGAGGCGACCTCGGCGGCGTACACGTACATCTTGGTGGGGATGCACCCCACGTTCAGGCAGGTTCCGCCGAAGGTGCCGGCCTCCACCACCGCGACCCTCTTGTCGTCCCACTCCGGCCCGATGATCGAGTTGCCCGACCCGCTGCCGATGATGACCAGGTCGAACTCGAGAGGGCTCACGCGAGGAAACTGTACCCAGCCATCGGTGCTCGAGAGTCAGCGCGTCAGATCACGCAGATCGGCGACGTGCGGCGAGACCGACGGGTCAAGGCCGAGCCCCAGTGCGACGTAGGTGGAGGCGAAGTCCACCGTCGCGATGTGGTCGGCCAGCTGCACCACCGGATCTCCGGGACCGGCCACGGACTGCATCACCCGCACTCCCGCTGAGCGCGCGGTCGACATCACCGCTTCCGTCAGAGCCGCCAGGCTCCCCGGCGGTGGGGTCTGCTCGTCCTGCACCTCCTCGGCCGGATGCTCGCGCAGCACCCACAGGCCCAGTGGTGGGGTGCTCGGCGCGTCGAGGAAGGGATCGGCGAAGATCCCCGAGGTGGACGGGCCGGTGCGACGTTCCCGCAGCTCCCCCTCGGGCTCGTCGAAGTGGTGCGGCTCCCAGGTGCTGGTATCGACCTGGCCCAGCCGGATGCGCAGCGGGTCGTAGGTGCCCGGCCTCGTCCCCCCGGGACCGGGGTCGGCCGCGCCGCTGTCGGTGAAGGGACCATCCAGGCAGGCCACGATCTGGCTGGCCGCATCCGGAAGCTCGCCGAAGGCGGCCGGGATGCGCGCGGTACGGGCGAGCATCGCGCTGGCCCGGGCGGCGGCGACCCCACCCAACGGCCCCTGGCCCAGCACCATCGGCACGGTCTCGGCCAGCTGGACCGCCAGCATCTTGGCTGGGTTGACGAAGCTCTCGGAGGAGGGGCGGTAGCTCTCCGCGCTCTCGTCCAGGCGGCCGGCCACCTCGAGCAGGACGCTGTGGCTGCACGAGATCAGGCCGAGGTGGTCGCGGTCGAACGCCAGCAGCACGGGCGTGAGCAGCGACCACAGGGCGGTGCGGCTGTTGACACGGTCGCGGCCCACGCCGACATGGACACCGCGCGCACGAGCGCAGACCTCGGCCAGCGGCGAGTCGGCCGCCCCCACGGTGAGCAGTGCGGCTCCCCGCCGAGCCGCCTCAGCGGCCACGGCGAGGGGGCCGGGCGCACGGCCGGAGAGGGACACGGCAACCACCACGTCCAAGGGCCCGACCCACCCTGGCAGCGGCAGGTTCCGCCGTGCCTGCACCGGGACCGGGGACCCGGGCTCGGCCAGCAGCTCCAGCACGTCGGCCACCACACTTGAGCCACCCAGTGCCGCCACCAGGACCGAGCGGGGGCGCTCGCCCGAGCCCAGACGGTCGACTCCTGCCTCGTGGGACAGGGTGAGGGCCTCGCGGGTCTGCGCCCCGGCGGTGGCCAGAGCCCGCAACGTCCCGCGGCTGTCCTTGAGCTCGAGCTCCTCGACGTCGTCGAGGAAGGCCTCGTCAATGTGCGGCGCCATCCTCGCCTCCCCGGACACCGACCACCGCGGCCTGGTCAGCCAGGAGGACGGGGATCCCCCCGGAGAAGGGGTACTGCCGGCGTTGGCCCGGCGATCCACAGTCGCGGTCACAGACCAGGACCGGCTGCCCGCGGTCGTCGACATCGTCGAGGAGCGGATGCCGGCCCACCGGGCAACGCAGGATCTCGCGGAGCCAGGGTTCGATCGGGGAGCTCATCCGTCCACCGTACTCATCCGGCCTGCGGGCCGCTTCGGGCTCGCGGGCATCCCGCCTCGGCGGCGGTGATCAGCGAACAGACGTGGTCCCGGATCTCGTCCATGGTCTGCGCGTCCGCAGCCTCGACATTCAAGCGCAGCAACGGCTCGGTGTTGCTCGCGCGCAGCGAGAGGCTCCAGAAGCCTGCCTGGCCGGCGACGCTGACCAGGCCCAGGCCGTCGTCGGTGTCGATAGCCACGTGGGGGTCGGCCGCCTCAGCCCACTGCCGCACCCGCTGGATGACGTCCGGGACGTCGGCCACGGTGAAGTTCATCTCGCCGGACTGGACGTAGGGGTCGAAGGGCCGCGCCAGCTCCGACATGGTGACGGGCTCAGCGGACCCACCCAACGCGGCCAGCACGTGCAGCGCTGCGAGCATCCCGGTGTCGGCTCGCCAGAAGTCGCGGAAGTAGTAGTGCCCGGAGTGCTCACCGCCGAAGACCGCGTCGTGCTCGGCCATGGCTTCCTTGACGTAGGAGTGACCGACTCGGGTGCGTACCGGTCGCGCGCCGAGGCGGCGCACGAGCTGCGGCACCGACCGTGAACAGGTGGCGTTGTGCACGATGGTGATGTCCGTGGCCGGAACTCCCCGGGCGCGCTCCTTGTCGATCTCCCGCGCCGCCACCAGAGCGGTCACGGCACTCGCGGTGACCGGCCGTGCCCGTTCGTCGACCACGAAGCAACGGTCGGCATCGCCGTCGAAGGCGAGCCCCAGGTCCGCTCCCTCCCGCAGCACCGCCTGCTGCAGGTCGACCAGGGTGGAGGGGTCCAGCGGGTTGGCCTCGTGGTGGGGGAAGGACCCGTCGAGAGTGAGATGCAGCCCGACCATCTCGCATCCCGACCCGATGGCCCCGAGCACAGCCGGGGCCGTCAGCCCAGCCATGCCGTTGCCGGCGTCGACCACGATGCGCAGCGGTCTCAGGTTCTCCAGATCCACCAGCGAGTGCAGGTAGGCGGCGTAGTCGGGCAACGTGTCCTGCCGTCGTCGCGCCCCGGGACGCGAGGCCGCCAACGCCCCACCGTGCACCTCGCCCCGATCCAGCAGCCACTGGGCCAGGTCCCTCACCTCCGTCAGACCGGAACCCAGCGCCAGGGGGACGGCATCGCTACGGCAGAGCTTGATGCCGTTGTAGGAGGCCGGGTTGTGGCTCGCCGTCACCATGGCCCCCGGAGACCGGTACTTCCCGCTGGCGAAGTAGAGCTGGTCCGTCGCGCACTCACCGATGTCGAGCACGTCCACGCCCCCCGCGCTCACCCCGCCGGCGAAGGCCTCGGCCAGCTCCGGCGACGAGGCACGCATGTCGCGACCCAGCACCATCTGCTCGTGACCGCCGGGACGCACGACGACGTGAGCGAAGGACAGTCCGAGAGCCCGGCTCACCCCAGGCGTCAGCTGGCCCGGAACGAGCCCACGCACGTCATGAGCCTTGGTCAGCGCGAAGAGGTCAGGCACGCCGGGAGGCTACCGGTCCCGCAGCACACGCAGGTGACCGCGTCGCCTCCCGTCAGTCGGGCCCGCCCCGTGAGTCGAACCCGCCCCGTGAGTCGGGCCCGCCCCGTCGGTCGGCACCGCTTGGGCGCGGCGCTCGCGCACCGCCTCGGCCAGGGCCACCAGGTCGTCCGCGGGGAGAGCGTGACTCTCGGGTGCCTCCAGGCGCACGATGTCCCAGCCCTGAGGAGCGGTCAAGCCGGTTCCGTGGCCGGCGCACAGGTCGTAGGAGTGCGGCTCGGCGTAGGTGGCCAAGGGGCCGAGCACCGCGGTCTGCTCGGCGTAGACGTAGGTCAGGGTCACCACGGCCCCTCGGTCACAAGCGGTCCGGGAGCACTGGCGAGAGATGGTCACGGCACCCCACTGTAGGTGGACCCTGAGACATCGCGGGCTGCACCACGCCGGGCCGACCCCGCGAGGCTTAGGCTCGTCCGGTGGCCGCAGCACGATCCCGGGACAGACACGGCCGGGGGATGCGCGGGCCCCTGGCCTGGCCACGGGTGCCCGTCATGGTCTCGCGCCGCGAGCGCTTCGACGAGGCGGTGCTGGACGCCGTGGCCGAGTTCGAGCGCCGCTGGGGCTCACCGCTTCCCGAGCTGGAAGTGGCGGTCCAGGACGTCCCGGCGAGCGACCCGCACCCCTGGGAGCAAGGCGTGGCGCTGGGCCGGCTCTTCCCGGCCGAGCGCGGCGCCCGGGCTCGCATGGTCATCTACCGGCTCCCGGTGGAGGCGCGCGCAGCTGACCCCTCCGAGGTGGCCACGGTGGTGCACGAGGTGGTCGTGGAGCAGCTGGCGACGATGTTGGGCGTGGATCCCGAGGACTTCCTGTGAAAGCCCGGCCGCTGCCGGGTCGTGCCCGCACGAGGACCTCACGGCACTGCGGGCACCACCGCGAGCACAGGTCGCGTGACCGCCAGGTCCGTCACCGGAAGCACCGAGACCAGGTCGACCGGCACCCGTCTGGCCCCCCGGCCTCCGCCGCGCCTCGCCTCGACGTCGTCCGGCGCGGGCCGTGGCCGGACCTGCGACCGTGCTGTCACCGTCGCGTAGACCTCGCCGGACTCCGGCACCACCCAGACCGCGGCGCCGTCCAGCTCCCGGCTCCACGTGCGCCCGGCGGCAAGGTCTACCGCCTGTGCTTCCACGTCGCCCCCGGCGTCCTGCAGCAGTACCTGTGCCCGACCACCGCGCGGAGCGACCACCTCGAGGCTGTAGTCGACCTGCCCCTGGCCGGGGGGTCGGGGCAGCGGGGTACCACCGAGTGCGCGAAGTGGCGCCATGCCTGGCGACCAAGCCAGGTCGCGCGCGCCCGTCTCGCTCTCCGATGAACGCGTCTGAGCCGCGGCCACGACCGGTCGCTCGCTCGTCACCTCCAGGGCGACGGCCTCGTCGGGCAGCCCACCCACGGAGATGTCCTGCGCCGCCCGGCTCTGCACGACCACCGCCTCCGCATCCACCCGTGCCGGCCCCTCGGGGGTGAGGGCTCGCACCTGGACCACGGTGGCGCGAGAACCGGGCACGGCTGCGCGCACCGTGACGTCCGACCCATCACCGGGCCGGCTGCCGAGCCCCCCCAGTACCTGTGTGGTCGCGGGAGGCCCGACGGGGGTGGTCAGCTGCATCCCGGCATCCGTGTTGCCGTCGAGCCACCGGTCACCGAGGAAGGCAGCCACCGGGCCGGGGCTCGAGGTCACCTCGACGACCGGAGCCCGGACGCCCGGTGCCAGCGCGTCGACGAGGAGGATCTCTCGCTCACCGGGCCCGAGAGCGACGACCGTGCCTGGCGGCTCGCCGGCGTCGGCGCCGGCCTCCGAGGCCGCGCCGAGCACCCCGACGCGGACGTCGACGGCGCTCACACCGGGGTTGACCAGCACGATCCGCTCCGAACGGCCGACCGCACCGCCGCCGGCCACGAGCCAGGAGTGCTCGGCCGGAGCAGGGCAGCCGGTGAGGGACAGGGCCAGACGCTGCTCCTGGTCGCCGTGGTAGAGCTGAGCCGCCCCCAGCCCGGGGGCCAGTGCCCCCTGAGCGTCGACGACGACGGCGTCGGCCTCGTCCAAGCTCGTCCGGGCCATCGAGCCACGGTCGCCGATCTCGCCCACGGGCGCACCGGCGAGCCGGCGCACCGCGACGGCCCCCGCGGTCGCGCCGGGCCTGGTGACGATCCCCGGCAGCGCCTCTTCCGGCGCGCTCACCGCCTCGACCCGGACGTCCTGCGCGATTTCGGGTACGGCGCTGTCGGTCATGCCTCGCTGCTCCGGACCCGGGCACACCAGGCCGGCTCGGTCGACGGGCACCTCGGAGGGCCCGGCAGCCGAGGGTGCGGTGGTGATGGCCGTGGTGCGGTCGCCGAGATGGACCGAGGCCGGGGCGTGAGCCGACCCGACCAGCACGGCGCCGGTGGCGCCGGCGAGCACCGCCGCCCGTGCCGCGCGCCGTCCCGGCCGGAACCTCATGCCCCTCTACCTCGCTCCCTGCCTACGAGCGGCACGGCCGCCACCGCTGCCACCAGAGCGACGCCACCGGTGAGAAGCCACCACCGGAGGTGCGGTGGTGGGACATCGACCACGACCCGCTCAGCCTGCTCCGGGACGGTGTAGCGCACGGGGAAGCCGGGTTCGGGCGTCAGGATCTCCCCGTCCGCCCGCACCTGGGCGACGTGAGCCCAGGCCGCGGGCTCGGAGACCACCAGCATCTCGGGCCCACCGTCGCGCGCGAGCCGGGCCCGTCCGTGCGGCCCGGTGCTGGGCGCGGCGTCGGATCGCTCCCCCGACGAGGCCTCCCACCGCACCCGCGCCCCGGGAGTCTGGGACGCGACGCGCCACAACGCCGTCCCCGGCGCCGAGCTGACCCTGGTCAGCGAGGGGTCCTCGTCGATTCGCCCGACCAGCGCATGGTCCTGCGGGGCGAGGACCGAGACGTAACCGACCGCCAGGTCGGCCAGCTGTTCCCGAGTGAGCCGCGCGTGGTCCGCAGACAAGGCTGCCGGCGTGAGCACCGTGTCCACCGCCCGGGCGACGGGGTCGGCGAGCGCTGCCGCGTCGCCCGGCTGCGTCTGCCCGTCCAGTGGGGGTGCCTGGGCCAGGTCGCGGGCGCGGTCGCGCAGCCAGGGGGAGGGCTCGGCTCCCTGCAGCTGGTAGCGCACCCCGTACACCTCGTTGTCCGTCGGCCCCGCCGCGACGGGAGTCAGCTGCAGCAGCCGGACCTGGCCGGGTCCGCTCAGTCTCTCGGCCACGACCGCCGGCACGGGTGCGTCTGCCGCGTTGAGGTTGCCTGAGCTGGGCGTGACGGCATGGACGGCGGACATGGCGACGGCCGCGACGGCGGCCACGGCCAGCAGAACCGTGCCCAGCGTGGTGCCGCGACCCCGGCGAGCTGAGGTCTCCACCAGCCGGCCCGCCCCGATGCCGCCGGCCATGAAGACGGCCGCGCCCCCCAGGCTCGCGAACGTTCCCGGCCACATCGTGACCCCGAGACCGGCCTCCTCATACCCGGCGGGCAGCTCACCCACCACGAGACGGGAGGCCAGCACGCCCCCGGCAAGCCCGCAGACTCCGGCCAGCGTCAGGCCGGTGGCCAACCGGCCCGCCCGGCGTCCGCCGGGCGCGAGCACGGCGACGACGGCCAGCAGCCAGATGGGCATCACCCACCACATGCTGATCCGCACCGCTCCGGTGGGGTGCATCAGCAACCCCTGCCAACCCGCGAGCGCCTCCGCGCCGGCGACGGTCGAGCCCGCGCCGCCGAAGAGCATCACCGGATCGGAGTGGTACTGCAGCAGATGTGGTCCCAGCAGCACCAGCGGTAGCAGGGCCAGCGCCAGGCCACGCAGGCGCGCCGCCCCCCGCAGGCTGATGAGCAGGACCGCCCCGCCCACGACGCCGACCGCGGTCACCACCGGCACCCACCAGGCGGCTGCGGCGACCAACAGCGCCGTACCGAACGAGGCCGAGGTGCCCTGGCGGCCCGGGCGCAGGCTGAGCACCACGCCGGCCACCAGTGCCGGAGCGATCACGTGCACCAGCGCGGGGCCGAGGCGCCCGGCGTCCACCGCCCCTGTCATCGGGGCCAGGCCCGCCCATCCCAGGGCCAAGGCGGCACGCACCGCCCGCGAGCGCACCACCGCCTTGGCCGACACGTAGGCCACGACCACGCTGAGCACCAGAGACGAGCACAGCAGCCATGCGGTGACCACCGACGCCCCGTGACCTTCGACCGGGCCACCGGGCACCTGCTCGGCCAGCCACGTCAGACCGCTCATCGGCAGGAGCCAGGACGGGCCCTGGCCGGCTTGCCCGAGGCCGGCGCCGGTCCAGCCGAACCACCACGCGGACCACAGATCCGGCGCCGACGCCCCCACACCCAGGACCTCCGAGCCGCGCACCCCCCACCCCTCACCATCCAGCGCACCGGTCAGCTCCCACCACCGCGCGGCGGTGACCGCACACGCCAGAGCGAGCGCCGCGACGAGCGCCGGATTCCACCACCGCGCCGGCTTCGCGTCGGCCTCGGGCGAGGCGAACTCCTCGCAGACGGGCCCGGAGTCCAGGGAGCTACCCGAGCTTTCGGCAGAGGTGCCGCGTACGGCGGGGGCAACGCGCTCCGGGACCGGACCAGGCGAGAACACCTGGCCCGTGACCGGGGCGTCCAGCGGCATCAACCGGGCCGCGGAGCGGGCAGCGCGTCCGGGCTCGAAGACGCTGGCCAGGTCCTTCTCGGAGAGCCTGCCTCGCCCGCGGAAGCGCCAGCGTGCTGCCCACACCCGTCGTGCGGAGATCACCGCTGCCGCTTCGGCCCAGGCCACACCCGCCGCACGCGGTCGTCGCAACAGCAGCATCAGCGCCGTGACCCACAAGGAGCAGGCCAGCATCGCCAGCGCCCTCGGCGGTAGCCGCCACCACGCCGCCCGGGCCAACGCGACCTCCGCCCGCGCCTGCGCTCGCTGACGGACCGGAACCCGAGCACTGCGACCGACCGCGACATCACCATCGCCGGCCGACCCGTCGACCGACACGACGGCGTCCGGCACCACCTGGACGCGGTAACCGTGCAGATGGGCCCGCCAGCACAGGTCCAAGCCCACGACGCTCGGGTGGGCCCGCGGGTCCACGCCGCCGATCTTCTGGACCACGTCGGCGCGCACCACCATGCCTTCGCACGGCACGGCGATGACGTCGCTCCGGTCGTCGAACTGACCCTGGTCGTAGGCACCGACGTCATCGCCCTCAGCCGAGCGACCCCAGCGGGTCACGCGGTGACCGACTCCCACTACGACGCGAGGGGCCGCCGTTCGCACCAGCTTGGGACCCACCGCCGCCACCCGGCCGGAGTCACGCAGCACCGCTGTCATGGCCGCGAGGGCGTCGGCTCGCGGCTGGGCGTCCGCGGGAAGGAACCACAACCAGCTGACATCGTCCGGCCAGGCGTGTTCCACCACGCCTGCGGTCTCCGGGGACACCGCGACCGAGGCCTCCGGCAGCACCCGGACCTGCCCGGATGCGACCAGCGGATGGTGGCCGAGCTCGGCCGCCGGAACTCCGCTCAGCTCCAGGCTGACCCAGCGCACCTCCTCGGCCGTGGGAAGCAGCGCGTCGAACACCGGCGGGGTGGCATCGGACGAAGGCTTACCGCCAGGCCCGGATGGCAGCACCACCACGCCGACTGAGCCGCGGCGCTCGTCACGGGACGCCCGGGTCGCCGACTCGGTCAGGGCAGAAGCGCTCAGACGGCTCGCTTCTTCAGCTTGCGACGCTCACGCTCGGACAAGCCCCCCCAGATGCCGAATCGCTCATCGTGGGCAAGTGCGTACTCGAGGCACTCAGCGGTCACCTCACACCCGACACACACCTTCTTGGCCTCGCGGGTCGACCCCCCCTTCTCCGGAAAGAACGCCTCAGGGTCGGTCTGGGCGCACAGCGCACGCTCCTGCCACGACGCCTCGTCCCCACCCTCGGTCGTCAACAATGACACCATGTCCAAATCGTGCACGGCTCCTCCTCAACCCTCGCCAGCACCACGGCACCACGGTGCTGCTCGATGAGAACCCCGCGGTACGCCTAAATTACACGCGTGTCATCCTTTCCCGTCAACCCCGGATCTGCTACAACCCCACGCGACTCATGTGACACGTTGTCCACCAACCAGAATGGACCCCATGCACATCACTGTGTTGGCCGGCGGTGTCGGCGGCGCCCGCTTCGTGCGCGGCCTGCGCCACCACCTCGACACCATGGGAGAGGCGTACGACCCCGCGACCGGCAGTGGCAGCACCGTCACCGTCATCGGCAACACCGGCGACGACATCACCATCGCCGGACTGCGGGTGTGCCCGGACCTGGACACCCTCTTGTACACCCTGGGGAGCGCCGTACACGAGGAACAGGGTTGGGGACGGGCCGACGAGGCCTTCCGCGCCCAGCAGGAGCTCGACGCGCTGGAAGTCGGACCTTCCTGGTTCGCCCTCGGCGACCGCGACCTGGGCACCCACGTCGCTCGCAGCCACTGGCTGGCCGAAGGCGTTCCGCTCAGCCAGGTGACCGCGCGCCTGGCGCGCCGCTGGGGCCTGACGCAGGCGGGCATCGCCCTGTTGCCCGCCACGGACGAGCCGATCGAGACGCACGTCGTTCTCAGCGCGGACCCGGGCGGTCGTCCCGGTGAGGACCCCGGCGAGAGAGCCGTGCACTTCCAGCAGTGGTGGATCCAGATGCAGGCACAGGCCCCCGCTCTCCGGTTCGTCGTGGCCGGGCTCGCCCGCGCCACGCCCGGCCCCGGCGTCCTGGAGGCCATCCGGAAGGCCGACGTGGTGCTGCTTCCGCCGAGCAACCCGGTGGTCTCCATCGGCATCATCACCAGCATCCCCGGCGTACGGGACGCGCTGCGGGGCACCCGCGCGCCGGTCGTCGGCGTCTCCCCCATCATCGGTGGGGCCCCCGTGCGCGGACACGCTGACGCGTGTCTGAGCGCGCTCGGCGTGCCGGTCACGGCAGCCGGAGTGGCCGGGCTCTACCGGGACTTCCTCAACGGCTGGCTCGTCGACTCCGCGGACGGCGGCGAGGACTACGGTGCGCTGCCCATGAGGGCCCGAGACCTCCACATGCGCGACGTCGGCAGTGCGGGGGAGATTGCGCAGGCCGCCATCGCCCTGGCCGAAGTCGTGCGCTGATGCGCGAACCGTCGCCGGAGGAGACGGCCGGCTCCACCGTAGGCAGCCTCACCGTGACGCCCCTGCCGGGTATGCCCGAGGTCACGGCGGCTCACGACCTCGCCCGGCTGCTGCGCGACGCGCTGGAGCGGGCCGGGGTGGTGCTGCGCGACGGTGACGTACTCGTCGTCTCCAGCAAGGTGGTCTCCAAGGCCCTCGGGCTGCGCTCGAGCACCACGGATGAGTATCCCGCTCCGGATGACGCTGGAGGCCGTGATGAGATCGTGCTGGAACAGAGCACCCGCGTGGTGGCCGAGCGGGCGACGCCGTCGGGCACGACGAGGATCGTGACCTCTCGGTCGGGCCCGGTCCTGGCGGCGGCGGGGGTGGACGCCTCGAACACCGGCCCCCACGGCGGATCTCTCATCCTGCCCAGCGATCCCGACCTGGCCGCCCGCACCCTGTATGCGGACCTGCTCACCGCGTACGCGCCGGTGCCCCTGCCCCGTATCGGGGTGCTGCTGAGCGATACCGCGGGCCGCCCCTGGCGCGAGGGTCAGGTCGACTTCGCGCTCGGTGCCTGCGGGGTGGAGGTGCTCGAGGACCTGAGAGGGCGCAGCGACGCCGACGGTCGGATGCTGTCGGTCACCGCGCGGGCCGTGGCGGACGAGATCGCTGCGGCCGCCGACCTGGTGAAGGGCAAGAGAGCGGCGATTCCCGCCGTGGTGGTCCGAGGGCTGGCCCACGCGGTCACCACGCCCGCTGCGGTGGGTGCGCGTGCCTTGCTCCGACCGGCGTCGAGCGACTGGTTCACCTTGGGCACCGCGGAGTCGGTCCGTGCAGCCCTGGGAGCACCGCCCGGCTCCGAGCGGGCGGCTGCGGTCGGGATCACCTCCACCGGCGAGGAGGATCTCGCCACCCGTCTGCGGCGCTGCGTCGACCTCGCCCTGCTCGAGATCGACCCGCCGGTCGACTACGCCGCAGTCGCGGTCGGCGACCGCGTGCTCGAGGTCAGCCTCGAGGATCCCTACCGCTGTGGCCGGGCCGTGGCCAGGCTCGAGGTGGCGCTGCACAGCGAGAACCTGCACGACTGGCGGGTCGAGCGGGTCACCGCGTCGGCAGGTGTGACGGCACCGACATCCGAGGCCCCCGCCGTTCCGGACTGAACCGCCCCAGCTCGACCAGCCGCTGCACGCGGTACCGGTGGGGTGCGTAGGGGGCGAGCAGCTCGGCCAGCCCAGCGTCGTCCCGTGGCTCACCGGTCAGGGCGTAGCCGATGTTCTTGGCCACGTGGTAGTCCCCGAAGCTGACGGCGTCGGCGTGACCCAGGGCCCGCTGAGCGGTCTCGGCGACCGTCCACAACCCCACTCCCGGCACCGCGCGGAGGCGACGGCTGGCCCTCTCGGCGTCGAGCAGCGCCAGCTCCTCCAACCGGTCGGCCATCCTCACCACGCGCATCACCGTGTCCGAACGCTGCGGGCTGATTCCCATCCGCAGCCACTCCCAGGAGGCGATGCGCGCCACCTGAGCGGGGGTAGGCGGCACGTACAGGCCCATCGCGGCCCCCGGACCCGGTGCCGGAGCCCCGAAGCGTCGCACCAGGCGCCGCTGCCCGGCGAACGCCTCGGCACCGGTGACCTTCTGCTCCACGATCGCCGGGATGAGCGACTCCATCACCAACCCGGTGCGTGGCACCCGCCAGCCGGGCCGGGCGAGGTGGACCCGCCGCAGCGCCGGATGGCGCACCCGGAACCCCGAGGGGTCGTCGCCTTCGCCGAGCATGGCGGGCAGGCGGTGGAGGAGCCGGTCGACCACCTCCGGCTCTCCCCACGCCTGGGCGAGCACCTCCCCCGGCGATGTCCGCACCGAAACGGCCAGGGTCGCGCAGCCTGTGCTGGTGCTGATCCCACGGAAGAGCCAGTGCCCGCGGCGGCGCCAGGTGGGGTCGCCGGCACCCCGGCGCAACGGCCCCCAGGTGGCCTCCAGGTCCACCTCCCGCCCTGGTCGCCAGACCCGCCTGCGCTCAGGCCGGACGGGAAGAGCGCACATGCTCCCAGCCTCGCATGCGGGCGCGGCGCCGCCGTGCACTACATTGTGCGCGTGCCGACCCCTGCCGACGTGCTGGCTGGACTGATCGAGGAGGACTCTTCGCGTCCCGCGTTGACCTTCTACGACGACGAGCCGGGCCCGACCCAGCACGAGCGCATCGAGATCTCCCGCAAGGTGCTGGGCACGTGGGTGGCCAAGGCAGCCAACGCCCTGCAAGAGGGTTTCGACGCCGAGCCGGGCACCCTGGTGCGCCTCGATATCCCCGTTCCTCATTGGCGGATGGCGTACTGGGCCTTCGCCGCGTGGTCGGTCGGCGCCACCGTGACCCTGGACACCTTCGAAGGGGCGGACGTACTCGTGACGACGGACCCCGCCTCCCCGGAGGCGGCGGACGCGGACGAGGTGGTCGCCGTGTCCCTGCCGGCGCTGGCCCGGGCCTTCGACGGCGACCTGCGGACCGGGGTCATGGACGAGGCACGTGAGATCTCCTCCTTCGCCGACACGTTCACCCCGTGGACCGGACCCGAGGCCGGGGATGTGGCGCTGGTCGCCGGAGGTGAGCGGACGAGATATGCCGACCTCGTGACGCGCGCCCGCGAGCGTTCCGGCCCGGCATCCGGACGTCTGCTGGTCACCGAGCGGGACCCGGCCACCTTCTTGCAGGCGGTGCTGGGCGGCCTGGCCGCCCACGGCTCGGTGGTGATGGTGCGCGGCGCCGACGTCGACCAGCAGGACCCGCGCATGCAGAGCGAAGGCGTCGACGCCCGCTTCGTCTGAGGGGCACTATCCTCGGCGCTATGGACAAGGTCGTCGAGCGTCCCGAGGACGCCCTGCGCGGGGTCACCGACGGGATGACGCTGGCTGTCGGCGGCTTCGGCCTGTGCGGTGTGCCCTCGGTGCTCATCGCACAGCTCCTCCGCTCCGGCACCGCTGACCTCGAGGTGGTCTCCAACAACGCGGGGGTCGACGACTGGGGGCTGGGCCTGCTCCTCGCGGCGGGGCGGATCCGGCGGATCATCGCCTCCTACGTGGGAGAGAACAAGGAGTTCGCTCGGCAGTACCTGAGCGGGGAGCTGGAGGTCGAGCTCACCCCGCAGGGGACGCTGGCCGAGAAGCTGCGCGCGGGCGGCGCCGGCATTCCGGCGTTCTACACCGCCACCGGAGTGGGCACCCAGGTCTCGGACGGCGGCATGCCGTGGCGCTACGACACCCAGGGTCAGGTGCGGGTCTCCTCCCCGGCCAAGGACCGCAGGGTGTTCCACCACCTCGGCGGTGACCCCCAGGAGTACGTGCTGGAGGAGTCGATCGCGGCCGACTTCGGGCTGGTGCGCGCCTGGAAGGGAGATCGGCACGGCAACCTCCTCTTCCGAGCCAGCGCGCGCAACTTCAACCCCATGTGCGCCATGAGCGGACGCGTGAGCGTGGCCGAGGTCGAGGAGCTGGTCGAGCCCGGCGTCCTGGCACCGGACGAGGTGCACCTGCCCGGCATCTACGTCCAGCGGGTGCTGCCGCTGACGCGTGAGCAGGCCGGTGAGAAGAGGATCGAGAAACGCACCACCCGGCCGGGACCGGCTCGGGAGCAGGAGCAGGAGCGCGAGCACTGAGATGGCACTGAACCGGGAGCAGATGGCCGCGCGGGCGGCCCGGGAGCTGCACGACGGTGACTACGTCAACCTCGGGATCGGCCTGCCGACCCTGGTGCCGAACTACGTCGCGCAGAACGTGGAGCTGGTACTGCAGTCCGAGAACGGCATCCTCGGTGTCGGCGCCTACCCCGTCGAGGGCGAGGAGGATCCGGACCTGATCAACGCGGGCAAGGAGACCGTCACCGTGCGCCAAGGGGGGTCGTTCTTCGACTCCGCCATGAGCTTCGGCATGATCCGTGGCGGCAAGGTGGATGCCGCCATCCTGGGCGCGATGCAGGTCTCGGCGGCCGGGGACATCGCCAACTGGATGATTCCCGGCAAGATGGTCAAGGGGATGGGCGGCGCGATGGACCTCGTGCACGGAGCCAAGAAGGTCATCGTCCTGATGGAGCACACCGCCAAGGACGGTAGCCCGAAGATCCTGAACGAGTGCACGCTGCCCATCACCGGACTGGGATGCGTGCAACGGATCATCACCGACCTCGCGGTGATCGACGTGAGCGAGGAGGGCCTGCTGCTCCGGGAGCTGGCGCCGGGGGTCAGCGAGCAGGAGGTGCGCGCACGCACCGACGCGGACCTGGGCGTGGCGGAGGCGGAGGGCTAGGCGCGGCGTGGGCGCACGCCGACCAGGAAGCCCGCACCCCAGCTCAGGTGCATGGTGGCCAGCACCAGCGGAACCTTGCGCCGCACCGGCCACGGCTCATGGGCGGCGATGGTCAGCCCACCGACCGTGACCGCCAAGGCGTAGCCGCCGGGCAACAGCGCCAGGGGCGGCCACCACGCCGCGCCGACCGCACCCCCCGCCACGAGAGCGACGACGACCGGTGGAGCCAGGTACCGCGCGTTCAACGCCCCCCGGTGCTCGGCGGCCAGTCGTCGACGCCACTGCCCGGTGGCGAAGAACTGGGCTGCGAGCCCACGCAAGGAGCCACGGGGGCGGTAGGTCACACAGACGTCGGGGCTGAACCACACCAGCCCACCGGCTTGCCGGATCCGCAGGTTCATCTCCCAGTCCTGGGCACGCTCGTAGTCCGTGCTGAAGCCACCGACGCGCTGCAGCCACTCCCTGCGGAAGACGCCCGGAAAGACCGTATCGGCGGGGCCGGCCTGCCCACCGACCCGGAACCGCGCGCCCCCCATGCCCAGCCGGGACCCCATGCCGAGGGCAACCGCCCGCTGGGTCCGGCTCACCCCTCTCGGGACCGCCCGCCCGCCGACGTTGGCGGCACCGGTGCGCAGCAAGATGGCCACCGCCGTGCTCAGGTAGTCCGGGGGCAGGGCCCCGTGGGCATCCACCCGGGCCACGATCGGATGGCGGGTGGCGGCGATCGCAGCGTTGAGCGCCTGCGGGGTGCGCCCGGTGGGGTTGTCGACGATCCGCACCCGTGGCTCCCGCGCGACCAGGCGCTGGGCCACCTCACGGCTGGCGTCGGTGCTGCCGCCCAGGGCGATCACCACCTCCATCTCGCCCGGGTAGTCCTGACCGAGGACCGAGCCCAGGGACTCCGCCAGGTGCCGGGCCTCGTTGCGCACCGGCATCACCACCGAGACTGGGGGATTGGCCGCGTCGTCCTGCGAAGGCTCATCGGGCGGCACCCCGGCAGGGTAGCGGCAGTGGGCCACGTTTCTCACCTACCCTGGCCGAATGCCGCATCGCCCAGAGGACGACTGGACGCGACCGATGCCGCGCACTCCACGCGCGCCGGACGGCAACCAGGGCCCGCCGCCCTCGTGGGAAGACGACTGGACCACCGACCGGCAGCGCCGCGAGCGCGACGACGGGTGGCCTCAGGAAGGCGGGCACACCGACCCATGGCAGGACGAGCAGTGGGACGGCGACGGCTGGCCGGACGACCGGCGGCCACGCGACGGCCGCGGGTCCCCACCAGGTCAGCGCTCGCGGTACGGCTCCCGGCACCCACGACGGCCGCGCTACGGCCTTCGCCGGGTCAGCGTCTTGGTCCTGCTGGTCATCGGGCTCTATGTCGCCGCGATGGTCTGGGCCGTAGCGGCGAGCTGGCTGGCGATCGGTGAGGTGGACGCCACGCCGACCACCGAGAACCGGCCCGGGTCCGCCTCCGGCAGCAACATCCTCCTGGTCGGCACCGACTCGCGGTCGTCACTGACTCGCGAGCAGCGCAACGAGCTGAAGACCGGCCACACGGAGGGCTCCCGTGCCGACACGATCATGCTGTTGCACCTGCCTTCCGGCGGGGAGCCGACCCTGGTGTCCATTCCCCGGGACTCCTACGTGGACATCCCGGGCCGCGGCATGAACAAGATCAACGCGGCCTACTCCAACGGCGGGCCCCCACTGTTGGTCGACACGGTGGAGCAGTCCACCGACCTGCCCGTGGACGGCTATCTCGAGGTCGGCTTCGACGGCTTCGTGGACGTGGTGGCCGCGGTCGGCGGGGTCGAGATGTGCCTGCCCGAGCCGGTGGTCGAGGAGCGGAGCGACCTCGACCTCCCGGCCGGCTGCCAGGACCTGGAGGGCAAGGACGCGCTGAACTACGTCCGCATGCGCTACTCCGACCCCCGCGGAGACCTGGGCCGCGTGGAGCGCCAGCGGGAGTTCCTCAGCTCCCTGGTCGGGGAGATGACCAGCCCCTCGACCCTGTTGGTCCCGTGGGAGCTGCACGCCGCCGGAACGGCGACCGGAGCCTCCCTGCGCCGGGGCGAGGACACCTCGGCCTGGGAGATGACCAGGGTGGGGCTCGCGATGCGCTCGATCTCGGGCGGCTCGGGGCAGTCGATCACGGTGCCCATCGCGGACACCGACTACGCCACGGCGGCGGGGAGCACGGTGCTCTGGGACGAGGCGGAGGCCGGCGAGCTCTTCGAGGCCCTGCGCGAAGGCGAGCCCCTGACGGTCGAGCCGTAGCCGCCGTGGGCGGTCATCTCGCGTCAGCGCAGCATCTGACGGGCCATCACCATGCGCTGGATCTGGTTGGTCCCCTCGTAGATCTGGGTGATCTTGGCGTCGCGCATCATCCGCTCCACCGGGAAGTCGCTGGTGTAGCCGGCACCACCGAGCAGCTGCACGGCGTCCGTGGTGATCTCCATGGCCACGTCCGAGCCGTAGCACTTGGCCGCCGCCCCGAAGAACGGCAGGTCGTCGTCGCCGCGCTCTGACTTGGCTGCCGCCACGTAGACCATCTGCCGCGCCGCCTCGAGCTTCATGCCCATGTCGGCCAGCATGAACTGCACACCCTGGAAGTCGGCGACGGCCTTGCCGAACTGCCGGCGCTCCTTGACGTAGGCCAGCGCCTGAGCCAGTGCACCGGCAGCGATGCCGACCGCCTGGGCGCCGATCGTGACCCTGGTGTGGTCCAGCGTGGCCAAGGCGATCTTCAGCCCCTCGCCCCGCCGGCCGACGAGGCGGTCACCGGGGATCGTGCAGTCGGTGAACAGCAGCTCGCGGGTCGGTGAGCCCTTGATGCCGAGCTTGCGCTCCGGGGGTCCCAGCTCGAATCCCTCGTCGTCACCGTGCACCACGAAGGCGCTGATGTTGCGGCCTCGCTCGCCCTCGGGATCGGTCACGGCCATCACCGTGTAGTAGGCGGACTCCCCGGCGTTGGTGATCCAGGACTTCTGGCCGTTGAGCGTGAACGAGCCGTCTGCGTTCTCGATGGCCTTGCAGGCCATGGCACTGGTATCGCTCCCCGCGGCGGCCTCGGACAGCCCGTAGGAGAACATGGCCTCGCCACGGGCCACCAGCGGCAGGTACCGCCGCTTGACCTCCTCGCCCGCCGCCAGGATCACAGGCTGCGTGCCCAGCTTGTTGACGGCCGGGATGAGCGAGGAGCTGGCGCAGACGCGGGCGACCTCTTCGATGACGATGCAGGTCGCCAGCGCGTCGGCGCCGACCCCGTCGTAGTCCTCGGCGATGTGAGGGGCATGGAAGTCGGTGGCTCGCAGGGCGTCGTAGGCCTCCGTGGGAAACCGGGACCGAGCGTCGACGTCGGCCGCATGCGGAGCGACCTTGTCGGCGCAGAGCTCACGGACCGCCTCGCGCAGGGCAACGTGGTCCTCGGACAGCCGGAAGAGGTCGAAGCCGCTCACGGGTTCACTGTACGACCGCGCACTCGCTCGCCCTTGGCGTGTGCCTGGTCGCGCAGGTCAGCGGCGAAGGCCGTCAGCGCCCGGGAGATCCGCGCAGCCTCGGCGTCGGAGCCGCTGGCCAGGATGCGAGCCGCGAGCAGCCCGGCGTTCCGGGCCCCGCCGATGGAGACGGTCGCGACCGGCACACCTGCGGGCATCTGCACGATCGACAGCAGTGAGTCCATCCCGTCCAGGTAGCTCAGCGGCACCGGGACGCCGATCACCGGCAGCGTGGTCACCGAGGCCAGCATGCCCGGAAGGTGGGCGGCGCCCCCGGCTCCGGCGATGACCACGCGCAGCCCACGCTCGGCGGCACGGCTGCCGTACTCGATCATCTCCAGCGGCATGCGGTGAGCCGAGACCACGTCCGGTGCACAGGAGATGCCCAGCTCGGCCAGCACCAGCGCAGCCTGCTCCATCACCGGCCAGTCGCTGTCGCTGCCCATGACCAGGCCGACCGGCGCGGGCTCGTCCGCGCCGGCCGAGCCCGGTCCACCCGTCGATTCGCTCATCTGGTGACCACTCCTCGAAGGTAGTCGGCGGCGTGGCCCGCCCGGGCTCGAAGGTCCTCCAGGTCGGAGCCCCCGACGTTCACGTGGCCGATCTTGCGGCCGGGGCGCACCTGCTTGCCGTACAGGTGCAGGCGCAGGGCAGGGTCACGTGCCATCAGGTGCCGGTAGGCGGAGTAGAGCTCCGGCTCAGAGCCCCCCAGGACGTTGGCCATCACGCTCCACCGGTCGCGGGCACGGGTGGCCCCCAGCGGAAGGTCCAGCACCGCTCGCAGGTGCTGCTCGAACTGGCTGGTGACCGCGCCGTCGATGGTCCAGTGCCCGCTGTTGTGGGGACGCATCGCCAGCTCGTTGACCACGAACCCGGGCTCCCCGGGCGCGCTGAGCTCGAACATCTCCACGGCCATCACTCCGGTGACCTCGAGCTCACCCGCGATGCGCAGCGCCGCCGCGGTCGCCTCGGTCGCAACCTGGTGGGTCAGCCCCGGAGCCGGCGCGAGCACCTCGGTGCAGATCCCGTCCTGCTGCACGGTCTGCACGACCGGCCAGGTCGCCGCCTGGCCGCTGGGGCTGCGGGCCACCAGCACGGCGAGCTCGCGCCGGAAGTCGACCTTCTCCTCCAGCAGGACACCCTCGGGGCTGCCGTCGCCGTCGCGCGCGGTACGGGCTCGCGCGAGCCAGTCCTGGGCCTCCTCGGACGCCGAGATGACCCGCACACCCTTACCGTCGTAGCCGCCGCGGGCCGCCTTCATCACCACCGGCCAGCCCACTCGGGCACCGAAGTCCTCGACCTGCTGCTGCTCGCGGGCCACCGCCCAGCGCGGGCAGGGGACGCCCATCTGCGTCAACCGGTCTCGCATCGCGATCTTGTCCTGCGCGTACCGCAGGGCCGAGGGGTCGGGGTGCACACTCACCCCCGCGGCCTGGACCGCGTGCAGGACGCGGCCGGGCACATGCTCGTGGTCGAACGTCACCACGTCGCAGGAGCGGGCGAAGTCGACCACGGCATCGAGGTCGTCACAGGCACCGACGGGGCTGTGTGGCACGACCAGAGCGGCCGAGGCGGTCGGCGACTCGGCCAGGACGGACAGCGTCAGCCCGAGCGCGACCGCGGGAGGCTGGCACATCCGGGCGAGCTGCCCGCCGCCGACGATGCCGACCACGGGGAAGCCTCCCGGCGTGCGCTGCGGCTGGGGGCCACGGGTGCGCTGCGAGGTGGACGTCACGGTCAGCCAGCCTAGTAGGCCGGACACGTATGCTGCGGCGGTGACCAGCCGCTCCCGCCTGCTCGTGCGGCGCGTGCGTCACTGGTACGACCTGCTCGCCCGTGAGGTGGCCAAGTTCGGCGTCGTCGGACTCTGTGCCTTTGTGCTGGACACCGTCTTGTACAACTACTTCGTCTTCGGCATCCCCGGCACCAGCGAGGCGGGAATGTTCGCCGACATGCCGCTGCGGGGCAAGATCGCCGCCACCGTGTTCTCCACCACCTTCGCCTGGGTCGGCAACCGCTACTGGACCTTCCGGCACCGGCGTCGCGCCGCTCGCGCTCAGGAGTTTCTTCTCTTCGTGGCGGCCAACATCGTCGGCCTCGCCATCGCCCTGGCCTGCCTGGGTTTCTCGCGGTACGGCCTCGGGCTGGACAGCCAGCTCGCGGACAACGTCAGCGGCAACGGGATCGGTCTGGTGCTCGGGACCCTGTTCCGCTTCTGGGCCTACCGGAGCTATGTGTTCGCGGCGTCACCGACCCACGGGGCACGGAGCACCGCTACCGGGCCGGCTCCATCGAGATATACAGGGCGAAGACTGCCGGCTTCGCCTGGGCGAGCTCCAACCGCCCCCCGAACGACTCCGCCGTCTCCCGCGCCACGGCCAGACCCAGGCCGGTCCCGGATCCGCTCGTAACCGCCCGGTCGAAGACACGGCGAGCCAGCTCCGGGTCCATCCCGGGCCCCTCGTCCCGCACCTCCAGCAGTGCCGACGGTCCGGAGCGCGCGGCGGCGACCTGCACCAGCCCGTCACCGTGCTGCAACGAGTTCTCCACCAGCGTGTTGAGAATCTGCGAGACCGCGGAAGAGCTGGAGCGCACGATCATGGCCCGCTCGGCGCGCACCACGATCTGTCGTCCCCGAGCCTGGAAGGACGGCGTCCATTCCTGCTCGAGCGCCGAGAGAACAGTATCCAGCGAGACCGAACGCCCCCCGTCGGCGTGACCGGCCCGGGTGCGGTGCAGCAGGTCGTCGACCACACTGGCCAGGCGCTCGGTCTGGCCCATGGCGATCTGCGCCTCGTGCTTGGCGACATCGAGGTCGTCGGTGTGCACGACCTCCTCCAGACGGAGCGAGAGGGCAGCCAAGGGAGTGCGCAGCTGGTGGGAGGCGTCGGCGGCGAAGGAGCGCTCCGAGCTCAGGGCGCGCGCCAGGGTGGTCTGCGAACGGGCCATGATGTTCCGCACGGTGTCGATCTCGTCCAGACCGGTACGCCCGGATGGCTCCACGTCCTGGCCCTCCGGCGGCGGATCGGCGGTGAAGGCGCCGGTACCGAAGTCGTCGGCCTGCTGCGCCAGGTCCTGCAGGGCCAGGGTCAACGTCGCGACGGTCCGGTCGATCAGCACCAGCGCCGTCGGCACCACCACCGCGACCGTGATCACCACGCCCAGGACGAAGGACACGTACGGAAGCCATCCCGGTTCGATGTCGACGGTGGCCCACGGCGTGAGGTTCTTCGCCAACGCGAAGAACAGCATCGTCAACCCTAAAGCGACTCCGGCTCCCGCGAGGGCGACGACGACAGCGATTCGTCGGAGTTCTCGACGCACGTACTCAGAGGTTCATTGCTCGGGTTCGTTTTGAAAGCGGAACCCTACGCCGCGCACCGTCACGATGTATCGAGGATTGTTTGCGTCGTCGCCGAGCTTTCGACGAAGCACCGAGATGTGCATATCCAGGGTCTTGGTCGACCCGAACCAGCTGTCCCATACCTCGAGCATCAAGGTCTCTCGCGGGACTACGCGGCCCTCTTCGCGCGCCAGCACGCGCAGCAGGTCGAACTCCTTGGCGGTCAGCGCCACTTCCTGCCCCCGGAAGAATGCCTGACGAGCCTTGGTGTCGATGGTGATCGGCCGGTCTCCCCCATCGCGCTGGTCGTTCCCTCGCCGCAGCAGTGCTCGCACTCGCGCCAGCAGCTCGGCGAGCCGAAACGGCTTGGTCACGTAGTCGTCGGCGCCGGCGTCGAGACCGACCACCGTGTCCACCTCGTCCCCCCGGGCGGTCAGGATCAGCACTGGCGAGGTCAAACCCTCCTGTCGGATACGGCGGCAGACCTCCAGCCCATCGAGGTAGGGCAGGCCGATGTCCAGGATCACCAGGTCAGGGGCCTCCCCCTCGGTCGAGGTCAAGGCGGCCCGGCCGTCCTCCGCGACATCGACGGAGTACCCTTCTCGGCGCAGTGCACGGGAGAGAGGCTCTGAGATAGTCTCGTCGTCTTCAGCCAGCAATACGCGCATCATAAATAGAATACTAGACGCTTGGGGCCTCTCCCGGATGCCATGAGGGGTGGCGTTTTTCGTTGAATGCCGCTATCCCTTCTACCCGCTGGTCGTGAACCACGGCCCGTCGCCAATAGTCGTCCTCGCACTCCAGTGCCTGTTCCAGGCCCAGATCGGCTCCGTCGCGCATCGCCGCTTTGGCGTAGCGCACCGCCGCCGGGGAGTTCTCGCTGATGCCCCAGGCCCGCTGCAGCGCCACGCGCCGTGCCTCCCCGGGCGCGGCGACCTCGTCCACCACGCCCAGTCGGCTCGCCTCCTCGAGCCCGACGCGGCGAGCGCTGAACACCATCCCGGCGGCCCGCGACCATCCGACCCTGCGGGTGAGCAGCTGGGTCCCACCTCCGCCGGGGACCAGCCCCACCCGGACCTCGGGGAGCGCGAAGACCGCCCCGGCCGAGGCCACGACGAGGTCACAGGACAACGCCAGCTCGAAGCCACCGCCGAGGGCGTAGCCCGCCACGGCCGCGATCGCGGGCACCGGCAGGTCGAGCACGGAGGCATAGGCTGCCCGGCTGACCTCGCGGTGGGCCAGCAGCTCGTCGGTGCTCATCGACGATCGTTCCTTCAGATCGGCCCCGACGCTGAACGCCCGAGCCGAGCTGCTGGTCAGCACCACCGCTCGGACGGTGGCATCGTGAGCCAGGCGCGCCATCGTCGCCGTCAGCTCACGCGCCATGTCGGTGCAGATCGCGTTCAGCGCCTGCGGACGGTCCAGCGTCACCTCCACCACCGGCCCGTCGGCAGGCTCGCGGCGGAGCACCACCATCGCGGCCGGAGCGCTCACGAACCCACCCCTGCGACCGGTGCGGTCGCCCGCAGATGCACCACGTCGCCGGCTCGATGCACCTGGGTGCCGGTGAGGGTCTGGAGGACCAGGGCACCTTCGTCGGTGGTCCCGGTGACCGTCCCGCACGAGCGTCCACCACCGGGGAGCTCCACCCGGACGCGCCGTCCAACGGTGTCGCAGCGCCTCAGGTAGGCGGCGGCCGCCGCCGACGGGTCCACGCTGAGCTGCTCGAGGAGCCCACCCAGAGCCTCGAGGTAGCTCGCCAGCCAGCTCTGGCGCACCTCACGCGGCAACGAAGGCAGGCCCAGGCCCAGACGCCACGAGGTGGCCTCCGGCACCGGTAGGTCGTCCACGCCCTGGTCGATGTTCAGGCCGGCGCCCACCACGACGACCGGCCCCGCCGCGTGCGCCAGCACCCCGCATACCTTGCCGGGTCGGGGCGACGTCACCCTCGGGCTATCCGGCGCCGTCACCCCGGCGGGCACGAGCACGTCGTTGGGCCATTTGAGCACCGTCGGCAACGCCAGCTCGTGCTGCGACAGGGCGCGGGCCACAGCGAGCCCCGCCAGCAGCGGCACCCAGCCGGCTCGCTCCGGGCTGGGAGCGCGGACTGCGGCGCTGACGGCCAGCGCCATGCCGGGGGGAGCAACCCAACGCCGGCCTCGCCGGCCCGAGCCCTCGCTCTGGTGCTCGGCGACCACCACCGAACCCGGCCGCGGGTCCGCCAGCAGACGGGCGTTCGTCGAGTCGATGGTGGTGTGCCACTGCGGGCGCGTCCAAGGCTGACTCACCATCGCAGCAAGGCTAGGTTATCCGGATGGACGACTCCACCCTGGGCGCGAACGCCGACATGCGCACCACCGCGGGCCGGCTGGCAGACTTCCGTCGACGCCTCGACGAGGCCGTGCATGCGGGGTCGGAGCGGGCGGTGGACAAGCAGCACGCCCGTGGCAAGCAGACGGCCCGCGAGCGCATCGAGCAGCTCTTGGACGAGGGGTCCTTCACCGAGCTGGACGAGCTGGCCCGGCATCGGTCGACGAACTTCGGCCAGGAGAACTTCCGCCCCTACGGCGACGGCGTGGTGACCGGGTACGGCACCGTCGACGGGCGCGGTGTGGCCGTGTTCGCCCAGGACTTCACCGTGTTCGGCGGTTCGCTCGGGGAGGTCTTCGGCGAGAAGATCGTCAAGGTCATGGACCTCGCTCTCAAGGTCGGGTGCCCGGTCATCGGGATCAACGACTCCGGCGGTGCGCGGATCCAGGAGGGGGTGGCGGCGCTGGGGCTGTACGCCGAGATCTTCAAGCGCAACGTGCACGCCTCCGGCGTCATCCCGCAGATCTCGCTGGTCCTCGGCCCGTGCGCAGGGGGTGCGGTCTACTCGCCGGCGATCACCGACTTCATCGTCATGGTGGAGAAGACGTCCCACATGTTCATCACGGGACCGGACGTGATCAAGACGGTGACCGGAGAGGACGTGAGCTTCGAGGAGCTGGGCGGTGCCCACTCGCACAACTCGCGCTCCGGTGTCGCGCACTATGCGGCCTCCGACGAGCAGGAGGCGATCGCCTACGTCCAAGACCTGCTCTCCTTCCTGCCGCAGAACAACCTGGAGGATCCGCCCGCCTTCGACTCAACACCACAGATGTCGGTCACCGAGGAGGACGAGGAGCTCGACACGCTCGTCCCCGACTCGGCGAACACCCCGTACGACATGGTGGAGGTCGTCGAGCACGTGCTCGACGACGGGGAGTTCCTGCAGGTGCAGGAGCGGTTCGCACCGAACATCGTGGTGGGCTTCGGCCGCGTCGAAGGGCGTTCGGTCGGTGTCGTGGCCAACCAGCCGCTGCAGCTGGCCGGGACGTTGGACATCGACGCCTCGGAGAAGGCGGCCCGTTTCGTGCGCACCTGTGACGCTTTCAACCTGCCCATCCTCACCTTCGTCGACGTCCCGGGTTTCCTCCCCGGAACCGACCAGGAGTGGGGAGGCATCATCCGCCGGGGGGCCAAGCTGCTCTACGCCTACGCCGAGGCCACGGTGCCCCTGGTCACGGTGATCACCCGCAAGGCCTACGGCGGCGCCTACGACGTGATGGGCTCGAAGCATCTGGGCGCGGACATCAACCTGGCCTGGCCCTCGGCTCAGATCGCCGTGATGGGAGCACAAGGGGCCGCCAACATCCTCTATCGCAAGCAGCTGGCGCAGGTCGAGCAGGAGGGAGGGGATGTCGCGGCCGAGCGAGCCAAGCGGATCCAGGAGTACGAGGACACCCTGGCCAACCCTTACACCGCGGCCGAGCGCGGTTTCGTGGACGCGGTCATCGCTCCCTCCCAGACTCGGGTCCAGGTGGTCAAGGCACTGCGCACGCTGCGCACCAAGCGTGCCCACCGGGCCCCCAAGAAGCACGGGAACATCCCACTGTGAGCGGCGCACCGAGCCAGGGACCCACCGAAGACGGGCCCGACATCCTGATCACTGGCCGGCCGTCGGCGGCCGAGACGGCAGCGGTCGTCGCGGCCCTCGTCGCGGTCAGCCAGGCCCCTGCGGGTGACCGGCCCTCGGTGAGCGAGCAACGAAGCCTGTGGAACTCGCGCATCCGGGCGACGCGCCCGCCGCTGAGCCCGGGCCCGGGGGCCTGGCAGGCGACCCGCCTGCCCCGCTAGCGGGCCGCCGTACCCGGCTCAGTCCGCCGCGGGGGTGGCGTCGGCACGGCGCCGCGCGACCCGCGCCTCCAGCTCGGCGTGCTCCTCGGCCGGCAGGCATCCCGCCCGCAGCACCAGATCGACCGCCTCCAGGTCACCGGAGTAGGCGGAGAACACCGTGCGCACGGTGACGCCGTGGCCAGGGACGGCGTGCACGCGGATGCCGTCGCCCGCCCGGATCGTTCCCGGTCGGAGCACCGCGCAGTAGGCCCCCGGGTGGCCGTGTGCGGTGAAGCGCTTGACCCAACCCGGCTCACCGAGGTGCGCCGCGAAGGTGGCGCACGGGATGCGCGGGCCGCGCACCTCGAGCTGCGCATGGTCGCCGACGTGCCATGTCGTCCCGACGACAGCGTCGTCCACCACCAGGCCGCCCGTCGTGACGTTCTCGCCGAAGACTCCTGGCGCCAGGTCGCGTCCGAGCTCGGCCTGCCAGTGGTCCAGCTGCTCCCGGGCCACCACGTACACCGCCTGCGACGTGCCGCCGTGGTGCTTGCGGTCGGCGAGATGGTCCCCAGGCACCCCGCTGCCCGCACCGGTCAGCCGGTCGCCGGGGTCTCGCACCGTGATCGTCGTGGTCGGTCGCTTGTCGATGCCGCTGACGTGAGCACGCCGCCCCTGCCCGACCATCCGCGCCCGACCCACGTTCACGGAGAGCACCTGGGCGGACGACGGCGTGTGTGAGCTCATTCGCCCACGGTAGTACCGCGCATCGGTGAAGATGGACCTGTGATGTCCGCAGACCGGGGGCGACGATGACGGTGGCCCTGACCCTCGTGCTGGTTGCCGGCACGGCGGTCCTCGTGGCCGGCGCGGCCGAGCGGCGCGGATGGAACGGTCCCGTGCTGCTCCTCCTCGTCGGGGTGGTCGGGTCGTACCTGCCCTTCATCCCCCAGGTACGGCTGACCTCCGACGTCGTCCTGTACGGCCTGCTGCCCCCGTTGCTCTACGCAGCGGCGATCCGGACCTCCCTGGTCGACTTCACCCGGCACCGTGCGGCGATCCTGTCGCTGTCGGTCGGCCTGGTCCTGTTCACCGCCCTCGGAGTGGCGGCGGTGGCCTACGCCCTGCTGCCCATCTCCTACGGGCTGGCCTTCGCGCTCGGGGCCATCGTCGCTCCGCCCGACGCCGTCGCCGCCACCACGGTGGCGCGCAAGGTCGGCATGCCCCGCCGCATCGTGACCATCTTGGAAGGGGAGTCGCTGCTCAACGACGCCACCGCACTGGTGGCTCTGCGCACCGGCCTGGCGTTGGCCGGTCTGGGCGCCGAGCGCGGACCGATCGCGGCCACGACCGACGGGGTCAGCACCTGGACGGTCGCCTTGAGCTTCGTCTGGGCCGTGGTCGGCGGGCTCAGTGTGGGCGTGGCGGTGGCCTTGGCCGCCTCGGTGCTCCGCCGCCGCCGGCTGGGCCCCGAGCTCGACACGGCGCTGTCGTTCACACTCCCGTTCCTGGCGTTCCTGCCGGCCGAGGCGCTGGGCGCCTCTGGGGTGCTGGCCGTGGTCACGGCCGGGCTGATCCTGGGCCACCGGGCGCTGACTCTGCAGAACGCCCGTTCCCGGCTGTCCGAAGGCAGCAACTGGGCGAGCGTGCAGTTCATCGGAGAGAGCGCGGTGTTCCTGATGATCGGGCTGCAGATGCGCGACATCGTCACCACGACTCAGAACGACTCCATGTCGTTGTCGCGCGTCCTCCTCGCGGCGGGAGTCATCCTCGTCGTGGTGATGCTGTTGCGACCCCTCTGGGTCTTTCCCAGCCGTTGGTTGCTCTCGCGCCGCTCCCATGGGTCGGGCCTTCCGCCACGCGAGCTCGCCCTGGTGTCCTGGGCGGGCATGCGCGGCGTGGTCACCTTGGCGGCCGCCTTCCTCGTGCCGGCGAGCTCCCCTGAGCGGCAGGCGATCATCTTCATCGCCATGGTGGTGGCGATCGGGACACTCACCCTGCAGGGCCTGACGCTGCCCTGGCTCACCCGGGCCCTGAAGGTACAGGGACCCGACGCCCGCGAGGACGCGCTGCAACAAGCCGTGCTCACCGAGCATGCCGTCTCGGCCGGTCTGGCCGAGCTCGACCAGCACCGGGATGAGTCGCACGCATTGCTGCGTCAGCTGCGACAAGAGGCCCAGCGCCGCACCCACCAAGGATGGGAGCGGGTCGGGCCGCGCGGCGTGGGCAACGACGAGACGCCCAGCGACGCCTATCGACGGCTGCGACTCGGCATGATCTCGGCCGAGCGCGAAGAGCTCGTCCGGCTGCGCAACGAGGGCGCCGCCGAGCACGAGCTGCTGGCCGAGATCCTGCAGCAGCTCGACATCGAGGAGTCGGTGCTGGAGTCGTTCGCGGCGGATCGCCAGGACGGTGAGCGTCGCACCGGCATCCGGCCTCCGCGGGGCCTGGAGGGGGGCTGCTCCCACCTGGCGCAGGCGCCGGAGGACACCAAAGCCGTGGCTCCCGAGTGCGTGGGTTGCCGCGAGGCGGGCAGCACATGGGTGCACCTGCGCAAATGCCTGAGCTGCGGGTACGTGGGATGTTGCGACTCCTCGCCCCAAGTGCACGCGACGAAGCACTACGAGCGGACGCACCACCCGGTGGTCGAGAGCTTCGAAGAGGGCGAAGCCTGGCGCTGGTGTTACGTCGACGGCCTCACCGGCTAGCCGAGCTACTCGCGCCGGCTACTTCTTGTACTTGGGCTTGGCCTGGTGCCGCTGCCGCGCGAACTCACCGCCGGCTCTGCCACCGTAGGGCCGGCCGTGGTCGGCGTACTCCTCACGGGTGTAGGTCATGGTCCATGTGCCCAGCTGCACACGCGCCCCCGTCCGTAGCGTCCTCTCCTCCCCCGCCGTCAGCCGGCCACCGTTGAAGGCGGAGGGCGTCTGGTCGCTCTCGATGACCAGCACGTACTCGTCGTTGGCGTCCCGACGTACGCGCGCCTGCAGCGAGTCGGTACCCGGCAGGCGCAGGTCGGCGTCCTCCGAGCTGCCGATGGTCACACCAGCGGGCCGCAAGGGGACCACCCGCCGGGCGTCCCCGCGCTGGGCGTGCTCCCCCATCGCCATGACGAGTCGAGGCCGTCCTCCGCCGTCCGGGTCGTGCGTGGTGGTCAGCGGTCGCCTCGACCAACGGAAGGTCGGTGCCGGCGGCCACGGGGTGCCGGGTGGCAGGAACGCCCCGCCACCCGACCGCCCCGGAGCGGCCGCACCGCGCAGCGACGCGGCCTGCCGCCAGTCCTCGATCCGGATGTGCTTGGAGCGGGTCAGCAGTCGAGCCAGCCGGTTGGGCTTGACGTCTCCCACACTGACCACAGGGCCATCCGGGCCCACGACGGTCACCGTGAGACCCCAGGCCGCGAGCCCAGCGGCCATGGCCCGGGCCTGGCCCAGAGACGCTCCAGAGGACATCGCCCCGACGTCATCGCTGCGTACCTCGAGGTGTCGGCCCTGGCCGGTGACGGTTCCCGAGACGGACGCACCGCCCTGACCCTCGTCAGGCAGCTCGACCGAGAAGCTCAGGTCAGCATCGATGTCGAAGCGATGGACCACGGTGGCTCAGTCCCGCAGCGGGTCCGACCCCGGGTGCTCTTCGTCGCTGGTGGTGATACGCAGCGTGCCGTTCAGCTTCCACGTCGCCCTGGGTGCCTCCGGCCCGGTGTCACGCGGCACCTCCACAGCCATGTCGACGAAGCTGTAGTTGATCGCCGCGCCGCGACCGGTGAGGTAGGCCCACAGGTCCTGACCGAGATCGGTCCAGCTCTTGTCCTCGGACGTCTCCTGCTCTTCGGGAATACTCATCTGGATCTCCTTGAGTGCCGTTGTCGTGTGGCCAGCCGACGACCTTGGGCCATCGTGCCTCGAGTTCCTCCAGAGTAGGACGGCCTCCGTCGCCGGTCGGGCTGGGGGTGGCCGCAGCCATCACACCTGCCTACGGGTAGGTTAACGCGGTGAGTCACTTCGTGCTGGCCTCAGCCTCCACCGCCCGACTCCGGACGCTCGAAGGGGTAGGGATCCGTCCACGCGTCGTCGTCTCCGGCGTCGACGAGGAAGCCGTTCTCGAGAGGGCGCAGACCTCCCGCGGTCCGTTGGGCGCCCGCGACGTCGCGCTGCTCCTGGCCCGGGCCAAGGCTGAGCAGGTGGCCCACGCACTCGCCGGCCGCGGTGAGGCCAGCCCCGGGCTGGTGCTCGGCTGCGACTCCGTGTTGGAGCTGGACGGCGAGGCCTTCGGTAAGCCGTCCACCGCTGACGTGGCGACCCGGCGATGGAGGCAGATGCGGGGGCGGGTCGGGATCCTGCACAGCGGACACTGGTTGCTCGACCGTCGCGACGTCTCCGGTGGGCACCACGCCGCCGAAGGGGCCACGGCGTCGACGAGGGTCCACTTCGCCCATCTCGACGACGAGGAGATCGAGGACTACGTGGCCACCGGCGAACCCCTGACCGTCGCCGGAGGCTTCACGGTCGACGGGCTCGGCGGTGCCTACGTCGCCGGCATCCAGGGTGACTACCACGCGGTCGTGGGGCTCAGCCTGCCCCTGCTGCGTCAGATGGTCCGCAGCCTCGGGCTGAGCTGGCACGAGCTGCGTGAGAGCTGAGGGGCCTCGACGACCTCAGACCGGCGGGATCCCCCGGCGCCTCGTGCTGAACCGGCGGTCCCGGTCGCGGGCGTAGCGCAGACGGGCCCACAGCTCGCCGCGGAGGCTGCCCGCCTCGACGATGTCGTCCACGACGAGGTCCGAGGCCAGGCGCTCGAGGTCGACGTCCTGGAGGTACTCGGCCCGCTTCGCGGCGACGAACGCCTCGCGCTCGGCCGGGCCGGGCATCTGGGCCAGACGGCCTGCGTATACCGCGTTGACCGCGGCTTCGGGCCCCATCACCGCGATCCGCGCGGTGGGCAGAGCCAGAGTGACGTCGGGCCCGAACCCGGGGCCGCCCATGGCGTAGAGCCCGGCACCGTAGGCCTTGCGGAGGACGACGCACGCCTGCGGCACGGTGGCCTCGGCCACGGCGCTGACCATCTTGGCGCCGTGGCGGATGATGCCACCGCGCTCCACCTCTGAGCCCACCATGAAGCCCGGCACGTCGGCCAGGTAGACCAGCGGGATCCCGTAGGCGTCGCACATCCAGATGAACCGGGTCGCCTTGTCGGCCGAGTCGCTGAAGAGCACCCCACCCTTGACGGCGGAGTTGTTCGCGACGATGCCGACCGACTCCCCACCCAGCCGACCCAGACCCACCACCAGCTCGGGGGCGAAGAGCTCCTTGATCTCGAAGAAGCTGTCCTGGTCGACGAGTGAGTCGATGACCTCGTGGATGTCGAAGGGCACCGACTCCGCCTCGGGGACGACGTCCGGCCGCAGCGGGATCACCGGCTCCTCGGCGTCGTAGCGCGGGGCGGCGGCATCCCAGCGCGAGGGAAGGTAGGAGAAGAGGATCTTGGCGAGCTCCACCGCTTCCTCATCGTCTGCAGCCAACACGTCCCCGACCCCGGAGACGGTGCAGTGCATCCGGGCTCCGCCCATCTCTTCCAAAGAGACCTTCTCCCCCACGACCATCTCGGCCATCCGCGGACTGCCCAGATACATCGAGGCATTGCCCTCCACCATGATCACCACGTCGGTGAAGCTCGGGATGTAGGCGCCGCCGGCAGCCGAGGGACCGAACAGGCAGCAGATCTGGGGGACCTTGCCGGACAGCGCGACCTGGTTGTGGAAGATGCGGCCCGCGCCCCGGCGGCCGGGGAAGAGCTCGACCTGGTCGGTGATGCGGGCTCCCGCCGAGTCGACGAACCAGAACACGGGCAGCTGCTCGCGCAGCGCCGCCTCCGTCGCACGGATCATCTTCTCCACCGTGCGGGCCCCCCACGAACCGGCCTTGACGGTCGGGTCCCCCGCGACCACGATCGCCGCGCGCCCGTCGACCTCGCCCCGCCCAGTCACCACGCCGTCGGCGGGAAGGTCTCCGGCGAGGGCGTGCGCATACCGTCCGTCCTCCACGAACGTCCCGGGGTCCATGAGCAGGTCGATGCGCTCGCGGACCGCGAGCTTGCCCTGCGCCTCCAGCTTGGCACGCCCCCGTGCGCTGGGCTGGCCGGTCGCGCGGTACGCCGCGGACAGTCGCTCGCGCAGCTCGTGGACGCGTGGGTCCGCCGTGTGGGCGCCTCCAGCGGCGGCGCTCGGTTGCTCGGGAGTGCTCATGCCGGAAGCCCCAGCCCGCGGGCGATGAGCATCCGCTGCACCTCCGACGTGCCTTCCCCGATCTCGAGGATCTTGGCGTCGCGGTAGAAGCGGGCGACCGGGTACTCCTCCATGAACCCGTTGCCCCCGAACACCTGGGTGGCGATGCGGGTGGCGTCCATCGCGGCCTCGGTGGAGTGCAGCTTCGCGATGGCCGCGGCCTGCTTGACCTCCCCCGCCCCGCGGCGACCGGCCTCGTGCTCGTCCTTCAACCAGGCCGCCTTGTAGGTGAGCAACCGCGCGGACTCCACCATCACGGCAAGGTCCGCCACCTGGAAGCTGATGCCCTGGTTGGCCCCGATCGGCCGCCCGAAGGCCATCCGCTGCTTGCTGTACGCCGTCGCCTCCTCGAGCATCCGCTGTGCACACCCGACCGCGAGCGCGGAGATCGCGATCCTGCCGTCGTCGAGAGTCTTGAGGAACTGCTTGAATCCGTGTCCGCGCTGGCCGAGCAGGTTGCTCTCGGGGACCTCGACGTCTTCGAAGGTCAGGCCGTGGGTGTCGCTGATATGCCAGCCGAGCTTGCGGTAGGCCGGCTCCACGGTGAGCCCCGGGCTGTCGCTGGGCACCAGGATCGCGCTGATCTCGGGCGTACCGTCCGGACGGCGCCCCGTCCGGGCGGTGACCGTGACCACGGAGGTGATCTCAGTCCCGGAGTTGGTGATGAACGCCTTCGAGCCGTTCAGGGTCCACCGCCCCTGCGACAGCCCGGCGCGCGTCCGGGTGCCGGCAGCGTCAGAGCCGGCATCCGGCTCGGTGAGTCCGAAACCGGCCAGCCGGCGACCGGCCACGAGGTCGGGCAGCCAGCGCTCCCTCTGCTCCGTGGTGCCGTAGGTGAGGATCGGGTTGATCCCCAGCCCGACGCCGGCCGAGAGTGTGATGCCCACCGACTGGTCCACCCGGCCGAGCTCCTCGATGGCCACGCACAGGTAGGTGAAGCCGCCCTCCTCGAGGCCGGCCCCGCCGAACTCCTCGGGAGCGTTCAGCCCGAACAGCCCCAGCTCACCCATGGCCGGCACCAGCTCGGTCGGGAAGTGCGCCCGGCGGTCCCAGTCGGCCACGTAGGGCTCGATCCGTGCCGCGGCGAAGTCGCGCACCAGATGTCGGAAGTCGAGATGGTCGTGGCTGAGCTCGAACATCACCGTGCCCACCTCTCTGTGGTTCGGAGGGACATGCCACTTGACGTTGACGTAAACGTAAAGCAAGATCGCGAGCATGACAAGCCAGGACTCGTGGACGATCGCCGAGATGGCCGACGACTTCGAAGTCACCCACCGCGCGCTTCGGCACTATGAGCATCTCGGGCTGCTGAGCCCCGAGCGGATCGGTGGGGGCGGAGCCGTCCGGCGTTACCGACGCCGTGACCGGACCCGTCTGGCTCTGATCCTGCGCGGGCGACGCCTCGGCTTCCCACTGGAAGAGATCGGCACCATCATCGACATGTACGACGAGCAGCCCGGGGAGACCGGTCAGCTGCAGTACCTGCTGTCCCAGATCGGTGACCGTCGCGCCGACCTGCAGCGTCGCGCGGCCGACATCCGCAAGTCACTGGCCGAGCTCGACGAGCTCGAGGAGCGTTGCCGCCGCGACCTCCGGCGGCGCCACTAGAGCGGCCGGGCACCACCGGCGATGGCCGTGGTGAGCCAGCGAGGACAACCTCTCTCAGCACGCCTGGAACGCCTCCCAGCCTGCCAGGGCGCGTAGTAGGTTGACCGCATGCCGATCCAGAAGGTGCTCATTGCCAACCGCGGCGAGATCGCGGTCCGCGTGGCACGAGCCTGCGCCGACGCCGGCATCCAGTCGGTGGCCGTGTACGCCGACCCCGACCGGGACGCTCTGCACGTCAAGGTCGCGGACGAGGCCTACGGGCTGGGCGGGAGCACCCCCGGCGACTCCTATCTGGACCAGGACGCCGTCCTCGAGGCCGCGCGCAAGTCCGGGGCGGACGCCATCCACCCGGGGTACGGCTTTCTCTCCGAGAACGCCACGTTCGCCCAGGCCGTGACCGACGCCGGGCTGGTGTGGATCGGGCCCCCCTCGGAGGCCATCGACGCCCTGGGCGACAAGGTCAAGGCCCGCCACATCGCCACCGAGGCCGGCGCCCCCCTGGTCCCGGGCACACAGGACCCGGTGCCCGACTCGGACGCCGTCCTGGCGTTCGCCCAGGAGCACGGTCTCCCCGTGGCGATCAAGGCGGCCTACGGCGGCGGAGGCCGCGGGATGCGCGTAGCCCGCACCGAGGAGGAGATCCCGGACATGTTCGACGCCGCCGTCCGTGAGGCCGAAGGCGCCTTCGGTCGCGGCGAGTCCTTCGTCGAGCGCTACCTGGACCGTCCCCGCCACGTGGAGACGCAGTGCCTGGCGGACACCCACGGCAACGTCGCCGTCGTCTCGACCCGCGACTGCTCGCTGCAGCGTCGGCACCAGAAGCTGGTCGAGGAGGCTCCGGCCCCCTTCCTGACCCAGCAGCAGGTCGACGAGCTGGTCACGGCCTCGGAGAACATCCTGCTCGCGGCGAAGTACGTCGGGGCAGGCACCGTGGAGTTCCTCGTCGGTGACGACGGCACCATCTCCTTCCTCGAGGTCAACACCCGCCTGCAGGTCGAGCATCCGGTCTCCGAGGAGATCACCGGCGTCGACCTCGTCCGCGAGCAGCTCCGGATCGCCGACGGGGAGGAGCTGACCTTCACCTCGCTCCCCCGGGCGCGCGGGCACAGCATCGAGTTCCGCATCAACGGCGAGGATCCCGGGCGGGACTTCCTGCCCTCGCCCGGCACGGTGATGACCTATCGCACCCCGAGCGGGCCGGGTGTGCGGGTCGACTCCGGAGTCGAGCAGGGTGACGTCATCTCCGGCGCGTTCGACTCCATGCTGGCCAAGCTGGTCGTCACCGGGGCCGACCGCCGCCAGGCGCTTGCCCGCGCGCGCCGCGCCCTGGGCGAGTTCGAGGTGGCCGGGATGCCGACCGCCTTGACCTTCCACCGGGTCGTGGTGGACGACCCGGCCTTCGCTCCCGAGGGCGAGGAGCCCTTCTCGGTGCATACGCGGTGGATCGAGACCGAGTTCGACAACACCATCGAGGCCTACTCCGGGCCCACTGCGGACGCCGAGGAGGAGAAGGCGCAGCGCACCGAGATGGTCGTCGAGGTCGACGGCCGGCGACTGGCGGTCTCCCTGCCCGGCGGGCTCTCCGTGGGCGCTGATGGCGGCGGCCACCAGAACAAGGCCCCGCGGCGCACCCGGCGAGCCTCCGGTGGCCAGGCAGCCTCGGGGGACTCGGTGACCGCGCCGATGCAGGGCACGGTGGTCAAGGTGGTCGTCTCCGAGGGCGAGGAGGTCTCCGAGGGCGACACGGTCGTGGTGATCGAGGCGATGAAGATGGAGCAGCCGATCAAGGCGCACAAGTCGGGAACGGTGAGCTCCCTGAAGGCCGAAGTCGGACAGACCGTCACCAACGGGGCCGTCATCTGCGACATCGGGGGCTGAGCCAGGACGCGCCCGGGCCGGGGCCGGTGTCGGCTACTCGGCCACCGAGTGCAGCTGTCGGGCGGCCTCGGAGACCGACCCGGTCATCGACGGGTAGACGGTGGCGGTCGCCGCGAACTGGTCCACGTTGAGCCGGGTCGAGACGGCCAGTGCGATGGGGAAGATCAGCTCGCTGGCTCGGGGGGCGACCACCACACCTCCGAGGATGGTGTCGCTCCCCCGACGCGCGAAGAGCTTGACGAACCCGTCCCGCAGGTTCTGCATCTTGGCGCGAGGGTTCTTCGTCAACGGCAGCATGACCACCCGGGCGTCCACCCGCCCCTCGTCGACGTCCTGCTGGGAGACCCCTACCGTGGCGATCTCGGGGTCGGTGAAGATGTTGGAGCTCACTCGTCGCAGCGACAGGGGCGCCACCGCGTCGCCGAGGGCGTGGGCGATGGCGATCCGACCCTGCATGGCCGCGACCGAAGCCAGCGGCAGCATGCCGGTGCAGTCTCCGGCGGCGTAGATCCCGGGCACGCTGGTCCGAGAGACCCGGTCCACCTCGATGTGCCCCGACTCGGTCAGCCCCACCCCCACTTCACGCAGGCCGATGTCCTGCGTGTTCGGCAACGAACCGACGGCCAGGAGCGCGTGGCTGCCCCGCACCGTGCGACCGTCCTGCAGCGTGACGACGACCCCGTCGCGGTCGGTGCCGTGCGACTCCCGGACGCGCTCGACCGAAGCCGCCCGGGAGCGGTTCAGCACCTGCATCCCGCGGCGGCGGAAGACCTCCTCCAGCAGGTTGGCCGCGTCCACGTCCTGCCCCGGCAGAACCCTCTCGCGGGAGGACACCAAGGTGACGTCGCAGCCCAGGCCCAGGTAGGCGTGCGCGAACTCGACCCCGGTCACGCCGGAGCCGATCACGACCAGGTGTTCGGGAAGCTCGGTCAGGGCATAGATCTGCTGCCAGGTCAGGATGCGCTCGCCGTCGGGCACGGCCGAGTCCAGCACGCGTGGCCGAGCCCCGGTGGCGAGCAGGATGACGTCGGCGTCCACCGTCCGCTCACCCACCTGCACCGTCCGCCGGTCGCGGACCACCGCCTGGCCGGTGACCAGATCGACGCCGGCCTGCTCCAACCGCTCGATGATGTCCGCGCTCTGCGCGGAGGCGAGGTTCATCACCCGGCGGTTGATGTCGTCCAGATGCGCGGTCACCCCCTGGTCCTGCGGGGCACCGTCGAACTGCACGCCGATCCGTGCCGCGGCGGAGAAGCGGTCCATGAAGTCGGCGGTGGCGATGAGCGCCTTACTGGGGACGCAGTCGGTGAGCACCGCGGCCCCACCCACCTGCTCGCTCTCCACCAGGTGGACCCTGCTGCCGAGGTGGGCGGCGGTGAGCGCCGCCTCGTAGCCACCGGGGCCGCCGCCGATGATGGTCACGGACTGCCGCGGGGTGCTCATGGCCCCATCCAACCACCCGGCTTTTCACTAGGCTGGGCCGATGAGCGACGACAGCACACTGCACCTGGACGATCCGACCACGGACCCGAACGAGGTCGCCGCCCAGGCGGCCACCGCCATCGCGGACGGCACCGGCACGCCGCGCCACGACATCGCGCTCGTTCTGGGCAGCGGATGGGCCGGCGCCGCCGATCTCATCGGTGAGACGGTCGGCACGGTGGAGAACACCGACGTGCCCGGCTTCGGCGCCGTCGCGGTGGCCGGACACCGGGGCACCATCTCTTCGGTGGCGATCGGCGACAGCGACGTGCGGGCCCTGGTCTTCGGCACGCGGACTCACTTCTACGAGGGCCGCGGAGTACGAGCGGTGGTCCACGGGGTACGGACCGCGGCGGCGGCCGGCTGCCGCGCGGTCGTCTTCACCAACGGCTGCGGTGGAGTGCGTACCGACTGGGACCCCGGGACACCAGTGCTCATCCGTGACCATCTCAACCTCACCGGCACCTCACCGATCGAGGGCGCGAACTTCGTGGACCTGACGGACCTCTACAGCCCACGGCTGCGCGGCCTGGCCCGCGAGGTGGACCCGAGCCTGGACGAGGGCGTCTACGCCCAGTTCCGCGGCCCGCACTACGAGACCCCAGCCGAGGTGGCCATGGCCCGCACCATGGGAGCCGACCTCATCGGGATGTCGACGGCGTTGGAGGCCATCGCTGCCCGGCAGGCCGGCATGGAGGTCCTCGCGGTCTCTCTGGTCACCAACCTGGCGGCCGGGATCAGTGCGCAGCCGCTGTCGCACGAGGAGGTCACCGAGGCCGGCAAGGCAGCCTCCGGGCGGTGCAGCCAGCTGCTGGCCCGCATCGTGGAGCGCATCTGATGTCGGGCCACGGGAGCGAGGAGATGCTCGCCCGCGCCCGGGCGTGGCGGGACGACGACCCGGACGAGACCACTCGCGCCGAGCTGGAGGAGCTGCTGGCCCGCGTCGACCGCGGCTCCCCGCCCGCCGGCGACTCCGGCGAGGCCGACCCCGATGCCGCATACACCGAGCTCGCCGACCGTTTCTCGGGCCCGCTCGCCTTCGGCACGGCCGGGCTACGCGGGGCCCTGGGCGCTGGGCCCGCCCGGATGAACCGGGCGGTGGTCATCCGGGCCGCCGCCGGGCTCACCGCCTACCTACAGCAGGAGCGGCGGACCGCGGCCCCGCGGGTCGTCATCGGCTTCGACGCGCGCACGAACTCGGAGACCTTCGCCGCCGACACGGCCGCGGTCGTGACGGGGGCCGGAGGAACGGCGATGCTGCTGCCGCGCCCGCTGCCCACGCCCGTGTTGGCCTTCGCCATCGGGCACCTGGGCGCCGATGCCGGAGTGATGGTCACGGCCAGCCACAACCCGGCGAACGACAACGGCTACAAGGTCTACCTCGGCGACGGGTCCCAGATCGTGCCCCCGGCCGACGAGAGGATCGCCGCCCACCTGGAGCGGGTCGAGCGTGTCCGCGACGTCCCCCGCTCCGACGAGGGCTGGACCCGGCTCGGCGAGGAGGTGCTGGAGGCATACCTCGACAGTGTCGTCGCCGTGGTCGACCCGCACACCAGCCGTGAGATCTCACTGGTGCATACGGCCCTCCACGGGGTGGGCGCCGAGGTCATCCGCAGTGCCTTCGAGCGTGCGGGTTTCGCGGCGCCCGTCCCGGTCGAGGAGCAGCAGGAGCCCGACCCCGCGTTCAGCACCGTCACCTTTCCCAACCCGGAGGAGGCCGGGGCCATGGACGCCGCCTTCCGCCTCGCCGGAACCACCCACCCCGATGCCGTCATCGCCAACGACCCGGACGCCGACCGCTGCGCCGTGGCGGTCCCCCACGCGCAGGGGTGGCGCATGCTGCGAGGCGACGAGGTCGGCGCTCTGCTGGGTCAGCACCTCATCCAGCGGGGCATCGACCCCGAAGGCGAGCGCACGGTCCTGGCCCGCTCGATCGTGTCGTCACGGCTGCTGGGGGCGATGGCCAACCGGGCCGGACTCCCCGCGATGGAGACGCTCACCGGGTTCAAGTGGATCGGGCGCGTGCCCGGTCTGGCGTTCGGCTACGAGGAGGCCCTCGGCTACTGCGTCGACCCGGCCCGGGTGCCCGACAAGGACGGCGTGAGCGCCGCGTTGCTCATGGCCGAGCTGCTGGCGGGCCTGCGCGCCGAGAGCCGCACCGTCGACGACCTGCTCGACGAGCTCGCGTGCGCACACGGTGTCCACGCGACCGACGCCTTCTCGGTTCGCGTCTCGGACGTCTCCCAGATCGCTGCGATCCTGCAGCGGCTGATCGATGCCCCACCCGAGCGGATCGGCGGGGTACCGGTGCGCTCGGTCGAGGACCTCCAGGACCCCGACGACGACCTCCCCGGCACCCCGGGTCTGCGCTTCTACCTCCAGGACGACACCCGGGTGATCGTGCGTCCCAGCGGCACTGAACCCAAGCTCAAGGTGTATGTCGAGGCGATCGTGGGGCTCAGCTCGCCCGACGAGCTGCCCGACGCCAGGGCGCAGGCGCGTCGGCGCCTGGACGCCGTGGTGGACACGATGCACGAGCTCACCTCCGTGGGCTGAGCACCCGTGGTCACGCGCTCTCAGCCGCGATCGCCAGCGCCAGCAGGGCGGTGGAGGCGGCCAGCGGCACGACCGCGGCTGGGGCCCACTGCAGGTCGGCCCGCGCCTGCGGCTGCGGGGCTCCGCCACCCATCTGCCAGCGCTGGAAGGCCCGCTCGGTGTCCCCGGCCACGACCTGCGCGGTCGTCCCCGGGCGGGCTCTGGCCCGCGAGGTGGTCTCGGCGAAGTCGTCGAAGGCCCGCCGAGCGGAGAACTCGCGCTGCTTGGGCACGGCCCACGAGCTGTAGGTACGCCCGGTGGTGTCGGTCAGCTCCAACGCCCACCGGGAACCGACCGCGGCCAGACGCTCGAACGGCACGACGACGTCCCGCAGGATGTTGCGTTGGGTGACCGAGTCGGCACGCAGCTCCACCCGGGGGCGGAGCAGCAGCACCCAGACGAGTGCGATGACGAAGAGCACGACGGCCACCGGAAAAAGCACGTTGCGGCCGAGCGAGAGCTCGCCACGCACCACGACGAAGCCCACCAACGAAGCGGTGGACACCACCGTCCACCCCAGGAGACGGGCGGGAAGGGTGCGGTAGACGCCCAGGAGCGCCGTCTGCGCATCGTCCCCCGCCGCCTGCGCGGCCCCGCCGGGCGTGCTCACTCCAGCGAGTCTAGGGCCACCTCGCACGGGGCGGCAGGGACCCGGGGTTCGTCCGCCCGCCCCCGGCCCGGGTATCGTCCATGGCCACAGACGCACCGGGGGTGAGGAGCATGAGCGAGAGTCGCGGTGCGCCGACGCCGGCCTGGCAACCGCCCACGTCCGACCCGCCAGGGTCCTCGCCGAAGCCGGAAGCATCCTGGCCCGCGGGTCCCGCCCCAGGCTCGGAACCACCAGCGGCGCCGCCACCCGGTTCCACTCCCTCGCCGGCGGCCGCGGGCGGCTCCGGCCAGCCCGGCCCGGGGCACCCTCCTGGTCAGCCGCCCTCCTGGCAGCAGGTCGCGCCGGAGGAGGCTGCGCGCATGTACCAGCCGGGAGTCGTGCCCTTGCGACCGCTCAGCCTCGGCGACATCTTCGGTGGAGCTGTCAACACCATCCGGCGCAATCCGGAGGCCACCATGGGCATGGCCGTGGTGGTGCTCGCTGCCTTCCTGCTGCCCTCTCTGGTGCTCTCCTACGGTGTGCAGCTGGTTCCGGGGATCGGCGGTGAGCTCGCCGGCTTCATCGGAGTGCTCATCCCCTCTCTCGTGGCCGCCGTGGCCACCGTGTTGCTCACCGGCTTCGTCCTCTACGTGGTCAGCGAAGCGGCACTGGGCGACAAGGTCGGGCTCGGTCAGACGTGGACCCAGGTGCGCGCTCGGCTCCTGCCGCTGATCGCCGGCACCCTGCTGACCAGTGTGCTGGTGAGCGCGCCTCTGGTGGCGGGAGCCGGCGCCCTCATCGCTGCGATCGCGGTCGGCGAGACCGCGGTGGTGGTCATCGCCGTCCTTGCCTTCATCGTCTCCTTCGTGGCCATGCTCTGGCTCGCCGTCCGGCTCATCCTGACCCCGGCCCCGATCGTGCTCGAGCGAGTCGGACCGTTGCGCGGGATCACCCGGTCCTGGGCTCTGAGCCGGGGCAGGCAGTTCTGGCGGCTGCTGGGCATCACAGTGCTCGCCCAGCTCCTCGCCGGCATCGTGGGATCCGTCGTGTCCACCCCCTTGCAGGCGCTGATCAGCTTCGGCGGTGCCACGATCTTCACCGACGAGTCGAGCCTGCTGACGGTGATGGTCTTCGGCCAGCACCTGGCCCAGTTCGCCGTGGGCGTCGTGGTCACTCCCTTCACCGCCGGGGTCACCGCGCTGCTCTACCTCGACCAGCGGATGCGACGCGAGGGCCTGGACATCGCCATGCAGCAAGCCGCCTCGACGCGGACCGCACGACGTCATCGCCGGTGACCTCAGACCCCTCGCAGCCGGGTGAGCAGGAGAGCCGTCGCCTGCTCACCGAGGAGCTGTCCCGTCCCGAGTACAACCGGCCGGAGGACCTGCTCGACCGCCTCCTGTCGTGGCTCCTCGAGCAGCTCGACCGTCTGCTGCAGGTGCTTCCGGGTTCCGGCGGGCTCGCTTCGATCCTCATCGGCGCCGTCGTCGTGATCGCCGTGGCAGCCTGCGTCCTCGCGATGCGGGGTCGGCTGCGCTCCTCGGCCCTGGGCCCCCAGAGTCCGGGAGCGGTGTTGGAGGAGACCCATCTGAGCGGCCGCGACTACCGGCAGCGCGCAGCCCGCGCCGCCGAGAGGGGCGACTGGGACACCGTGCTCCTGGACTCCTACCGCGCGCTGACGACCGCGGCCGGCGAACGGACCTTGCTCGACGACGCCCCGACCCGCACCGCCCACGAGGTGGCCCTGCATCTGGGCCGGGTGTTCCCCGACCACCGGCTTTCCCTGCTCCAGGCGGCGGAAGGGTTCGACCGGGTGCGCTACGGAGGCAGGTCCTGTTCCCCCGCGGAGGCTGTGGCGGTGCGTGAGCTGGACGCCACCGTGATGCAGGCTCGTCCGGCACGCGCCGGGTCGGCGTCGTGAGCGCGCCCCGCACGTCTGCCCCGGCCGGGCGCGAGGCCCACGGTGCCGCGGGCGGCGACGCGGGCGGTCGACCTCGGCGCGCCCCCCGCTGGGTCACCTGGGGGCTGGTCGTGCTGGGGTTGAGCGCGGTCATGACGGTTCTCGTGGGGCAGTCCGGGTCCAGCACCCGCCCGCTGGACCCGGACAACCCCGAGGGTGAGGGGATGCAGGCGCTGGCGCGCGTGCTGGACCAGCGGGGTGTGCAGGTGGACGTGGTCCGCGGCGTCGACAACCTGCCGGAGGGGTCGGCGGCCGGGGCCACGGTCCTGGTGGCCGGCACCGGGCTGCTCTCCGCGGACTCAGGGGAGGAGGTGTTGGCGTATGCCCGGCCAGCGTCCTCACTGGTCGTGCTGTCCCCCGCCGACAACCTCCGCGGCACCCTGGAGATCGGGGTGGAGGTCACCGACCGGCTCACGACCACCTCCATGTCGCCGGAGTGCGACCTCGGCCTGTGGAACGCCGACGAACGGGTGAGCCGAGCAGACCGACGTCTGCGCGTCGATGAGGATGTACCGAGGGACGAAGCGGTCACCTGTCTGCCGCCCTCGCCGGGATTCAACGCCGGAGGGGCGCGCGAAGGCCACCTGGTGGAGTTCGCAGCCACCCCGGACAGCCCTCGCATCGTCGTCGCCGGGCTGGGTAGCGCCCTGACCAACGAGCACATCGCCGCCGACGCCAACGCGGCTACGGGGCTGCGTCTGCTCGGGCAGTCCGGTCGACTGGTCTGGGTCATCCCGACCGTCGCCGACGCGGGCGAGATACCCCCTCAGGGCCTCTTCGACGTCCTGCCCGACCCGCTCCTGCCGAGCATGGTCGTCATCGTGGTCGCTCTCGTGGTCTGGTCGCTGGTGCGCGGACGTCGCCTCGGGCCGGTCAGCACCGAGTCGCTGCCCGTGGTCGTCCGTGCGATCGAGACCACCACCAGCCGGGGACGGCTGTACCAGGAGGCGCAAGACCGTCGCCGCGCGCTCGCCTCGCTGCAGCTGTCCGCCCGGCAGCGGCTGACCCGCCGACTGGGGCTACCGGCCGGGACCGCCTCGGAGGACGACGTCGTGGCCGAGGTCAGCTCGGTGTCCGGTCGCAGCCAGCACGAGGTCCGCCGCTTGCTGCTGGACCCGACGGCCGACGACGACGACACACTGGTGCGGACCGCGCGCGAGGTGCGGTCCCTGGAGGAAGGGTTGGGCGCGAGATGAGCACCGACGACGGCACCACCACGCAGGGCAGCGCAGGCTCCGGCCCCTCCGGGCCCGCCCGCCCCGAGTCCGCTCGCGAGGCGCTGCACCGGGTGAAGGTCGAGGTGGGCAAGGCGGTGGTGGGTCAGGACGCCGCCGTGACGGGACTGATCGTCGCGCTGCTGGCCCGCGGTCACATCCTGCTCGAAGGGGTGCCGGGCGTAGCCAAGACCCTGATGGTGCGCAGCTTCGCCACGGCGCTGAACATCGACACCTCCCGCGTGCAGTTCACCCCCGACCTCATGCCCGGCGACGTCACGGGCTCGCTGGTGTACAGCTCCCGCGCCAGCGACTTCGAGTTCCGGCCCGGTCCGGTGTTCACCAACCTGTTGCTCGCCGACGAGATCAACCGCACCCCACCGAAGACCCAGTCAGCCCTGCTGGAGGCCATGGAGGAACGGCAGGTCACGGTGGACGGGACCGCGCGCCGCCTGGCCGACCCGTTCCTGGTGGCGGCCACCCAGAACCCGGTCGAGTACGAGGGCACCTACCCGCTGCCCGAGGCGCAGCTCGACCGTTTCCTGCTCAAGGTGGTGTTGCCGTTGCCGCCCCGCGCCGACGAGGTGGAGGTCCTCACGCGCCACGCCGACGGTTTCGACCCTCGTGACCTGGCACGGGCGGGGGTCCGCCCGGTAGCGGGGCCCGAGGATCTGGCAGCCGGATCGAGGGCGGTAGGCGACGTCGAGGTATCCCCGGAGGTGACCGGCTACATCGTCGACATCGCCCGGGCCACCCGCTCCTCACCCTCGCTGCAGCTCGGGGTGAGCCCCCGCGGCGCCACCGCCCTGCTCGCCACCTCACGTGCATGGGCGTGGCTGAACGGCCGCGACTTCGTCACGCCGGACGACGTGAAGGCCCTCGCGCCGGGCACCCTCACCCACCGGCTCTCGATGCGGCCGGAGGCCGAGCTCGAGGGCGTCTCTGTGCGCTCGGTGCTGGAAAGCGCGATGAGCTCCGTGCCGGTGCCACGCTGAGCTGCCGATGGTGATCCGCCCGCTCAGCGCGGTCGCGGTGCTGCTCGGCATCGTTCCGGTCGCGATCTGGCCCGGCGCTGCCACCGTGTGGTGGTGGTTGCTGACCGTCGCTGTGGTGATCGGCGCCGACCTGCTGCTGACGCCTGCCACCTCCACGGTCCGCGTGGAGCGCGAGCTGCTCGGCGACAGTGCGGTGCGCCACGGCGACGGGAAGGTCATGCTGTCGGTGCGCCTCGGTGAGAGCACACAGACCTCACTGCTGGTCTCCAACCCCACCCGGCGCCGCGTGCGCGGTGTCCTGCGTGACGCATGGGTGCCGTCGGCCGGGGCGACCTCCAACCGGCATCGGCTCTACCTACCGGGAGGGGAGCGTCGTCGCGTGCACACACCGCTGCGGCCCACTCGCCGGGGCGACCGAGAGACCGACCGGGTCACCGTCCGCCTCCACGGGCCCCTGGGCCTGGCGGCCCGGCAGCGCAGCCGCGAGGTGCCGGGATCGGTCCGCGCGCTGCCGCCCTTCCACTCCCGCAAGCATCTGCCCAGCCGGTTGGCCCGGTTGCGCCAGCTGGACGGTCGCTCGGCGGTGCGCACGCGCGGGCAGGGCACCGAGTTCGACTCCCTGCGCGACTACGTGGACGGGGACGACGTGCGCAGCATCGACTGGCGCGCCACCGCTCGACGCCAGACCGTGGTGGTGCGGACGTGGCAGCCCGAACGCGACCGCCGCGTGATCATCGTGCTCGACACCTCTCGCACCAGCGCAGCTCGGGTCGGGGACCAGCCGCGGCTGGACGCGGCCATGGACGCCTCACTGTTGCTCGCTGCGTTGGCCTCACGAGCCGGCGACCGCCTCGACCTGATCGCCGGGGACCGGCGCATCCGCGGCCGTGTGCGGCCCGACCCCGCAAGCCCGACCCTGCTGAGCTCGATCGTGACGATGATGGCACCGCTGGACCCGGTGCTGGTCGAGGCGGACTGGGCCCTGCTGGCCGGGGCGGTGAACGCCAGCAGCCGGCACCGGGCCTTGGTCGTGCTGCTGACGGCGCTGGAGCCGGCTGCCCTCGAGGAGGGGCTGCTTCCTGTGCTGGGCTCCCTGACGGCCCACCACCAGGTCGTCGTGGCCTCCGTCGCCGACCCGGAGCTCCCGCGGATGGCGCGTGACCTGGCCTCGCTGTCGGCGGTCTACGGGGCGGCGGCCGCGGAGCGCACGCTGTCGCTGCATCGCCGCACGGCCGCGGCGATGGAACGCCTGGGAGTACAGGTCCTCGACGAAGACCCCGACCGGCTTCCGGCGGTGTTGGCAGACCATTACCTCGCACTCAAGGCTCGGGGTTTGCTCTAATCGACAGATGACCTCGGACCCGACCGTCCGGCGGGACGCCGAGCCGGTGACGTTCGGGTCTGCGTCGGGCCGCTGGATCCTGCTCGCCGCCGTGCTCGGGTCAGGACTCGCCGGCATCGACGCCACCGTGGTCAACGTCGCGCTGCCGGCCGTCGGCGAGTCACTGGACGCCGGCTTCGCGGGGTTGCAGTGGACGGTGACGGCCTACACCTTGACGCTCGCCTCCTTCATCCTCCTCGGCGGCTCGCTCGCCGACCGTTTCGGCCGGCGGCGGATATTCCTCACCGGTGTCGTATGGTTCGCGGCCGCCTCGCTGCTGTGCGGGCTCGCTCCCGGCATCGGCACCCTCATCGCCGCGCGCGCCGTCCAAGGAGTGGGGGCAGCGTTGCTGACCCCGGGCAGCCTGGCCCTCATCCAGGCGTCCTTCGTGCCCGAGGACCGCACCCGTGCCATCGGGGCCTGGTCGGGGCTCAGCGGCATCGCCACCGCGGCCGGGCCCTTCCTCGGCGGATGGCTGGTCGAGCAGGTTTCCTGGCGCTGGGTGTTCCTGGTCAACGTGCCGCTGGCCGCACTGGTCATCGTCGTAGCCCTGCGACACGTGCCGGAGTCCCGGTCCTCGGCCCCGTCCTCGGGCGTGGACGTCTGGGGTGCGCTGCTCGGTGTGGCCGCCCTGGCTGGGGTGACCTACGCACTGGTCGAGCAGCCGGGGCAGGGCTCCGGTGCCGCACCCGTGGTCATCGCGGCCGTCGTGGGTCTCGGCGCGGGTGTCGCCTTCGTCCTCGTCGAAGGGGCCAGCAGAAAACCGATGCTGCCCCTGTCGATCTTCCGATCCACACAGTTCACCGCGGCCAACCTCGTCACCTTCGCCGTCTACGGGGGCTTCGGCGCCGTCTTCTTCCTGCTGGTGATCCAGCTGCAGGTCGTCGCGGGGTTCTCGCCGGTGCAAGCGGGGGTCTCGATCCTGCCGATCACGCTGGTCATGCTGGCCCTGTCCTCCCGCTCCGGCGCCCTGGCCTACCGCATCGGTCCACGGTGGCAGATGAGCCTGGGGCCCGTGGTCTGTGCGGCGGGGCTGGTGCTGATGCTGCGCATCGGCCCGCAGGCCGCCTATCTCACCGAAGTACTGCCCGGGGTGGCTGTCTTCGGCCTGGGCCTGGCGATCATGGTGGCACCGCTCACGGCGACCGCCCTTGCCGCCGCACCCGCAACGCACGCCGGGCTGGCCTCCGGCGTCAACAACGCGGTGGCCCGCGCCGCGGGCCTTCTCGCCATCGCCGTCCTGCCCGCCGTCGCCGGGATCTCGGGTGACGACTACACCCGGCCGGCTGTCTTCGACGCCGGCTTCGAACGCTCCCTGTGGGCAGCCGTGGCGGTGCTGCTGCTCGGTGGCGCGATCGCCGCCATGACCATCTCCTCCACGACGCTCAGCGAGGCCGCCGACGACCCCGCGTCCAACGCGACCCCTGCCGAGCCCGTCCCGTCGCACCCGCGCCCGACCAGCCACTGCGCGGTCGGCGCACCACCGCTGCGCGTCGAATGCGGGCCACCCGTCGGGGAGGAGTAGCGCGAGGGCGCCGGCAACGGCTCCGCTGATGCCGGCAGCGACACGACGTCGTCGCGCTCAGAACGCGCTGGGTCGCTCGCTCGGCAACATCGAGTCCTGCACGTCTCCGGTCCGCCCGGCGCGCACCGCCCAGCGTCCGAGCGTGAAGACGTAGAGCAGGAACAGCGCGAGAGCGACCACCCCGACCGCCACCCGTGCCCAGGTGGGCAGCGGCGAGGGAGTGACGAACGCCTCGATCAGACCGGAGATGAGCAGGACCACGACCAGACCCATGCTCACCCCGGCCGCGGTCCGTCCCTCCTGCGCCAGCGAGGACCACCGGGTCCTCGGCCCCGGATCCACCCACGACCAGAACAGGCGCAGGCCGACCCCGGCGGCGACGAAGATCGCCGTCAGCTCGAGCAGCCCGTGCGGGGTGATCAGACCCCAGAACAGCGACCCGCGCCCCTCGGCGTGCATGAGTGAGGCGATGACGGCGACGTTGCTGATGTTCTGCCACAGCACGTAGAGCACCGGCAGCCCGAGCACCCCCAGAGCGATGCACTGAGCGGCTACCCAGGCGTTGTTGACCCATACCTGAGCCGCGAAGCTGCTGGCCGGGTTCTCGGAGTAGTAGTTCTCGAAGTCGGCGTCCACGAGCTGTTGGATCTCGGCGGTGGAGATCAACGTGTTCTCCACCACCGGGTTCTGCACCAGCCATGCGCCGAGGGCCAGGCCGAGGACCACGTTGATCAGGGCGGTCACCCCCCACCACCACCGCATCCGGTAGAGCGCGGCGGGAAAGACCTCGACGAAGAAGCCGGCCAGGCTCGACCATCCGAGCGTGCGGGAGCTGCTCGACCTCACGCGGGCGCGAGCCAGCACCGCCGACAGATAGCCGACCAGCGCCGGGTCGGGGGCGGTCGAGCGCACCAGGGAGAGGTCCGTGGCGGTGCGCCCGTACTCATCCAGCAGCTCGTCCACCTCAGCCCCCGAGAGGCGCCGCGCCTTCGACAACCTCGCCAGCCGCTCCCACGCCCCACGGCGACGGGCGATGAGCGCATCCACGTCCACCGACGAAGTCTAGCGAGAAGCTCTCTTGCCCTGACCCTGCGTCGCGCACGTACGCTGAGGCGGTGAAGCCTCCCACCGGGATCATGGACAGCCCGGGCTTCGTCATGCCGGAAGCGGTGGAGCTCGATCTGCCGGCGGCCAGCATCGGGCTGCGCATCTGCTCGGCCCTGATCGACCTGGCCGTCATCCTCGCGGTGCTGTTCTCCGGCGTCTTCCTGGTGGCCCAGACGGCGGTGTTCGCCGACCAGGCACTGCTGCAGGCCCTGGTGACCCTCGCGCTCGTCGCGGCGGTGGTCGCGGTGCCCGTCGCTCAGGAGACCCTGCTGCGTGGTCGCACCGTGGGCAAGATCGCGCTGGGTCTGCGCACGGTCCGCGACGACGCCGGGCCGATCGGCCTGCGACACGCGGTGATCCGGGCGCTGCTGATGTTCGTCGAAGTCTGGCTGACCGCGGGCGCCCTGGCGGTGGTTGTTGCGATCTCCAACGCCCGTGGCAAGAGACTCGGCGACTATCTGGCCGGCACCTACGTCGTGCGCGACCGGGTCCGCCTGAAAGCCGTCTCGGCGCCGGAGGGTGACCCGCTGCTGCAGGACTGGGCGCGCCATGCCGACATGGCCGGGCTGCCGGACGCGCTGACCGTCGCCGTGCGCCAGGTGTTGAGCCGCTCATCCACCATGACTCCCGCGCACCACGCTGCCGTGACGCAACAGCTGTTCAGCAACGTCGTCGCCCACGTCTCGCCGCCCCCGCCGGCTGGTGCCCCTCCGTTGGCCGTGATGGCCACCGTGCTCGCGGAGCGCCGGCGCCGCGACCTCATCCAGGCACGACGGCACGACGAGGTCCGATCCCGGGTCCTCGGTCCTGACCCGCTGGCGGACCGGCTCGGGGTTCAGCACGCCACCAGGCCAGGCACCTCCCAGCCCGACGGCGTCAGTCCAGCGCCTGCGCGTACCCGGGCAGGATCACCCGGTCGATGAGGGCTCGCCGCTGGTCATAGGGGAGGAAGGCCGACTTCATCGCGTCGATCGTCACCCGCCGCAGGTCGCTGATCTCCCAGCCCGCCTCGGCCACCAGCAGCTGCATCTCACGGGTCATGGTCGTCCCGCTCATCAGCCGGTTGTCGGTGTTGAGGGTGACCCGGAAACGCAAGCGGGCGAGCAGGGTGATCGGGTGCATCGCGACACTGTCTGCCGCGCCGGTCTGGAGGTTGCTGCTCGGGCACATCTCCAAGGCGATGCGCCGGTCACGGATGTAGGCGGCGAGGCGCCCGAGCCGGACGGCCTGCACGTCGTCGTGGGCCCAGGAGCCGTACGGCGTGTCCGCCGGACTGACCGGATCACCGTGCAGGGTGAGGTCATCCACGATGCGCACGCCGTGTCCCAGCCGCTCGGAGCCGCAGTACTGGATCGCCTCCCAGATGCTCGGCAGACCGAACGCCTCGCCGGCGTGGATGGTGAAGTGCGCGTTCTGACGTTGCAGGTACTCGAAGGCGTCGAGGTGCCGGGTGGGCGGGAAACCGACCTCGGCCCCGGCGATGTCGAACCCGGCGACGCCACGCTCCAGATGGCGCACGGTCAGCTGGGCGATCTCACGGGAGCGCGCGGCGTGCCGCATCGCCCCCAGCAACGAGCGCACCACGATCGGGGAGCCCAGACGGCTCGCCTCGGCCATGCCGTCCTCGATGCCCTCGGTCACCGCCGTGACCACCTCGTCCAGCTCCAGCCCGCCGCGGAGATGCTGCTCCGGGGCGTAGCGGACCTCTGCGTAGACCACGCCGTCCTCGGCGAGGTCCAGGACACACTCGCGAGCCACCCGGTGAAGGGCGGCCGGAGTCTGCATCAGGGCGACGGTATGGGCGAACGTCTCCAGGTAGCGCTCCAGCGAGCCGGAGTCGGCGCTGTCACGGAACCAGCGCTCGAGGTCAACGGGGTCGTCGGACGGGAGGTCGGCGTAACCCTGCTCCCGCGCCAGGTCGAGGATGGTCTCCGGACGCAGACCTCCGTCCAGATGGTCGTGGAGCAGCACCTTCGGCAGCGCGCCCAGGTCCTCAGGAGTCACGGTGCGCCGCCTCGAGGTCGAAGGCCGGGACACAGACCGCCAGGTACTCCGCCCCTTCGTCACCGGCGGCGTAGCGCACCCAGTGACCGGAGCGGGAGATGGCTGCCTGGCCGGCCGAGATCGTGAGCGAGCCATCGGAGTGGTGGATCTCGACCGACCCGGCGATGACGTAGGTCACCTCGTCGAAGTCCGGGGCCTGGCCCGGCTCGCTCCAGCCCGGTTCGGCCTTGTTGTGGGCGACGGAGAAGTTCCCGTGGCCGGAGCTGATGCGTCCGACGAACTCGTGGATCGACTTGCCGTCGGGGAGGGGGAACGGCGTCGGAGCCATGATCTCTGCCATCCCAGGAGTCTAAGGTGGCACCCATGACCGACCGCATCTCCGCCGGAACCTCCCTGTCGACCCAGGACATCGCCGACCTCATCGACCACGCGCTGCTCAAGCCCGAGCTGACGCCCCAAGATGTGCGAGCCAGCGTCGTCGACCTCGCCGGGCAGCGGATCTGGTCGGTGTGTGTGCGGCCTGCTGACGTGCCGCTGGCGGTCGAGGCCGCCGCCGGCGTGGAGGGCTCCCCCACGCGCGTGTGCACGGTCATCGGGTTCCCGCACGGCACGACCTCCACCGCGGCGAAGGTGGCCGAGGCGCGTCAGGCGCTGGCCGACGGCGCGACCGAGCTGGACATGGTGCTCCACATCGGTGCCCTCATCGGGGGTCTGCACGAGCAGGTGCAGGACGACATCGCTGCGGTGGTCGAGGTGGGACATGAGGCCGGTGTGCTGGTGAAGGTCATCTTCGAGACCGTGCTGCTCGAGGAGGAGCAGAAGAAGCAGGCCTGCCGGCTCAGCGAGGCGGCAGGGGCAGACTTCGTCAAGACCAGCACCGGGTTCGCCGGCGGCGGCGCGACGTTGTCCGACGTGCGGCTGATGCGCGAACAGTGCTCTCCCGGGGTCCAGGTCAAGGCATCGGGCGGCGTGCGGGACATCGACACCGCCCTGGCCATGGTGGCCGAGGGCGTGACCCGGCTGGGAACCTCCAGCACCGAAGCGCTCCTGCACGAGGCACGCGTGCGGGAAGCGGGCGGCACCCTGGTGGTGCCGAGCCCCGAGGCGGACCTCGACCTGCCCAGCGGCGCACGGCCTCCCGTGAGCGACACCTACTGACACCAGGCTGAGCCTGCCGGCTACGGCTCTGCCACGCGGTCGAGGATGACCTCGCGGGGGTGGTCGCGAGCGCTACCGCTGGAGTCGATCTCCCACGCGCCGTCCAGGGCGGCCATCGCGCGCTCGATCCGGTCGGGGGTGTCCGTATGCAATGTCAGCACGGGTTGGCCGGCCCGCAGGGCATCGCCCGGCTTGGCATGGATGGTGACCCCGGCCGCGGGCTGCACCTCCTCCTCCTTGCGCGAGCGTCCTGCGCCCAGCCGCCACGCGGCGACGCCGACGGCGAAGGCGTCCAGCGAAGCCAGTACTCCCCCGTGCGACGCGGTGATCTCGTGGCTCTCCCGCGCCGCCGGCAGATCCGCGTCCGGGTCTCCCCCCTGGGCCGCGATCATCCGACGCCACGCGTCCATCGCGCGTCCGTCGGCGAGCACCTCGGTAGGGTCGATGTCGGCGTACTGCTCGCCTGCGCCGGCGAGCATCTCGCGGGCCAACGCTACGGTCAGCTCGACCACGTCATCCGGCCCGCCACCGGCCAGCACCTCCAGGCTCTCGGCCACCTCGAGGCCGTTGCCGGCGCTGCGGCCCAGTGGCACCTCCATGTCGGTCAGGAGGGCCGTGGTGGACACCCCCGCGTCCTGGCCGAGACCGACCATGAGCTCGGCCAGCTCCCGGGCCGAGCCCAGGTCCTTCATGAACGCGCCCGTGCCCACCTTGACGTCCAGCACCAGGGTCCCGGTGCCTTCGGCGATCTTCTTGGACATGATGGACGAGGCGATCAGCGGGATCGCCTGCACCGTCCCGGTGACGTCGCGCAGGGCGTACAGCCGCTTGTCGGCCGGAGCCAGGCCCGACCCGGCCGCGCACACCACCGCTCCCACCTCCTCCAGCTGCGACCGCATGGCCTCGGTGCTCAGGTCGGCCTGCCAGCCGGGGATGGCCTCGAGCTTGTCCAGCGTGCCCCCGGTGTGCCCCAGTCCCCGCCCCGACAGCATCGGTACCGCCACGCCGCAGGCTGCGACCAGGGGCGCGAGAGGCAGCGTGATCTTGTCGCCCACGCCGCCGGTGCTGTGCTTGTCGGCGGTCGGCCGAGAGAGCCCGGTGAAGTCCAGGCGCTCACCCGAGGCGATCATCGCCGCGGTCCAGTCGGCCGTCTCCCGCCGGTTCATCCCGTTGAGCAGGATGGCCATGGCCAGAGCCGACATCTGCTCCTCGGCCACCATCTCGCGCGTGTAGGCGTCGATGACCCAGCTGATGGCCTCGGTGCTGAGCTCGTGGCCGTCGCGCTTGGTGGCGATGACGTCCACGGCGTCGAACTCTTCACTCATGGTGTCCTCCGGGGTCGGTGTGACTGCCCGCTCAGGGTCGGTGTGACTGACCGCTCGGGTCCGTGTGACATCGTGAGCGGCGTGAAACTCGCCGAGTCCATGGCCCTCATCGTGCCACCTGTGGCGGAGCTCAAGCGTCGCTCCCTCTCGCGTGCGGACGGCGAGAGCACGATGTTCCCGACCCTGGTCGTCCTGCGTGATGACCGCGTCGTGGCCGCCGTCAGCACACCGCGTCTGGAGGCGACGATGGCCTGTGCCGCTACGGTGGCGGTCGGCATGGCTCCCCAGATGCTTGCGGTGGCCGCCCAGGTGAGTCTTCCCGACGGCTCACACGCCATCGCCTACACCACGATGACGGACGAGCACCGTGCGGCTCTGGCCGTGCAGCCCTACTCGGTCACGGGGGACGACATCACCTTCGGCACCCCCGAGCGGGGGGACCCCGAGGACCGCAGCATCATGGACCAGCTGGCAGCGGCGATGAACCTCGACCCCCTGGACGCCGGAGCGGTCAGTGCCGCCGGCGGGACGTCCCCGGCGGGCGACGCAAGCCCCGACGACGAGGGGCGGGAGAACCTCTCCGCCGAGCGCGGCCGGATGGTGATCGACGCCGGCACGTGCGCCTCCCTGCACCGTTCGGTCGCCGGCATCTCAGGCACCGTGATGTTCCTGCCGGCCTCCCCCCAGCACGCCGAGGCTCTGCTCGCCCACGGCATGCCACCGCAGGTGCTGCTCCGGCCGCGACCGTAGGCCGCACCACCAAGCAGCCGAGGCGAGCCCGGTCACAGCGCAGGCTCTCTACTGAGGTGATCGAGCCTCATGACGGTCGAGGTCGGCGGTGCCGAAAGCCTGCGGCAGCACCTCGCTCATCGGACGGGCTCCGAGTGGGGTCATCACCTGGCAGTCGGGGCCCGCGTGCTCGCTGAGGAGCTGGCGGCAGCGGCCGCACGGCATCAGGACCTCGCCATCACCGTCGACACACAGCACGGCACCCAGCCGGCCGCCACCCCCGGCCACCAGCGAGCTGACCATGCCGCACTCGGCGCACAGGGAGAGGCCGTAGCTGGCGTTCTCGACGTTGCAGCCGCTGACCACTCGCCCGTCGTCGACGAGCCCGGCCACACCGACCGGAAAGCGGGAGTAAGGAGCGTAGGCGGTGCGCATGGCGGCGACGGCGGCCTCGCGCAGCATGTCCCAGTCGGGCTGGGCCTCGGAGTCGTCCATAGTGCCCAGCAGGGTACCCGGCCCGGGGCCCGCCGCGCAGGCCCGGTCAGGCCAGCGCCACCGCGGCCAGCAGCTTGGCGGCGTGGATGACCGCCCGCTCGTCCACGATGAGGTCGCCCTGGTGCAGCTCGTAGGTCGTCCCACCGGGTATGCGCGTGCCCAGGCGGGCCATGGCCCCGGGCACCTGCATGAGGTACCACCCGAGGTCCTCCCCGCCGAGGGACTGCTGGGTCGGCACCACGGCGTCCACGCCGAGGACCGCCCGCGCGGCTCCGGCGAACAGCGACGTGGCGACGTTGTCGTTGTTCACCGGGGGAACACCCCGGACGTGGCTCACGGTGGCGTGCACGTCGTACGGACGCACCACGGCGTGCACGATCTCCTCGACCAGGGCGCCGGTGGTGTCCCAGGTGTGCGAGTCCAGCATGCGCAGGGTGCCGATGCACTCCCCCGAGGCCGGGATGACGTTCGCCGCCGAGCCGGCGCGCACCGACCCCCACACCAGGGCCGTGCCCGAGCGCGGGTCCAGCCGCCGCGACAGGATGGCGGGCACCTCGGTGATGACCTTGCCCAGCGCGAAGGTGAGGTCGGCCGTCAGGTGGGGGCGCGAGGTGTGCCCGCCCCGTCCGGACAGGGTCACCCGGACGGCATCGGAAGCGGCGGTGATCGGCCCCGCCTTCAGACCGACCTGGCCCAGGTCCAGGGAGGGGTCGGAGTGCACCGCGTAGAGCTGGTCGACACCCTCCAAGGCCCCGGCCTCGATCAGCGCGTGCGCGCCTCCGGGCATGGACTCCTCCGCCGGCTGGAAGAGCAGCCGCACCGCCAGGTCCCGTTCGACCAGCTCGTCGTGCATCTGGGCCAGCGCGAGCCCTGCGCCAAGGACTCCGACCGTGTGCAGATCGTGGCCGCAGGCATGCGCGACCCCGGGGTGACGCGAGGACCACTCCAGGCCCGTGTTCTCCTCGACGGGCAGGGCGTCCAGGTCGGCCCGCAACGCGACCCGGCGGGACGGGTCGCTCGCCCCCAGGTCAGCGATCGCTCCGGAGCCGGGCAGGGCTCGCACATCGGCTGCCGTGTCGGACAGGGCCGTCATGACCAGCGCTGTGGTCCGGTGCTCCTGCCACGACACCTCGGGGAAACGGTGCACCTCCCGGCGATGCTCGAGAAGGGTGTCCTCCATGGTGTCGATGGCGGCGCAGGCCCGCGCGATCATCGTGTCGGCAGACCGGATGGCAGCACTGGGTTCGGCAGTCACAAGAAAACTCGGTAGCTCGCTCTTCGTCTCGGGGGGCTGGTCAGCACCTCACCATACCCTCGCTGAATGCCCTCGCCGACTCACCGTCCTGCGCCACCGGCCTACCCGCCGTAGTGGGCCGCGTTGCTTGGAGTGGCTCAGAAAGTCTCCACCGGCACGTGCTGGCCCCACACCTCACGCAGCGCGTCGGCGACCTCACCGCCGGTGGCTCGGGCCCGCAATGCCTCGTGCATGGGCTGCAGCACGTTGTCGGTGCCGGTGGCGGCCTGTTGCATCCGAGCGAGGGCGTCGGTCACGGCCGTGGCGTCCCGCGCGTCGCGCAGCTGCTCCAGACGCCGGCACTGCTCGGCCTCGATCATCGGGTCGACCGTCAACGGCTCGTACGGCTCCTCACTGTCGCTGGCGAAGCGGTTCAGCCCGACGACCACCCGCTCCCCCGAGTCGATCGCCAGCGCGCCGCGGTAGGCGGCGGCCTCGATCTCGCTCTTCTGGAACCCTTCCTCGATGGCCCGTACCGCCCCGCCGCGGTCGGCGACCGCCTGCATCAGCTCGAGTACGGCCTCCTCGAGGTCGTCGGTCATGGACTCCATCAGGTAGGAGCCCGCGAAGGGATCCACCGACTTCGTGACGTCCGTCTCGTGGGCGATCACCTGCTGGGTCCGCAGCGCGAGCCGAGCCGCCTTGGTGGTGGGCAGCGCGATGGCCTCGTCGAAGGAGTTGGTGTGCAGCGACTGCGTCCCTCCCAGAACCGCTCCCAGGCCCTGCAGGGCGACCCGCACCAGGTTGACCTCGGGCTGCTGGGCGGTGAGCTGCACGCCGGCCGTCTGGGTGTGGAAGCGCAGCATCATCGACTTGGGGTTGCGGGCGCCGAACTGCTCCCGCATCGTCCGGGCCCAGATCCGCCGGGCCGCCCGGAACTTGGCGACCTCCTCCAGCAGCGTGGTCCGGGCGACGAAGAAGAAGGACAGCCGGGGTGCGAAGTCGTCGACCGCCAGACCGGCGTCGAGCGCGGCTTGGACGTACTGCTGTGCGTTGGCGAGGGTGAAGGCGACCTCTTGCGCGGGTGTCGCTCCCGCCTCGGCCATGTGGTAGCCCGAGATCGAGATCGTGTTCCACCGCGGCAGGTGCGCGGCGCAGTAGGCGAACGTGTCGCTGACCAGTCGCAGTGACTGAGCCGGGGGGTAGATGTAGGTGCCTCGGGCGATGTACTCCTTGAGCACATCGTTCTGCACCGTCCCGGTCAGCTTCCCCGGCGAGATGCCCTCGTGCTCGGCGGCCAGCTGGTACATCAGCAGCAACGTGGAGGCGGGCGCGTTGATGGTCATCGAGGTGGACACCTCGTCCAGCGGCAGCCCCTGGGTGAGCACGCGCATGTCCTCGACCGAGTCGATGGCGACTCCGACCTTGCCCACCTCGCCGCTGGCCAGCGGGTGGTCGCTGTCGTAGCCCATCTGCGTGGGCAGGTCGAAGGCCACGGACAGCCCGCCCGTGCCGGCGGCGACCAGCTCGTGGTAGCGGTCGTTGGACGCGCGGGCGGTGCCGAAGCCGGCGTACTGCCGCATCGTCCACGGTCGGCCGGTGTACATCGAGGGGTAGACCCCGCGCGTGAACGGGTAGCTTCCGGGCTCGCCGAGCCGCTCCTCCGGGTCGAAGCCGGACAGCGCCTCCGGACCGTACACCGGCTCCAAGGGCAGGCCGGACTCGCTGTACAGGGTGCTCATCGGCTCAGGCTACCGGCGGGCCCTCAGCCGCTGCTGGCACTGGCGCCCGCCTTGGGCTCGACCTCGGTGTCCAGCCGCGGGATGGTCATCTTCGCCACCACGGCCAAGACCACCAGCACCACGATCACCGCTCCCAGGCCGACCAGGCCACTGCCGGTCAACGCCAAGGCGACGTAGCCGAGCACGGCCGCGAACGCGCCGGTGAGGGCGTAGGGCAGCTGGGTGATGACGTGCACGATGACGTTACAGCTGGCACCGGTCGAGGACAGGATCGTGGTGTCCGAGATCGGCGAGCAGTGGTCACCGAAGACCGCGCCGGCCAGCACCGCACCGAAGGCGGGCAGCAGCAGGTCGGGCTCGTTGATGGAGTTCATGATGTCCCCGGCGATGGGCAGCAGGATGCCGAACGAGCCCCACGAGGTGCCGGTGGAGAACGCCATCGCACCGGCGAGGATGAACATGACCGGCACCAGCCACTGCGGGTCCATGTTCGCGCTCTCCACGAGGCCACCGAGGTAGTCACCGGTGCCCAGGGCCGAGATGAGCGAGCCGAGCATCCACGCCAGCAGCAGGATGTAGACCGCGGGCAGCATCGACTTGATGCCCTCCACCAGGCCCCTGCCGAGGGTGGCCGCGCCGAACTTGGGGTTGTTCAGCGTGTAGCGCATGTAGTAGTAGAAGGCCGCCGCGAACCCGAGGACCGCGCCGTAGATCAGGGCCTCGGTCACGCTGGTGTTGGCCATGACGTCCAGCGGCGCCCAGCTCGGCTCGTCGGCGCCGGAGTACCCGGTCCAGACGATGCCACCGATCACCCCGACCACGAGCGCCAGGAACGGCACGATGAGGGCGCGCTTGGCGCCCGGCTTGTGCACCGGAAGGTCCTCGTCGAGCTCGCCGGGGATGTCGAGGCTGTCGTCGAAGGTCTTGCCCTCGGCGATGGCCCTGCGCTCCTCCTTGCGCATCGGGCCGAGGTCGATCTGCAAGGAGACCACGAGGAAGACCGTCATGATGGCCGCGATGGCGTAGTAGTTCATGGTGGCCGCGGTCAGGAAGGCCTCGAACTCGCTGATCGTCAGCGCCGAGGCAGCCACCATCGGAGCCATGACCCCGATGATGTAGGCGCCCCAGCTGGAGAAGGGGGCGAGCACCGCGACCGGCGCGGAGGTGGAGTCGATCAGGTAGGCGAGCTTGGCCCGTGCCACCCGGTGCCGGTCCGTGACCGGCCGCGCCACCTGGCCGACGGCGAGGGCGTTGAAGTAGTCGTCGATGAAGATGACCACGCCGAGCACGGCTCCCAGGAACTGGGCCCCCCGGCGGGTGCGGATGCGTTCGACCGCCCAGTCCGAGAAGGCCGTGCTGCCTCCGGCCATGAGGATCAGCGCGGTGATCATGCCCAGGGTGAGCGTGAAGATCAGGATGTAGACGTAGCTCGTGTTGACGGCACCCTCGACCCAGAAGATCTCCACGAAGGCGGTCCAGACCTCGGACAGCGCCTGCAGGGGGTTCCAGTCGGAGATGATCAGCGCAGAGGCGAGGACGCCGGCTCCCAGGCTGAGCACGACGCGCTTGGTCGCGATGACCAGAACGATCGCCAAGACCGGCGGCAGAATGCTGACGAATGTGCCTTCCATGGCAACGCCCTTCTCGAGTCGAGGCGTCCCAGACTAAAGGCTGCCAGCAGCGCCGACAACGGATGCCTGCGCATCCGGCCGGCTCGTCTTGGATGCCTACAGCTGGCGGAGGCGCCGCACGAGAGCAGGCCCCCCGTAGACCAGCCCGGTGTAGACCTGCACCAGCGTGGCGCCGGCGTCCAGCATGGCTCGGGCGTCGTCGACCGTCATGATGCCCCCGACGCCGATCACCGGGAAGTCGCTGACTGCCGTGATGTGCTCGACCATCTGACGGGACCGCTCGGTCAGCGGGCGGCCCGACAGGCCTCCGGCGGCGGGGGCGAGATGCTGCTCGACGAGGTCGACATGGTCGCGCTTCAGGGTCGTGTTGCCCGCGATGATCCCTGACACCCCGGCGTCCGTGGCGACCTGCAGCGCCTCATCCACGGCGGGAAGGCTGAGATCCGGTGCCACCTTCACCAGCACGGGCAGACCGGCGGCGGACCGCACCACCTCGGCGAGCAGCTCCCGGAGTGGATCCGCATCCTGCAACGAGCGCAGACCGGGAGTGTTCGGGCTGGAGACGTTCACCGCGATGTAGTCGGCGACGTCGCGCACGGCCTCGAGGCACCGCAGGTAGTCCGCGGTGGCCTGCTCCACCGGCGTCTGCTTCCCCTTGCCGATGGACACCCCCACCGGGATGTCGACCAGGCCGCGCTCGCGGTGCTCTCGCAGGTGAGCGGCCAACGACGACGCGCCGTCGTTGTTGAAGCCCATGGCGTTGACGAGGGCCTGGCTACGCGGCAACCGCACTAGCCGGGGCCGCGGGTTGCCCGGCTGCGGACGGGCGGTGACCGTGCCGACCTCGACGTGCCCGAAGCCCAGGGCGGACCACGTCGGCACCGCGACCCCGTTCTTGTCCATCCCGGCAGCCAGTCCCAGCCGGTGTGGGAAGGAGATCCCGCACACCTCGACCGCGCGCGCCGGCGCGACCGGGGCCATCTGCGTCAGCCGGGCCAACGCGCCCTGGGAGATCTTCCGGGCCGCCAGAGCCTGGGCGGCGGTCATGGCCAGGTGATGGGCTCGCTCGGCATCCAGCCGGAAGAGCACCGGTCGGGCCAGCCGCGTATACCCGGCGTCGACCGCGCGTCGACCCATCCCTGCCCGCACACCTCCACCCTAGTTCGCCACCCCCAGCCTCGACCCAGGACCTCCAGCCCGCAGTTCGCGGCCCGAAGACGATGTGAGGGCTGGGGGTGCCGGTTGCGCCACCTACACTCGGGCCGATGGGCGAGGACGCAGGGGATGCCAACCGGCCCGACACCGAGGAGAAGACGCCACCTCTGCCGGGGGCCGCCACCGGCTCGGGTCAAGACGGCGTGAGCGACTTCTGGGCGGTGGTGCCGGCCGGTGGATCCGGGACGCGGCTCTGGCCGTTGTCCCGCCGGCAGCACCCGAAGTTCCTGCTCGACGTCACCGGCCACGGGTCCTCGCTGCTCGCGGACACCGTCAGGCGGCTGCGCCCGCTGTGCGGAGAGCGCCTGAAGGTGGTCACCGGCACCGACCACGCCGCTGCGGTGCGAGAGGCTCTGCCCGGAGTGGGCGCGGACCAGCTTCTCCTCGAGCCCGCCCCCCGCGACTCCCTGCCGGCGATCGGCTGGGCCGCCGCCTGGCTCGAGCACCACCAGCCCCAGGCGGTCCTCGGCTCGTTCGCCGCCGACCACGTCGTCAGCGACCACGCTCGTTTCGAGGCCGCCGTCGTCCGTGCGGTACAGGTGGCCCGTGAGGGCATGCTCGTGACCCTGGGGGTGCGGCCCACGCGGCCGGCCACCGGCTTCGGCTACATCCGGCCTGGCCCCGCCTACCCCCGACCCGTCGCCGGCGGCCCCGCCACCCGCGCGGTCTCGGCCTTCGTGGAGAAGCCGGATGCCGAGGCGGCCGCCCGCTACGTGGAGCAGGGGGACCTGTGGAACGCCGGCATGTTCGTGGTCCGGGCCCGGGTGCTGATGTCCATGATCGAGCAGTGGCAGCCGCAGCTGGCCGCGAGCCTGCGCAGCGTCGTGGCCCGTCCGCAGGACATCGACCGGCTGTGGCCGTCCATAGCGGAAGCGGCCATCGACACCGCCGTCGCCGAACCCGCGGCCCGGGACGGGCGCGTGGCCGTGGTGGAGGCCGACTTCGCCTGGGACGACATCGGAGACTTCGCTGCCCTGGGTGCGCACCTGCCCGTCGCCGCGGACCATCCGCTGCTGCGCGTGGGGGGCGCGGAGTCCCTCGTGACCGCCTCGGACACCTCGGGGCTGGTCATCGCCTCCGGTGGTCGTCCGGTCGTGACCCTGGGGATGACGGACGTCGTCGTGGTGGACACCGGCGACGCGGTGCTGGTGACCACCCGCGCGCACGTGCAGGACGTCAAGAAGGTCGTGGACAGCCTGGCCACGAACGGGCACGGCGAGGTGCTCTGAGCGCGGTCGCTCAGGAGGCCAGGACACCGGCGAGCGGGTGGCGCGAGTCGACCTGCCAGCCCCCGGACTCCTCCCAGCGGTACAGGCACATCTCGCTGAGGCAGAACTCAGCCGTGAACGTGGCGTACTCCTCCTGGACGGCATCCAGCCTCGTCGGCTGGAGGTCGTGGGCCAGGGTGACGTGGGGGTGGAACGGGAAGGGCGAGGGGGTGGGCACCGGACCTCGGCAGACGGCCCGGCCCAGGTCGTGACAAGCCTGCACCCCCTCGCCCAAGGCCAGGTAGACCACGTCCGAGACCGGCCGGAACGTCTGAGTCCCGGCGAGGCTGATCCGCATCGCGGCGTGGCCTTGGCCCACACGTGCCAGATGCGCGCGGAGGTCGTCCAACCGCTCGGTGTCGACATCCGTCGGCGGGAGCAGGGTGATGTGGGCCGGCATGCCCTCGGCGCGCGGGTCCCCCAGCGCGGCCCGGATTCGCGTGACCTCGGGGCCGACCGGGTCCGGGATCACCAGCACCACACCGACGGACACCACACCGACGGACCAGGGGTTCCTCACAGCCGGTGACCCTACCGCGTGGCACCCCGGCGTCTCCCACGCCGGTCATCCGGCTCCCAGGCTGCGTGCGGTTGCTCGCGCCGGATGTCACAGTGAACGGATGGGAGAACCAGCAGGGGTGACCACGCTCGCCACCGTCATGGTCGCGGTGGTGCTGGCGGGATGCGGGGCGCAGGGGCAGGAGGGCGACGAGGACGAGGTGGTGGTGCCGGTCACCGAGGAGCCGCTCGAGGTACTCCTGGACGCGGAGTCCGAGACCGTCCTGGACCAGCCGCTGACCTACCCTCGAGGCCGGCCGGAGGTGAGCGCGAGCCTGCTCACCCTCGAGCCCGGTGAACGGACGGGACCGCACACGCACGAAGCGCCGATGCTGGCTTGGGTCCTGGAGGGTGAGGTGAGCGTCGACTACGGCGGCGACGGCACGCGGACCTACACCGAGGGCGAGACCATCATGGAGGCGGTCGGGGTGGTCCACAACGGCACGAGCTCGGGCGAGACCCCAGCCCGGTTGCTCGTGGTCAACCTGGGCTCGAACCAGGTGGAGAACACCGTGGTCGTCGACTGAGACACTCCTTGCCGTGACCGGTATACCGACCGGCGGGCGGCGATGGGCGCCGGACTAGACGCCGTCGGGTTCGTGCAGTTCGCCGAGGATGCGGTTGAAGGTCGCGGAGGGGCGCATCACCGAGGTCGTCGCCTCCTTGTCGGGGTGGTAGTAGCCACCGATCTCGACCGTGCGGCCCTGCGCCTCGCGCAGCTCGGCCACGATCTGCTCCTCGTGCCCGGCGAGGTCGCGAGCCGTGCCCGAGAACGCCTGCGCGAGGTCAGCATCCTCGGACTGCTCAGCGAGCTCGTGTGCCCAGTACAGAGCGAGGTAGACGTGGCTTCCGCGGTTGTCGATCTCACCGATGGTGCGGCTCGGGGACCTGCCCTCCGACAGCAGGCGCTCGGTGGCCCGGTCCAGGGCTGCGGCCAGCACGGCGGCGGCCGGGCTGTCGGTGGCCTGGGCCAGGTGCTCGAGGCTGACCGCGAGGGCAAGGAACTCTCCCAAGGAGTCCCATCGCAGGTGGTTGTCCGACAGCAGCTGCTGCATGTGCTTGGGTGCGGACCCGCCGGCGCCGGTCTCGAACAGCCCGCCGCCGGAGATCAGCGGCACCACCGACAGCATCTTGGCGCTCGTGCCGAGCTCGAGAATGGGGAACAGGTCCGTCAGGTAGTCACGCAGGACGTTCCCGGTGACCGAGATGGTGTCCTCGCCCGAGCGCACCCGCCCCAGGGTGTACCCGGTGGCCTCCACCGGTGCCATGACCTCCAGCTGCAGGCCCTCGGTGTCCTCGTGCTCGAGGTACTCGCGCACCTTGCTGACCAGGTGCGCGTCGTGCTCGCGGTCCTCGTCCAGCCAGAAGACGGCCGGCGCACCGGTGGCCCGCGCCCGCGCCACCGCCAGCGCCACCCATTCGCGCACCGGCACGTCCTTGGTCTGGCAGGCACGCCAGATGTCGCCCTCACCGACCTCGTGCTCCAGCAGCACGTCGTCGGCGGAGCTGAGCACACGCACCACGCCGGCCTGCTCGACCTCGAAGGTCTTGTCGTGGCTGCCGTACTCCTCGGCCTTCTGGGCCATGAGGCCCACGTTGGGCACCGAGCCCATGGTGGCCGGGTCGAACGCCCCGTGCGCCCGGCAGTCGTCGAGGACGGCCTGGTACACGCCGGCGTAGCTGCTGTCCGGGATCACCGCCAGGGCATCCGCCATGGCGCCATCGGGGGCGTACATCTGCCCGGAGCTACGGATCATGGCCGGCATCGAGGCGTCGATGATGATGTCGCTGGGAACGTGCAGTCCACTCACGCCGCGGTCGGAGTCGACCATGGCCAGGTCCGGGCCCTGCTCCAGCCCCTCGTCGATGGCCGCCCGGACTCGTGCGGCCGTCTCCTCCTCGAGGTCGTCCAGGCCGCTGAGGACACCACCCAGCCCGTGGTTCGGGCTCAGCCCGGCCGAGGCCATCTCGTCCCCGTAGCGGTCGAAGACCTCCGGCAGCACCGCGCTGACCGTGTGCCCGAAGATGATCGGGTCGGAGACCTTCATCATCGTCGCCTTGAGGTGCACCGAGAACAGCAGGCCCTCCTCGGTGGCCCGGTCGACCTGCTGGGACAGAAAGGGGCGCAGGGCGCGGACCCGCATCACCGCAGCGTCGACGATCTCGCCGGCCTGGACCTCGATACCGTCCTTGAGCACGCTCTCAGCGCCCCCTTCGCCGACGTGCACGATACGCAGGGTGTCCGCGGCCTCCATCACGACCGACTTCTCGGTATGCCGGAAGTCGCCGTCCTCCATGGTGGCCACGTTGCTCTTCGAGTCCGCCGACCACGGCCCCATGGAGTGGGGGTGGGAACGCGCGAAGTTCTTCACCGACGCCGGCGCTCGGCGATCCGAGTTCCCCTGGCGCAGCACCGGGTTGACCGCACTGCCCTTGACCGAGTCGTAGCGCGCACGGGCGTCCTGCTCCTGTTGCCCGCTGGGGGACTCGGGGTAGTCCGGCAGGTCGTAGCCCTGGGACTGCAGCTCGGCGACCGCCGCCTTCAGCTGGGGCAGGGAGGCGCTGATGTTCGGCAGCTTGACGATGTTCGCCCTGGGCGAGCTGGTCATCTCGCCCAGCTCGGCCAGGGCGTCCGGCACGCGCTGACCTTCCGGCAGGACGTCGGCGAAGGCCGCGAGCGTGCGGGCGGCCAACGAGATGTCCCTGGTCTCGACGTCGATTCCGGCGGTGGCCGCGAACGCCTCGACGATGGGCTTCAGGGAGTGCGTCGCCAGCATGGGCGCCTCGTCGGTGACGGTATAGGTGATCGTCGGCATGGGGTGCAACAGCTCCTGGTATGCGGCGGGCGGGGCGGCGTCGTCGGATCCCGATCAGGCTAGCGCCTGGCCGCCCGGAACGGGCTGGCTCACCGGCCGATCGCCCGCCTCGACGCTGCTACGGTGCGAACAGACCGCAACAAGACCCGCCCGAAAGGGATCCTCGTGGACCGCACCCCCGTCAAGGTCGCCGTCACCGGCGGCGCCGGCCAGATCTGCTACAACCTGCTGTTCCGCATCGCGTCCGGGGAGATGTTCGGGCCCGACACGCCGGTCGAGCTCCGGCTGCTGGAGATCAGCGACGCGCTGAAGGCCCTGGAAGGCGTGGTGATGGAGCTCGACGACTGCGCGTTCCCGCTGCTGTCCGGGGTGCAGATCGGCGACGACCCGACCGTGGTCTTCGACGGCGTCAGCTTCGCCCTGCTGGTGGGAGCCCGCCCTCGGGCCAAGGGGATGGAGCGAGCCGACCTGCTCGAGGCCAACGGGGGGATCTTCACCGGCCAGGGCAAGGCGTTGAACGACCACGCCGCGGACGACGTGCGCGTGGCGGTCACCGGCAACCCGGCCAACACCAACGCCCTGATCGCCCTGAGCAACGCGCCGGACATCCCCCGTGAGCGCTTCACCGCGCTGACCCGGCTCGACCACAACCGCGCCGTCGCGCAGCTCTCGCAGCGCACCGGCCGGCCGGTCACCGACATCAGCCGGATGACTATCTGGGGCAACCATTCGGCCACCCAGTACCCCGACCTGTTCAACGCGCGCGTCGGCGAGGAGAACGCGGCCGAGGCGGTGGGTGACCAGGAGTGGCTTGCCGAGACCTTCATCCCGACCGTGGCCAAGCGCGGTGCCGCGATCATCGAGACCCGCGGCTCCTCGTCGGCGGCGTCGGCGGCCGCGGCCACCATCGACCACACCCGTGACTGGATGACCGGCACGCCGGCCGACGACTGGACCTCGATGGTGGTGCCCTCCGACGGCTCGTACGACATTCCCGAAGGCCTCATGTGCTCCTTCCCGGTGCGCACCTCACAGGGGCAGTGGGAGATCGTCCCGGGGCTCGAGGTCCCGGACTTCTCGAGGCAGCGCATCGAGGCCAGCGTCGAGGAGCTGACCGAGGAGCGCGACGCCGTGCGCTCCCTGGGCCTGATCGACTGACCGCACCGCGGTCTCGCCGCCGGGGGCACCCGCTCGCGGCTCAGCGGATCACGAGGGTGGCGACCAACGCCGTCGTGGCGACCGCGAACGCCACCAGCAGGGCCACGTCCCAGCTGCGCGAACGCACGATGAGCCCTCCCGAACGGCCTCCTGGTGAGACCAGCCGCACTACCGCGGCCACCGCCACGGTGGCCGCCATCGCATACCCGAAGGGCCGCAGCCCCACCAGCAGCAGGATGGCCAGCGACAGGGTCAGCCCCGCAGGGAGCAACCACCACGCTCCCAGAGGCTGGGACACCCGCCACCGCCGGTGCTCATCGGTCACCGGCTGCGCTCGCCCCTTGTTCCGCAGCGGCCACGACGTTGCTCAGCAACATGGCCCGGGTCATCGGTCCCACTCCGCCGGGGTTGGGCGAGACCCACCCCGCCACCTCCGCCACCTCGGCCGCCACGTCCCCGGCGATCTTGCCGTCCCGACGTGCCACCCCGACGTCCAGCACCGCAGCACCTGGCTTGACCATCTCGGCGCGCACCAGATCCGGCACGCCGGCTGCGGCCACCACGATGTCGGCCCGCCCCAGGTGCGCGGCCAGGTCGCGGGTGCCGGTGTGGCACAACGTCACCGTGGCGTTCTCGCTGCGTCGGGTCAGGATGAGGCCCAGGGGCCGCCCGACGGTCAGGCCCCGGCCGATGACCACCACCTCGGCGCCGTCGATGGGCACCTCGTACCGGCGCAGGAGCTCGACCACGCCGACAGGGGTGCACGGCAGCGGGGCCGGCTCCCCGAGCACCAGGGAGCCCAGGTTGACCGGATGCAGACCATCGACGTCCTTGACCGGGTCGACCCGGGAGAGCAGCGCGAACTCGTCGAGCCCGGTGGGCTGTTGGATCAGGAACGCTGTGCACGCGGGGTCTGCGTTCAGCTCGTCGACCAAGCGCTCGACCTCTGCGGCCGGAGTGCCAGCGGGCAGGTCGTGCCGGATGGAGGCGATACCGATCTCGGCGCAGTCGCGGTGCTTGGCCCCGACGTACCAGCTGCTGCCGGGGTCCTCCCCGACCAGGATCGTGCCCAGTCCGGGTCGGTGGCCGGCGTCGACCAGGTGTTCGACGCGAACCGCCAGCTCTGCCTTGATGTCAGCCAGCACGGCCCTGCCGTCGAGAATGGTGGCGCTCATGGCCGCAACTCTAGCCAGCCGCGGCCCGGCTCACCGATCGGCGACGCGCGCTGCGGGCAGCGGCGAGGCCGGCCAGGGCCGACCCGGACACGGCCAGCGCCATTCCGGCCACCAGCTGGGTGTCGACGCGGTCGCTCATCGCCGGGTTGGTCAGATCGAGCGCGGCACCCACGCCGACCTGGCTGGTGACCGCAAGCAGCCCGAAGACGAGCACCCCGGTGTGCTGCACGGCCCACGCGGCTCCGGTGATGAAGACAACCCCGCAGAGCCCGCCGGCCCATGCCCACCACGGCACATCCAGGCCGGAGGGTCGCGCGAGCCAGCCGGTGGCGGCGAGTACCGAGCCGATCAACGCCACGGTCGCCCCACCGACCGCGAAGTTGATCAGTGCCGTCACGGTCGGCACTCCGGCGGCCCGCGTGACCCGGCCGTTGAAGGCGAACTGCAGCGAGGCGAGCAGGCCGACGGTGAAGGCCACGGCAACGGGCAGCACGGCCCCCTCCAGACCGGCCCCGGGCGCTGTCCCACCGGCGGCCTCTCCGGCGGTCGCGGTGAGGGCGACCCCCACCACGGCGATTCCGGCGGCGAGGACGCGGGCACGGCTCAGGGCCTGCGCAGGCGCAGGGCCCCAGCCCTGGCGGTCGACCACCAGCGAGCTGACCACCTGGCCACCCACGACGGCCACCAGGAAGGCAGCCACTCCGACCATCGGCACGGCATACGTCTGCGTGGACACCAGCAGACCGCCGGCAACGCCACCGAGCACGTGGAACCACCGCAGCCCCCCGGAGCGCACAGCAGCAGGCACACGGGCCAGCCGTGCCCGGAAGCGCCCACTGACCAGGAGCAGACTCAAGGCTGCGAGCCCACTGAAGAAGCTGAAACCGGCCGCGGGGAACGCGCCGACCTGCTCGGCGAGCCGGCCGTTGGCCCGGGCCTGCAACGCCACCATGCTGCCGCTGAGCACGGCGACGGCGCCGGCCAACAGCAGGAGTGGAGCCACCGGCCGCTCAGTGCGCAAAGTGGCGGGTGCCGGTGAAGTACAGGCTCACCCCGGCCGCGTCGGCCGCGGCGACAACCTCCTCGTCGCGGACCGAGCCTCCGGGCGAGACGACGGCGGCCACGCCCGCGTCGAGGAGGACGTGAAGCCCGTCGGCGAAGGGGAAGAAGGCGTCAGAGGCGGCGACGCTGCCCGCGGCTCGGGAGCCCGCCCGGCGTACGGCCAGGTGCGCGCTGTCGACCCGGTTGACCTGCCCCATACCGATGCCGACGCTGGCGCCCTGGAAGCCGAGGAGGATCGCGTTCGACTTCACCGCCCGGCAGGCGCGCCAGGTGAAGGCCAGGTCGGCCAGCGTGCTCTCGCCGGCCTCGGGGCCGGCGACCCGCCGCCACCGCGTCGGGTCGTCCCCGCCGCTGTCCGTCGCTGCGGCGAGATCGTCCGGCTGCTGCAGGAGCAGCCCACCCGAGATGAGGCGGCCTTCCGGTGCCGACGTGATCGGGGCATCCACTCGCAGCAGCCGCACGTTCTTCTTCCTCGACAGCAGCTCCAGCGCCTCGGGCTCGAAACCGGGCGCCGCGACTACCTCGGTGAAGATGTCGGCGAGCCCGCGGGCCATCGCGGTGGTGACCGGCTGGTTGCTCGCCACTACTCCCCCGTAGGCCGAGACGGGATCGCACGCGTGCGCCTTGGCGTGCGCCTGGGCGACGTCCGCCCCCACCGCGATGCCACACGGGTTGTTGTGCTTGACGATGGCCACCGTCGGCTCGGTGCCATGGTCGTGTGCGGCTCGCAGTGCCGCGTCGGCGTCGACGAAGTTGTTGTACGACATCGCCTTCCCGTGCAGCTGCTCGGCTGTCGCGAGCCCCCCTTGCCCGAACGGGCCTCCCGGAGAGGTCAGATAGACCGCAGCCGCCTGGTGCGGGTTCTCCCCGTAGCGAAGCACCTGCGACCGGGCCCAGGTCGCTGCGACCCACTCCGGCGTCACGTCCGCACCGTCGTGGTCGGGCACGAGCGTGGCGGCCATCCACGACGCGACTGCCGTGTCGTAGGTGGCGGTGTGCCGGAAGGCCTGAGCGGCCAGGCGCTGACGCTGGGCCAGCGTGAAGCCCTGGTCACCCACCGCCCGCAGAACCTCGTCGTAGTCGGTCGGGTCGACCACCACGGCGACGCTGCCGTGGTTCTTGGCCGCGCCTCGCACCATCGCCGGCCCGCCGATGTCGATCTGCTCGATGCACCCGGCCACGTCGGTGCCCGCGGCCACGGTCTGCGCGAAGGGGTAGAGGTTGACCACGAGCAGGTCGAAGGCCTCGATGCCGAGGTCTGCGATGGAGCGGGTGTGCTCGTCGTTGCTCTGGTCGGCCAGCAGGCCGCCGTGCACCGCCGGATGCAAGGTCTTCACCCGCCCTCCCAGGCACTCCTCGAAACCCGTGACCTCCTCCACCGGGGTGACCGGAACGCCTGCATCCGCGATCCGCGCCGCCGTCGAGCCGGTGGAGACCAGCCTGACTCCGGCGTGGTGCAGACCGCGGGCGAGCTCCGCCAAGCCGGTCTTGTCGTAGACGGAGATCAGCGCCCGACGCACGGGGCGCCGGGACTCGGATGAAGCGTTCACGCGAGGAGGACCTTTCTGTCGTGCGTCTCGTAGCCGCGGGTCAGCACACGCCGCACCGTGCGCACCAGCAGATCCCGCTCGACGACCTTGATGCGTTCGTGAAGCGACCCTTCGTCATCGTCGGGACGGACCGGGACGGCACGCTGGGCCACGATCGGACCGGTGTCGGTGCCCTCGTCGACCAGGTGCACCGTGGCGCCGGTCACCTTCACGCCGTGCGCGAGCGCATCGGCGACGGCTCGCGTCCCCGGAAACGAGGGCAGGAGGGCGGGGTGGGTGTTGAGCACGGAACAGGCGCCCAGGACGGCCGTGCCCAGGAGCCGCATGAAGCCGGCGGTGACCACCCATCGAGGCTGGTCCGGTGGGGTCTGCCGGAGGTGTCGGCTCACCTCCGCCTCCAGCGCACCGTCCCACTGCCCGCGGTCGGGGAAGTCACCGGGCGAGCAGACGAAGGTGGGGATGCCGGCACCCTGGGCTCGCACCAGACCGCCCACCCCGGGCCGGTCGCTTCCCACCGCGGCGATCGTGACGCCGTACTCGGGGTCGTCGCACGCGTCGATGAGCGCCTGCAGGATGCTGCCGCTCCCCGAGACCAGCACCACGGCGGGCACCGGGGAGGGGGGTGAGGGTGGCACGGATGAGAGCGTAGCCCCCCGCCGCCCCCGCTAGAGGCGGCGGCGCAGGATATGCATCGTGGTGAGCACCAGGAGAGACCCCGCCACGAGCTCGACCCCCAGGGCGGCGGTCGTGCCCCAAGGCTGCGTGCCGATCGTTCCCATGAGTCCTGGGGTCATGCTGCCGGCCGCGAGCCAGCTCAGGGCCAGCACCGTGAACGCGACCCACGCGCACGCAGCCAGGGCGACCTGGGCCTTGGTCCACCAGGAGGCCAGTCGAGGGGCGGAGCGCGCACTGCGCAGGCCTATCCACCCTCCGACCAGGACGGGAAGGGCCGCCACGACGGTGACCCACATCGGGTGGGCACCGGGTTCGGGCAGAGAGGCCAGCACGGGGACGAGTGGCAGGTCGCCGGTAGTGGTCTCCTGCCAGCTCACGTGGACGGTTCCGATCGACATCCCCGGCCCGGCCATCCATCCCAGGGCCCAGAGCATCAGGTTGGGAAGCAGCAGCAGCTGGCCCAGGGTCAGGACGCCGACGCCGACGGTGCCGGTGTCCAGAGCCCCGTAGAGAGTGACGATGCGACTGCCTCGCGTCACGAGGAGGGCCACCACGATGAGCAGGGCCAGCACGCCCAACGCCGCGAGGGCCTCCCCGGCCGGCTTCAGCGCGCGTCTCGCCAGCACCGGAACGCGCAGGGCCATCCACCTCAAGGCACGGTCGATGGTGGGGTTCTCGGCTCGACGATGCTCCCGGAGCAGCGCCAGGCCGATCCCGCTCAACGGCACGAGCACCAGACCGGGTACCGCCAGCCATAGCGACGCCGCCGCCGCGCCCAGCCGGGAGACGGCGCAGATCGCGACCCCGGTGGCCAGGTAGCCCACCACGAAGGCGACGAGCTCGGCCCCGTGGACGCCGCGCCACGCCGCCGCGAACCCCTTGATCGTGTCCTTACGGGACCGGCGCGAGCCGACGTCGGGGTCGGTGAGCACGTGACGGGCGGCGTACCGGCATACCAGCACCGGGAGGGCCGTCAAGAGCAACGGGGTCAGCTGGACCGACACCTCAGGGGCGACGACCACGCCGCGGTGTGCCAGGGCCCATCCCGCCGAGGCCACACCCAGGGCCTGCCACACCGAGACCGTGGACAGCGTGTCCGCGAACCACGCCACCAGCACCGGCACCGCGACCAGGAGGTAGGTGACGAGGGCGGCGAGCCCAGCCGCCGCAGCGGCACTGGCCCACGACTGCAGCCGGGCCAGGTCCCACCACCGGATGACATCCTGCGTGGCGCGTGGCTTGCTGACCGAGGTGAGCCGGGTGGCGGTCATGATGCGCTCGTGGACAGTCATAGCAGGCCCATCGTCGCTGGCTGAAGGCGCCAATTGCCGCAGGCACACCGCGCACCACGACAGCACGTCCGGACGGTGACGCGGCGGTCGCCAGATCCTGGGCCGGCGGCCCCGGGATGGGCCTACAGCTGGGTGACGACCTCACGCATCAGCTCGGCGGTCTGTGAGGGGGTCTTGCCGACCTTGACCCCTGCCGCTTCGAGCGCTTCCTTCTTGGCCTCCGCGGTTCCCGACGAGCCCGAGACGATGGCGCCGGCGTGTCCCATGGTCTTGCCCTCGGGCGCCGTGAAGCCCGCGACATATCCGACGATGGGCTTGCTGATGTGCTCTCTGATGTAGTCGGCAGCGCGCTCCTCCGCGTCGCCGCCGATCTCGCCGATCATCACGATCGCCTCGGTCTTCGGATCGTTCTCGAAGGCCTGCAGGCAGTCGATGTGCGTCGTGCCGATCACCGGGTCCCCACCGATCCCCACGCAGGAGGTGAAGCCGATGTCCCGCAGCTCGAACATCATCTGGTAGGTCAGGGTCCCGGACTTCGAGACCAGGCCGATCCGACCGGAGGTCGTGATGTCCGCCGGGATGATGCCGGCGTTGGACTGTCCGGGACTGATCAGCCCCGGACAGTTGGGACCGATGATCCGGGTGGTGCCGCCGGCCGCTGCGTAGCTGTAGAACTCGGCGGTGTCCTTGACCGGAATGCCCTCGGTGATGACCACGACCAGCGGGACCTGCGCGTCGACCGCCTCGACGACAGCAGCCTTGGTGAAGGCTGCCGGCACGAAGATCACCGACACGTCAGCCCCGGTCTGCTCCACGGCCTCGGCGACGGAGGCGAAGACGGGCACCGAGACGTCGTCCTCGAAGTCGACGCTCTGCCCTCCCTTCTTGGGGTTGACCCCGCCGACCACGGCAGTGCCCGAGCGCAGCATGCGCTGGGTGTGCTTGCGGCCCTCGCCGCCGGTCATGCCCTGGACGATGACCTTGGAGGACTCGTCGAGAAAGATCGCCATGGCGTGCTCCTGACTGCTCAGCGGCTGGGGTTGAGGGCGAGCTCGGCGGCCTGGCGGGCGGCCCCGTCCATGGTGTCGGCCAACGTCACCAACCGATGGTCGGCCTCGGAGAGGATGCGGCGTCCCTCCTCGACGTTGTTGCCGTCGAGCCGGACGACCAGAGGCTTGTAGGCCGAGTCGCCGAGCTGTTCCAGCGCCCCGACGATGCCGTTGGCCACCTCGTCGCAGGCCGTGATGCCACCGAACACGTTGACGAACACCGAGCGCACCTGCTCGTCGGAGTGGATGATGTCGAGACCGTCGGTCATCACCTGGGCCGACGCGCCGCCCCCGATGTCGAGGAAGTTGGCCGGGGTCGCCGTCACGCCGTCCTGCTCACCGAGGTCGTGCCCGGCGTAGGCGACGACGTCCAACGTCGACATCACCAGCCCGGCACCGTTGCCGATGATGCCGACGTTGCCGTCCAGCTTCACGTAGTTCAGGTCCTTCTCCTTGGCTCTCGCCTCCAGCGGGTCGCTCGCGCCCTGGTCAGCGAGGTCGGCGTGGTCCTCGTGCCGAAAGTCCGCGTTCTCGTCCAGGCTGACCTTCCCGTCGAGAGCGATGATGCTGCCGTCGGCGGTCCGCACCAGCGGGTTGACCTCCACCAACGTGGCGTCCTCCTGCTCGTACACCCGCCAGAGGTGTTGCAGCACCTCGGCGATGGCGTCACGCTCCTCCTCCTCGAAGCCGGCCTCGGCAGTGATCCGGGCCGCCACCTCGGCGTCGATGCCCACCAGAGGGTCGACGTGGACTCTGGCGAGAGCCTCCGGACGTTCCACGGCCAGCTTCTCGATCTCGACCCCACCCTCCCGGCTGCACATGGCCAGCAGGGTGCGCTGGGAGCGGTCGAGCAACAGCGAGAAGTAGTACTCCTGGTCGATCTCGGCGCCCGCCGCGATCATCACCCGGTGCACCGTGTGCCCCTTGATGTCCATCCCCAGGATCTCACTGGCGGCCGTGGCTGCCTCCGGCGCGCTCTTGGCCAGCTTCACTCCCCCAGCCTTGCCCCGACCGCCGGTCTTCACCTGCGCCTTGACCACGACGACACCGCCACTGTCCGCGCCGATGCGGGAGGCGACGGCCTCGGCCTCGCTCGCGTCGGTGATGACCTCACCGGGAAGCACCGGTACGCCGTGCGCCTCGAACATGTCCCTGGCCTGGTACTCGAAAAGATCCACGAGTCACTTCCCGATCGTTGGTGGTTGGCGGACTGGAATCGGCTGCACCCCGCTAGGTGGTGTTCAGCTCGGAGTGCACCCACGAGGTGATCTCGCTCGTCGTCGCGCCGGGCGTGAAGACCCGGGCGACGCCCATCTCGGAGAGCAGCGGGATGTCGGCCTGGGGGATGATGCCGCCGCCGAACACCACGATGTCCTCGGCGTCCCTGGCCCGGAGCAGATCGATGACCTTGGCGAACAGCGTCATGTGCGCGCCGGAGAGGACCGACAGCCCCACGGCGTCGGCATCCTCGGCGATGGCGGCCTCCACGATCTGCTCTGGGGTCTGGTGCAGACCGGTGTAGATGACCTCGACTCCGGCGTCGCGCAGCGCACGCGCCACTACTTTGGCCCCTCGGTCGTGCCCGTCCAGGCCGGGCTTCGCCACGACCACACGCAGCGGGGAGGAGGTCATGCCAGGCACAGTAGCGCAGACGCGCTCCGCGAGGGCGGGTCGCGCTCCGCCCTCATCGATGGTCACGTTGAGGTCACGATCAGGTTGCGTTATCATAAAGTTTCTCCTGGCGGCCTGTGACTCGCCGAGCAGCACCCGACCCGACGCTCCCCTCCACGGTGGGGCACCTCCCCTGTCCATGAGGTCAACCCTGATGTCTCCTGTCTCTCGACCGCGCGACGGCGGCCGGCACCGCGATGCGGGCCACACAGCGGCGCTGCGCCCGGGGTCCCGCCTCGTGCCCGCCTTGGTCCTGGCCATGCTGTTGGTGGCTTCCGGGGGCACACCGTCGATCCCCTCAGGCGGCAGTGAGCACGCGGAGGCCCTGCTGGCTGTCGGTGCGGACCGGCCCGGCCCTCTCGGCGGGGCGGCCCGTGCCTCCTTGCGCGAGGGCAGCACGACGTCGGCCTCCCGCATTCATTCGCGCACCGCGGCGAGAACGCTGGGCACCCATGCCGGGGCCGCCCGCGCCTCGGCCACCGCTGTCTCCGCGGGGGCCTGGATGGCCACCTCGAGGGCCGCGGCGACGGTGAAGGACGCCTCCGACGAGGCGGCGAGCAGCCGGTACACGCGTCCGGTGCAGGGCCGGGTTACCTCGGAGTTCGGGCCGCGGTGGGGACGGATGCACAACGGGATCGACGTGGGGGCCCCGCACGGCGCAGGGCTGTACGCGGTCGCCGCCGCCACGGTGACCGCGACCGACTACAGCAGTGGGCTCGGGCACCACGTCACGCTTCGCTTGCCCGACGGCACCGAGGTCACCTACGGCCACATGTCGCGCATCGCGGTCGAGCGCGGTCAGCAGGTGTCAGCGGGCGCTCGCGTGGGCGATGTCGGCAACACGGGCAGGAGCACGGGGGCACACCTGCACCTCGAGGTGCGCACACCACAAGGCACGCGCATCGACCCACGCCCCTGGCTGAAGCGCCACGGCATCCTCTAGCGGCTAGAGCTTCTCCAGCGGCGCGAAACGCAACAGCAGCCGCTTGACGCCGGTCTCGCCGAAGTCCACGTGGGCCATGGTGTTGTCACCGGTCCCCTCGGTGCGCACCACGGTTCCGAGCCCGAAGGTGTCGTGGGTCACCCGGTCGCCAGCACTCACCGAGGCCACCGTGGGGGCAGGGGTGCTACGGGCCGAGCCGCGTGGGTTGAGCCGGACCACCGAGGAGCGCGACGACGCGCTGCCTCGGCCGGCGAAGCTGGCGCGGTCGGCGTCCGTGCGCTCCCACGTCACCAGGTCGGCGGGGATCTCGTCGAGGAAGCGCGAGGGAGGGTTCCACTGCGGCGCGCCGAAAGCGGACCGCGACCCGGCGCGGCTGATGAACAGGCGTTCCCGGGCGCGGGTGATGCCCACGTAGGCCAGCCGCCGCTCCTCCTCCAGCTCTCCCGGGTCGTTGAGGGAGCGCATGTGCGGGAAGGTGCCGTCCTCCATCCCGGTGAGGAAGACCACCGGGAACTCCAGCCCCTTGGCGGTGTGCAGGGTCATCAAGGTGACCACACCGCCTCCGGCCGCTGCCTGGGCGTCGGGGTCGTTCCCGTCCGCGACCGCCCCGTCGGGGATGTCGTCGGCGTCGGCGACGAGCGAGACCTGCTCCAGGAACTCGACCAGGTCACCTTCGGGGTAGTTCTCGTCGAACTCGCGACCGACCGCGACCAGCTCGGCGAGGTTCTCCACCCTGGTCTCGTCCTGAGGGTCCGCACTGGCGCGCAGGCCGGACAGATAGCCCGAACGGTCCAGGATGGCCTCGATGAGGTCACCCACTCCCCGCCCGGGATCTGCGGCCACCTGCCCGAGCTCCTCCAGCAGCGAGGTGAACCCGGTGACCGCGGCGACGGACCGCGAGGCGATGCCCGGCGCGTCCTGGGCTCGCCCCAGAGCGGCGACGAAAGAGATCCGCTCCCGGGTGGCCAGGGCCGCCACGCAGGCCTGTGCGCGGTCACCGATGCCCCGCTTGGGCACGTTGATGATGCGGCGCAGGTTGACGTCGTCCGCGGGGTTGGCCAGCACGCGCAGGTAGGCCAACGCGTCCTTGACCTCGCGGCGCTCGTAGAACCGGGTGCCGCCGACGACCTTGTAGGGCACACCGGTGCGCACCAGCACCTCCTCCAACGCCCGTGACTGGGCGTTGGTGCGGTAGAACACCGCCACGTCGGCGGGGCGCACTGCGTGCTCGTCGCCCAGGGCGTCGATCCGCTGAGAGACGAAGGACGCCTCGTCGTGCTCGTCGTCGGCGACGTAGCCGACGATCTGCGGCCCTGATCCTGAGTCCGTCCACAGCCGCTTGTCCCGGCGGCTGCCGTTGCGCGAGATCACGGCGTTGGCCGCGGCGAGAATGGTCTGGGTGGAACGGTAGTTCTGCTCCAGCACGATCGTGCGGGCCTGCGGGTAGTCCTGCTCGAACTCCACGATGTTGCGGATCGAGGCGCCGCGAAAGGCGTAGATCGACTGGTCGGCGTCGCCCACCACGCACAGCTCCGCCAGCGGAACGGCGTCGTGTTCCCCGTGCTCGCCGCTGCCCACCAGCTCGCGGATCAGCACGTACTGAGCATGGTTGGTGTCCTGGTACTCGTCCACCAGCACGTGCCGGAACCGACGGCGGTAGTGCTCCCGCACCGCGGGGAACGCCTGGAGGATGTTCACGGTGGTCGAGATGATGTCGTCGAAGTCCAACGCGTTCGCCGCCCGCAGGCGCTGCTGGTACATGGTGTACGCCGAGGCCACCATGCGCTCGTAGTGGTTGTTGCCCACCTGGCCGGCGTAGGTCTCCTCGTCGATGAGCTCGTTCTTGGCGGAAGAGACCTTGGCGGTGAACGCTCGCGCCGGATAGCGCTTGGGGTCCAGGTCGAGGTCGCGGATGACCAGAGCCATGAGCCGCTGGCTGTCCGCCGCGTCGTAGATGGAGAACGTGGATTTCATCCCGATCGTGGTGGCCTCGCGGCGGAGGATGCGCACGCACGCCGAGTGGAAGGTGGAGACCCACATCGCACGCGCCCGGGGCCCGACGAGGTCGGCCACCCGCTCACGCATCTCGGCGGCCGCCTTGTTGGTGAAGGTGATGGCCAGGACCTGCCCCGGGCTCACCCCCCGCGAGTCCAGGAGGTGGGCGATGCGGTGGGTGAGCACCCTCGTCTTGCCCGAACCGGCCCCGGCGACGATCAACAGCGGGCTGCCCTCGTGCACCACGGCCTCGCGTTGGGGCGGGTTCAGTCCCGCCAGGAGGTCGGAGAGGCCCGTCGTCGGTGCGTGCTGGGGTCGCTCCCCCGCAATGCCGTCCACGAACGGCGGCGCCTGCCCGCGCTCCTGGAGGGCCCAGACGGGCACCCCGGCGTCGTCGACCCCGGTAGGGGCGGGAAAGGTGAGGTCGTCGAACAGGCTGGCCATGTTGCCCTCAGTCTAGGCAGGAACACCGACCGCGCTTCGAGTTCGATGACCCGACCCCGTCGCGCACGCGACCAAGGTCCGGGAGGGGCGCTTCACGGCTGATAGGGAGGCGCTTCGCCCCAGCCCCAGCGAGGCACCGGCGCGCGCGGGGGTGGTGTGGCACCGAGCTGGGAGTTGGCGAGGGCCAGACGCGTTCCCCACTCCACGTAGGCGAGCAGGGCGGAACGGAACTCCGGGTCGGCGGGAAGGGCCGCGTCGTCGGCAGCCAGACTCATGGTCGAGACGAACGTCGCGCGCTGTTCTGCAGTGATCTGGAGGTTGCGGTGGTGACGCACCATGTTCGGGTAGCCGCCGTACTCCTGCGTGTACCGGCTGGGACCGCCGAAGACCTCGACCCACCAGGCCGTGACGGCTTCTCGGTGAGCGGGCGAGACGCCGCCGGGGAACACGGGGTCGAACACGTCGATGGTTTCGACCCGGTCGTAGAAGGCCCCGATGAGGCGACCAATGGCTTCTACCCCGCCCGCCCAGTCACACAGGGTCACGGGCGTCGCGACGTGGTCTTCCATCCCACCACTGTAGGCACCCGGGGTCCGCTTCCCCACGCGATTTTCGGCCGAGACGGTGGCCACACGATCGGCTGTGCTCGAGCCGCCTAGGCTGGGGCGGTGATCCGAGTCGCTACCGAAGCCGACGTACCGGCCCTGCTGGCCCTCGTGGCCGAGCTCGCCGAGTACGAGCGCGAGCCGGACGCCGCGACCGGCACCCACGAGGACTACCTCACGGCGCTGTTCCCAGCCCACGGCGAGCCGGCGGTCTTCGCGTTCGTGGCCGAGGTCGACGGCGTCGTGGCCGGTACGGCGATCTGGTTCCGGACCTTCTCGACGTGGACCGGGCGCCACGGCATCTGGTTGGAGGACCTCTACGTTCGGCCGGCCTACCGGGGGCAGGGCCTCGGCGCTGACCTGATGGCCGCGCTGGCACAGGTGTGCCAGCAGCGGGGCTATCCGCGCATGGAGTGGACCGTGCTCGACTGGAACACGGCCGCCATCGAGGTCTACGCCCATCTCGGCGCCGAGGCCATGCACGAGTGGACCACGCGACGCCTGACCGGACCGGCGCTGGGTGAGCTCGCGGCGCGGGCCCGATGACGGCCAGCGTGGGGCGCGCCCAGTCGACCGGAGCCACAGTCGACTACCT